>JAKVCR010000001.1:0-68467 GCA_022448985.1 Roseibacillus sp.
TCTTGGGGGCCTTCTTGGCTGCCTTTTTCTTGGCGACCTTTTTCTTGGCGACCTTCTTGGCGCCCTTCTTGGCGACCTTCTTGGCGACCTTCTTGGCTGCCTTCTTGGCTGCCTTCTTCTTGGCGGACTTCTTCTTGGCGGACTTCTTGGGCGCGACTTTCTTTTTCGCCATGGGCCTATTCGGAGTAACTGGGACCGGGATACAATTCTCCCATTATAGCAAGCAGGGAGCTTGGCTCCCAGAAGCGAGCGGAACTGTTCTTGAGGTTTATGGGGAGGTCAAGGATTTTTGGCCTCCGAGCGCATTCTTTGCAGCTCAGTGATCTGTTGTATGGCATCCTCCGCCTCCCCATCGGTGAGGCCGGGGCTTTTGAGACGGGCCCCGAGGGCTTCCAGTTGGCGGAGGATTCCTTGCTCGGCGAGTTTTCCCAGGATCTCGGTGGCAGCGGTGAGAGGATCCGCAGGGGTAGGATCTTCAAGGACAGTGAGCAGCGTGGCCTGGTCTTCCCGGGTCTGCTTCTGCAGGAAGGTGTTCACGGCGGCAGGTTCCGGAACGTCCGGCCTGGCGGTGAGAATGCTCCGCAGGAGGGCTTCACCCTCACGTCCTTCCGTTCCGAGGAGGAGTTGCTCGGTCTGATCACAGAGAAAGTCGAGAACCTCGTGGGACTGGAGAGCGAGGGCGGCCAGGATCCCGAGTTCCCGGTCGACCGGGGTGGATGCCACTACGGAGACCTCTTCTTTCCGCTCACGGTGCCGGGTGGGTCGACGGGCTGCGTCCACTACCGTCTGACGGATTCCGTCCGGGCCGAGTCCGAGACGGGTCGCTACGAAGTTGATGGATGCCTCCTGGGCATTCTTGTCAGAGAGAGCATTGAGGAGCGGAGCGAGTTCCCGTGCCACCCGTGCCTTGGTTCCAGGATCTTCCAGATTGTTTTCTTCGGCGAGGTAGCGCAGCCGGTAGTCGAAGAACTCCGCGGATTCTTCCAGGAGGGCACGGAAGGCATCCGATCCCGCTGACTTGATAAGCGAGTCGGGGTCCTCACCCGCTGGCATATTAGCTACCCGCACATCCATTCCGTAGGCTGCCAACTCCAAAAAGGCCTTGGCAGCCGCATCGTGTCCGGCAGGGTCCGAGTCGTAGCAGATCACCACCTTGTGCGTGTTGGTATAGCGGTTGAGGAGACGAGCATGTTCACTGGTACAGGCAGTGCCCTGAGTTGCGACTGCGTTCTCAACCCCGGCCTCGTGACAGGCGATTACATCGAGCTGCCCTTCGCAGAGCACGGCGTAATCCCTCATGTGGCGGATGGCCTTGTGGAGGCCAAAGAACACGTTCGCTTTCTTGAAGATGGGAGTCTCAGGGGAGTTGATGTACTTTCCGCCGCCCTGCTCTTCCCGCAGCTTACGTCCACTGAAGGCGATGACATCGTCCCGTTCGTTGTGGATGGGGAACATGAGGCGATCGCCAAAACGCACCCAGAGGCCAGCCCTGGGATTGTTTTCGTCCTTGAGCTTGGTCATGCCCGAGCGGATGAGCTCCTTGCCCGTGAAACCGGCTTCCCGGGCCCAATCGAGGAACAGGTTTGTTTTTTGTGGCATCCAGCCCACCGTCCAGCGGGCGGCCATCTCGCGGTTGTATCCACGGGATTTCAGATACTGACGGGCGTGCTCGGCAGCGGGATCCTCAAGGAGGAGCGTATGCATGAAGCGCGCAGCCTGGTTGTGGAGGAGCTTGAGTCGGCTGAGACGTCGGCGCCGGCGGTCCTCCTGGGGGTCATACTCAGCCTCTTCAATGGTGATGCTGGCTCGCGAGGCCAGCTTGCGGAGGGCCTCTGGGAAAGGGAGATTTTCATAAGCCATTACGAATCCCACCGCATTTCCGCCTTCGCCGCAGCCAAAGCAGCGATAGGATTGCCGGCCCGGGCTGACATTAAAAGAGGGGGTCTTTTCGTTGTGAAAAGGGCAGTGGGTTTTGAAGTCCGCGCCTGCCCGCTTGAGGTCGAGCCCATAGGATGCAATGAGGTCTACGATGTCGGTCGCACCGAGGACCTGCTGGACAATTTCATCTGGGATGCGCGGCATCGGCAGCCGATCCTAGCGGGACCGGGGCGCTTGCCAATTCATCTAGGGGGGAGAGAATGTGAAGAGATGTGATTTTCTCGCCAAGCGCATGAAAATCGGTTCTATAGTGAGGGCATGAAACACGTGATTCTTGGAGTGTCAGCCATACTGGGCGCGATCGTCATCGGATCCGCCAGGGAGAATCCGTCGGTCACGAATACCATACCCGAAGCCAGTCCGGTGGAGGCCGCCCCGGAGCAGAGCTACGAGGGCATGGTAGTTGCAATTGAAGTGGGAGAGAAAAGCCTGATGGATCTCCGGAAGTTCAAGGAGTGGGCGACGGTTCTGGCCCGGGCCGAGAAGGAAAAAGCGCGGGCCGTGGTCTTTCGGATCGACGCTGGGAAGGGCTATGTACGGGAGACGGAAAAGTTGATGGGGCAGGTGGCGAACCTTGAGGTGCCCAGCTATGCCCTGATCGAGGGGACGGCCCTCGGAGCGGGAGCGCTCCTGGCCCTTTCTACCCAGACGATTTACGTGACTCCGGAATCCCTGATCGGGGGGGCAGGCTTGCTGGCTGGCGAAAAGGAGGGGGACGAGGCGGGGAAGCAGCAGCGGGACAGCCTCATGCTCGCCAAGATCCGGACGGTGGCTGCTAAACAGGGGCATGCCCTGGAGTTGATCCAGGCCATGCTGGAGGTGTCAAAAGAGCAACGCCGCTTTGGTGATCTTGTCGTTCCCGCGGGGACTGTCCTGACCCTGACGGCGCAGGAGGCCGCTTCGCAGGTGGAGGGAAAGCCCCTTCTCGCTGCGGCACAGGTCAAGGACATGGGGGAACTGCTCGGAGAGACGGGTTTGTCCGGAACGGGTGTGATAAAGGGAGGGACCCGACCTGCCCCTGCGCTTCAAAAGGCTGCTCCTGCCGGACTGGCCGAAGCCCCCGGGGAAGAGGCTGGGGAAGAGAAGAGTCAGAATGACCTGCCCGGCAAACTGAAGGAGGAGAGTTTTGAGGGCAAGCTGGTGGTATTGAAGGTGGGACGGGATGATTTGATGAACAAGCAGAGCTTCAGGTTCTGGCGACGCATGCTACGGCGGGCGGAAGACGAGAAGGCCCGGGCAGTCCTCTTCGATCTCGATACTCCCGGGGGCTATGCCTATGAGACCAAGGAGATCATGTCGGAAATTACGCGACTGAAGATTCCCTGCTACGCTTTTGTGAACGAGAACGCCCTGAGTGCGGGGGCTCTCATGTCGGTGGCAACGGACGGAATCTACATGAGCCCGGAGGGCACCATTGGTGCGGCGGGCCTTGTGAGTGGTAGTGGAGCGGAGATTGAGGACATGATGCGCAAGAAGCTCCATAGTTCCTTTGAGGCACAGATCCGCAGCGTGGCGGAGAAGAAAGGTCACGACCCCGAACTGATCCGGTCCATGATGATTCCCGAGGACCGGGACCGGGTCTTTGGGGAAGTGGTGGTCAGGGCTGGAGAACTGCTCACCCTCACCGCCAGCGAAGCGACCTCTCTGCGGGACGGCAAGCCTCTGCTGGCCAAGGCGGTGGCAGGCAGTATTGAGGAGATTGCGGAGCTGGAAGGAATGGAAGGGGTTGCCATCGTGAGGGCCGAAGCGACGGCCTTTGAGAGCTTCGCCTGGTGGGTGTCGAAGTGGTCGTTCCTCCTTATCCTGGTCGGCATGGCGGCTGCCTATGCCGAGCTCAAGGCTCCAGGATTCGGGATAGGTGGAGCGATCTCTCTTCTAGCCTTCGGAATATTCTTCTTTGGGAACTATATCGCGGGAAACCTGGCAAACTACGAACTCGTAGCGCTCTTCTTCCTCGGGGTGATCCTGGTGGCAGTGGAACTGTTCCTCATCCCGGGAACGGGTGTGACCGGAATCCTGGGGGTGTTATGCATGCTCGGGGCCCTCCTTCTCGGAACGGTCGACAAGATCGACTGGAACGACTGGAAGGTGGGGGATTTCTCAGGGAACCTCCTGGATCTTCTGCGCGGGCCAGCGCTCACCCTAGGAGCAGGCCTTGTAGGCGGCTGCATCCTGGTTCTCCTGCTCATGCGCTTCCTGCCGAATACACCAATCTTCCGTGCTTTCATCGCGAAGCAGGAACTGGCTGGCGGGGCATCCCTTGACGACACGGCGGCGGTGGCTGGATCTGAAGAGCGGGTGGGTTGGACCGGGGAGGCTCTCACGGATCTGCGCCCGTCCGGGAAGGCGGTATTGTCGGGTCAGGAACTCGACGTGGTGGCCGACGGTGCGTTTATCAGTAAAGGTGCGAAAGTGAGGGTCCTGGAACAGGACGGGATGAGGATCGTGGTGCGCGAAATCGATTCCGTTTAGTCGACACGTCGACCTGCTGCGGACAGGCCGCCTGTAAGGCTGGACGCTGTTCTGTGGTAATAACGCAAACCAGTTATTGTAACCGGATTGAGACACAGGATTGCATTGCGCAGGCGCTCATTTGAGTAAGGGTTAATTAATCCCAGAAGTTTCGAACAAGGAACGCTGCTGTTCCGTCCAACGATTAACACCACACCATTTTGATTAGTATGAAGATTCGCCACAAAGCCACGGAAGGAGAAAGCCGCGAACTGCTGCTCAAGGAGTACTTTCTGAATGCCTATCTGATTGCCTTGCTCAAGCAGGTCGGCAACGGAGTGCGCCGTTGCTCGGAAGAAGAAAACGAGAAATTTGCACAACGCGTCGCTGAGCACAATTAGGTGCATTTCCGCGTAAACAAAGATCACCGGATTTCAGGAGCCGGCAAAGTGGCCTTGTGGGTTTGGCCGCTTTGTCGGCTTCTCTGGTTTGGGTGATCGAGAAGCCAAGGGACCGGGGCGGAGGCTCAGGTCATGCTCCCGCTCCTGATGGGGATGGGCGCTGGAAGACCGCAATATGCCGGTCGACCGATTTGCCGGGAGCGTCGGAAAGTTTCCGGGAATGGGGGTTGCGGTGCTCAGCGACCTTGACCGCGCCCAGGTCCGTGAGTTTCCGGCAGGCCAGTTCGTGTTCCACATCAAAGTAGGATGTGATGACAAAGAGGCCGTCGTCGCTGAGTTGACGCAGTGCGCCCTCAAACATCTGGGCCCAGAGGACGGGGTTGTTCCAGAAATTCTGGTGGCGCATGAAAGTGAGATCAAACCGTTCGCTGGATGACATGGATGCGAGGAAACGTTTGCCATCTTCCACATGGAAGCGTGTGTGCATGTCATTGCCCTTCGCTGTGCCCCAACGAAGGTTGGCTTCCTCGATCTCCGCCGAACGGATATCAGCGCCTACGATTTCGAGGCGTTCTCCTTCCCTGCCGAATACATCAGCCAGCACGCCGGTCTCGTCAGCCCGTCCGCAGGCCAGGTTAAGAATGCGTTGTTCGGCCCCCGCACCATGCGCCCCGGGAATTTTGGCGAGAGTTGTTTCAAGGGCCCTTTTGAGCACAGCCATGTCTTCCGGCAGGCCTGTGGAGTGAAAGGGGATATTGGGGTTGAGGGCCACGGCGGTTCGATTAAAAGGCCCAGCTCTCGTGATTCAAGAGTTGAGTTAGATCATTCATTCTGTAAGGGCTTGGGCACTTCGTTTCCGTCTGCATGGCTAACCAAACCTCTGTCCAACCACTCTCGCGGGAAACTGCCGCACTTGTACGCGGGATTGCTGACCAGTTTGCGATTGAGGGCCAGTATGTGGTGGGAGAAGAAGTAAAGAGCGGTCATATCAATTCGACCTATCTCGCGACATATGAACTGGAGGATGGCGAGCGTCGACGCTATATCCTGCAACGCATCAACGAGAAGGTGTTCAAGGATCCTCTTGCGGTGATGCGCAACGTGGAATGCGTGACTTCCCACATCAACTGGAAGGTATTGCGCAAGAAGCGGGATCTTGGAGGACAGACCCTGAACCTTTACCCGCACAAGACCGGGCGCTTTTACGGGTATGGAGACGGGGGTGGAATCTGGCGCTGCTACAATTACTTCGAGGGTTGTCAGACTTATGATGTGGTGGAAAACACCCGGCAGGCCTTCGAGGCGGGACATGCCTTTGGGGCCTTCCAGGACCTCGTCAGCGATCTGCCCCCGGATGAGATCGTGGAGACCATCCCCGATTTTCACGACACGCGACAGCGTTACCAGTCCCTCATGGAGGCGGTGGAGCGGGACTCCTGTGGACGAGTCGCCGAGGTACAACCGGAACTGGAGTTCGTGCGCCGGAACGAGGATGCGGTCGACAGACTCCTCAGGCTCAAGGACGATGGGGACCTTCCACTGCGCATCACGCACAACGACACCAAGATCAACAACGTGCTGTTTGATATGGAGACGGACGAGGCAGTCTGCGTGATCGATCTCGATACGGTCATGCCAGGGCTCAGTCTCTACGACTTTGGCGACCTGGTTCGGACTGCTACAAATCCGGCTGCGGAGGACGAACGCGATCTCACAAAAGTGGAGATGCGTATCGGGGTGTTTGAGGCCCTGGTGGAAGGATACCTTGCCTCGGCCGGAGGAGTTCTCAACGAGGCCGAGATCGCGCAGATGGCCTTTTCGGGCCGACTCATCTCAATTGAACTCGGGATGCGGTTTCTGACCGACCATCTCAACGGCGATCAGTACTTCCGGGTTCACCGGGAGAACCAGAACCTGGACCGCGCCCGGACACAGTTGCGTCTCGCGGAACAGATTACAGAGCGCGAGGAGGAAATGAACACGTTTGTGCTCAAGGTGGCCAGAGCGCAGTGATCACGTGCGAGTCCGTTCCAGGGTCACGACACATTCAAGGTGCTTTGTCTGAGGGAAGAGGTCGAAGGGTTGCACCTTGAGCAGGGAGTATCCACGAGCATTGAATTCCTTCAGGTCACGGATCTGGGTGGCGGGATTGCAGGAGACGTAGACTACCCGGTGTGGACCGTAAGAGAAGAGTTGCTCCAGAAACTCGGGGCCGCAGCCCTTGCGGGGAGGGTCAATTACGACCGCGGTTTCTGCAGCCGGAAAGGGGATCTCCTTGAAGATGTGTTCGGCGGAAGCGGTCAGGATGGTGACATTGTGCAGCTTGTTTTCGTTCGCATTTTGGCGGGCCCAGTCGGCGGAAGACTCCGAGACCTCCACCCCGGCCACTTCCTCGAAGTGCCGGGCAAGGGAGAGGGTGAAGAGACCGGAACCACAGTAAGTGTCTACCAGAAAACGGCTGTCGAGGGCGGCTTCCCTGGCGACGTAGTCGACAAAGGAGGGCAGAATAAAGGGGTTGTTCTGAAAAAAATCGCCGGCGAGGAACCGAAAGGTGAGATCGCCTACCCGTTCTTCCACTACTTCGCGTGGATTGGTGTGAACGCCCACGGCAGTTGCACGGAGGAGTAAAGTCGCCCCTTTCCTGAACTTCCCCTGGGAGGCAGCCTGTTGAATGCGCTTCCGCTCGATTGGCAGGGCTTCGTTCAGTTCCGACATTGCAATGGGACAGTGGGGGACATCGACAATCCTGCGACGTGATCCCGTCGCAAGAAAACCGATATTGAGTTCCCGGTCAGGACGTGGCTTCTGGAAGTGAGGCGTGATTTTGGAGCGATAGTGCCAGGGCACGGGGGAGGGAACAGGCTCTTCAACCGGATGGTCGATCGCAGCCATGCGTTGCAGGAGCTCGCCAACCTGCTGGCGCTTCCAGCGAAGCTGTTCCCCGTAGTCGAGATGCTGATACTGGCAGCCGCCACAGGTGGTGAAGAGAGGACAGCGGGGCTCTTGGCGGCGGGGGCTGGGAGTAAGCACCTCCAGCAGGTCAGCATGTGAGCAACTGGCTTCGTTCTTCCAGATCCGGGCCCGAACCGTTTCGCCGGGCAAGCAGAATGGAACGAACACTACCCAGCCTCCTTCTCGATGCGCTTCTGCTGAAGCCGTCCGGTCAATTCGCCCCACGCCCGCTCCCAGGTTGGACAGGGAATCGATTTTCAGTTCGATAACTTCATGGTAGGAAAAGGGTTCCGGCCTGAAGTGTTTAGGGATTTTGATTTTCTCGGGCATTTGCTTGTGCACTTCAGGTTGCCAGGAGGGGATCGGACGAATACAATGTACGGGAATTCGTCATATGACCATGAAAGCGAATCTTGCCATCTGGATCTCCGCTCTCGTTTCCGCTTCCTTCGCTACTGCCGATATCGTGGAAGAGGAGACATGGTATAGCGCTGAAGGAAAGGTCGTCAAGACGGTGAAGCGGACCCTGACGGGCACGGAGGCCCGGAATTTTCAATCCCCGGTCTGGGAGCCGGCCTGGGTTATCCGTGAGCGCGAGCGGCGCTCAAGGGGCTATCTTGCCGTGAGACCTGCCTTTGGCTATTTCCGCAGGGGTTATCAGTCTCCCGGTTCCTATCCCCGCGCCATGCGCTATTTCCTGCCGGGTTATCCTGGTGGATTGGTGGGTGATTTCCGGGGAGGAAGAGGTGGGAGGTCCTGGGGGTGGGGGCCCTGTCGGCCCGGTCTCAGTCTCATCATTACCCGTTAGGGCATTTCTGTAGCCCCGTAGTCAGTTGCCCGGGGCAGGTGCAGGAGTCGGCCCGGGCCCAGGAGCAGGCTTGGGGATAGACTCAGAAGCAGGATTGGCATCGGGCAGGGAGGTGACGTCGGGTGAGCGGAAGGGGTCTTTTTGCGGATTGGAGGAGACGGCCTTTCTTGCCACGGAATTCTTCTGGCTGGCCTTGACCAAGGGGAATTCCCAGTCCCCGGTGTTCCTGGTGCCGATATTGCAGGAGCAGAACATGAAGAGCGCCCCTGTTCCCGCGATTGCGAGTCTGAATTTTTCGTTCATGGCGAAGAAGAGGCGAAAAGCTGCCCAGAATCATCTCTCTAATGCAACTTGAATCTTGAGTTGCTCAGGGGCTGTTTAGGGAACCGATCCAGCTCGTGATATCGGCAAGAACCTGCTCCCGGTTGTGATCGTAAAAGAGAAGGTGGTAGCTCTCCGGGTAGAAGTGACGCTTTACCCGTGCGCCCGGTGGGAAACATTTGGAAAAGGCTTCCACATCGTCAGGATGGGAGAAGATGTCGTGTCCTCCGTGGAGGAGAAGGACGGGCAATTTGACCTGGGTGGCTTGTGCCGGCAATGACTCAATCATGGTGCCCAGAGTATAAAGGAGACGAAGGGTGAAGGCAGAGACGTGGTAGGAATTTGTCTGGACCTGGTCCTGGTGAACCACATCTCTGATGACGCGCACTTCATCCTCTCCCGAAAGCCTTTCCAGGGAGATTTTCCACCGGGGAAAAAGAATTGCTCCCCAGCGCAGGGCAGTCCGTTTCCATTGTGGGAAGTCGTCGTGGACGTGGGCGATGGGGGAGGAAAGGATGAGGGCATCGCAGGGAGGATTTCTGCTTGAAGAGCAGGTTGCTACCGCATGGAGGGCGATAAGGGAGCCCATGCTTTCCCCGCACCATACGATGCGTGCTTTGGGGTGTTGTTGGCGAACGAGGCGGGTGAAGGTCTCGAAGTCGTTAAACCAGTCCCGCTGGTCTCGAATGTCGCCCCGGCGCGAGGGGATTGGATCATTACCCTGTCCTCGCAGGTCGGGAGCATAGACTGCGACCGGGGAGTGGCGCTCCTGCAGGTGCTTGCCGAGAACACTCAAGTCCGTGGAGGCTCCCGCGATTCCATGGAATCCCACCACTATCACGGAAGGCGGACTGTCGTCGAGGGGGAGCCATTTGTGGTAGGGGAACTGATTGCCGTCAAACGAGGTAAAGGTAGAGTTTTGGAGGGCGGGTGCAGCTACGGGGCAGGGTGACAGCTTCCCTGTAGACAGGCGGGCCGCACAACTGGAGAGCACCAGAGAGGCCAATGCCATCGGGAGCAGCAGAAGCGAGGACCTAACCAGCATGAGACGTTGTAAGTTATGACCAGGGAGGAGTCCCGGGCTGCGCCTCCTGGATGGCCAGGGCGTAGACCTCCGGGCTACCGGAAACGAAACAGGCGCTGCCGAATTGCAGCGCCTGGAGGGTCAATTGTCCATTTGACGACCGAGAGAGATGTTGGCCACTGTCTATTTGGGCTTGGGAGTACCCTTGGAGGGCTTGGGTGGATCCGGCTTGGGTGGATCAGGTTGTTTTGCGGGAACGGGAGGAATGCGCACTGGCGGAGAGACGGCCCGGGCCTTGGGTTTTCCAGTGGATGGGGCAGGAGACTTACCCGTTCCAGGATTGACGGGAACCCGGACTGGCGGGGATACCGCTTTGGCGCCGGGGCGTCCCGGGACGCGCACGGGAGGCGAGACTGAGCGACCGGGTGTTGGTCGGGCGAGAGGGCGGGAGGGCGGCTTGGGAAGGTCCCGCAACTCCGTCAGCTCAAGTTCGAAGATGAGGGTGCTATTGGGGCCAAGCTTGGCGCTGCGGCGGTTCTCCTTGTAGGCGAGCTCGGCCGGGATGAAGAGTTTCCATTTTGATCCCACCGGCATCTGGGTGAGGGCTTCCTTGAACCCCGGGATCACGTTGAGGGACATGGAAGAGGCCTTGCCGTTCGAGGAGTCAAATTCCGTCCCGTCGATGAGGGTGCCACGATAGATGGTCATGAATTGCTTGGTTGGACGCTGCCCCGCAGGCGGAGCAGGGTAGACCTCGCCTTCGCCCTTCTTGAGGATCTCATACTGCAGGCCACTCTTGGAGGTGATGATTCCCTCGCGCTTCTTGTTTTCAGAAAGGAACGCTTCTCCAGCGGACTTGTTCTCGAGCGCGATTTTCTTTTCACGCTCCCTGATGACGAGGCTCAACTGGTTAAGGGCCTCATTGATCTTTTCCTGTTCGATCTTGGAATCCTTCAGTTCAAGGGCATCAAAGAGGCCCTTGAGGAACTGCTCCCGGTCAATGTCATCGATCTGGAGCCCGAAGCGGCCAGTCTGGTTGGTGAAGTTCCGGCCGTTGCGATAACCGAACCCGTAGGAGGTCTTGGTCCGGATCTCCTTGGGATCCATGGTGACCTTGGGCTCTTCCGGTTTTGCGGGATTGGTGGGGCCGCCCGAAGCGGGTTTGGGCTGGACCTTGGGGCTACCCTTTGAGGGCTCCTTGGTGGCTTCCGCTTTCTTACCGGGAGCAGGAGTGTCCTGGCCTGAGAGAGCCCCAGTGAAGAGAAGGCCCGCGCTCAGGAACGCGGCAATGGTGGTGGTTTTCATAGTCTTTGATGGAATGGGGGGGGAGACGATAGGGGCGCCTTGGGGAGCTGTCGAGCGAAAGGGTGGATTGTTCGGAATCCGCAGCGGAACAGTCTGGCCCGTCTGCAAGGGCCGCTGCCTTTATCTCACCTTGACTGCTCCAGCATGCGCACCACCGCGGCTTCAGCCTTGCGGCGAATGCCTTCCGGGATCTCGATCTGGGGTTCCAGGTTCTCCAGGCAGGCGTGGAGCTTCTCAAGGGTATTCATCTTCATATACCTGCACTCGGAGCAGGCACAGTTGTCGGTGGGACCGGCGATAAGATTTTTGCCAGGGGCTTCCTTGCGCAGACGATGCAGCATCCCGCCCTCGGTGACCACGATGATGTTCCTGGCGTCCGCGTTCTGGCAGAAGGATATCATTTTCTCGGTGGAGCACACTTCGTCAGCCAGCAGGCGAACTGCGGTGGTGCATTCCGGGTGCGCCACTACCACCGCGTCAGGATACTCATCCTTTATCTTCTGGATCGAGTTGCGGGTGAATTCAACGTGGACGTAGCAGGCCCCTTTCCAGAGGTCCATCCTGCGGTCGCAATTCTCCATGACCCATGCCCCGAGGTTTTCATCCGGCACAAAGAGGATGGGGCGGTCTGGGGGGGCCTGTTCCACGATGCGGATGGCGTTGCCGGAGGTGCAGATCACATCCGAGAGGGCCTTCACTCCTGCTGAGCAGTTGATGTAGGCGATGACGTAGTAATTCCGGTCCGCGTGGTCCTCCAGGTATTTCTGGAGGGCAGGTGCGGGGCAGCTCTGCTCCAGGGAACAGCCAGCGTCCCGGTCGGGCAGGATCACCGTCTTGTTCGGATTGAGGATCTTGGCGGTTTCGGCCATGAAATGGACTCCGCAGAACGCGATCACTTCCGCATCGGTCTCCTGTGCCTGATAGGAAAGCCCAAGGGAATCTCCCACGAAATCGGCGAGATCCTGAATAACGCCGATCTGGTAGTTGTGCGCGAGGATCACTGCGTTGCGCTCGTTCTTGAGGCGCAGAATCTCCTCCCTGAGATCAAGGGCAGGGGAAGAGGTGCTCATGCCGGGAGGCTCGCTCATGCCGAGCCGGGGGCAAAGAAGAAATTGTGGTCCTAACGTTGCGGAATCCGCGGATCTGCCTTCATCCCAGCCTTGCAGAGCTGGGGCCGGGGGGCTTCCTAGGCAGCGGGAGCCTTCTCGCTCTCAGCGCGCACTTCGGCCATCTCCTCCTGAAGTTCGGGGGTCTTTTCGACTACCTTGGGCTGGTTGCGAGGGGTCCCAATTGCAGAGGCGCCCACGAACACGGCGCCCGCTTCCATGGAAAGGGCTCCGGCCTTGATGTCGCCCGTCACCTCGGCGAGGGCGCAGATCTCGATACGGTCAGTGGCTGTGATATTCCCTTCCACCCGGCCCTGGACAATGACCGAGCCGCACTTGATCTCGGCCTTGATGTGGGCCGTTTCCCCGATGGTCAGGGAACCCTCCGAAACAATCCTGCCCTCAATTCTACCGCCCACGATGAGATCGCCCTGGAAGCGGACTTCTCCCTCGATCTCGACGTCACTTCCCAGCACATTTCGCTTTCCGGCTGAAATCGCGACCAGGTGATTAGTGTCCGGGCTCGCAGAGGGAGCGGGTTCGGCACGAGGAGCGGAAGGCGTGTCGGCAGCAGCGGCTTCTGTGTTCTTACTGATAATCTTCTCAAACACGATAATTCAATAAGTCAGAACCTTCAGGCGATGTCAAATTTTGTTGGCATCGCAACTGTGAGGAGATGTGAACAAGCGACCGGGAGGGCCGCTTGAGTGCTTTCCAGCAGCATGGGGAGCATGGCCGGGTTGGCTAGGCTTCGTCCCCTCCATCTCACGATGATGGAGGGCAAATCCTGAAATGGATTGGTCAGGGCGTGCCGGGCTCCGGGGCGGGCGCGGGAGCAGGCTCCGGGGCTGGCACGGGAGCAGGTTCCGGGGCTGGCACGGGCGCTGGTTCCGGGGTAGGCGCGGGCGCTGGTTCCGGGGTAGGCGCGGGCGCAGGCTCCGGGGCGGGTGCAGGATCGTTAGGAGTATTCAGACTGTCCGGAGCGTCGACGGCAAGGAGCGGAACATTGATTTTGGGCGGCGCTGGTTTGGGCTGCGGGACGGTGGTGGGAAGTGCGACTCCGAGGGTTTCCAGGCGACTTTCTGCCAGCCGTTGGCTCAGGAAGCTATTCTTGTCGTTCGGGTTGTTCGCCTGCTCCAGCGCTTTGCGAGCAGCGTCAAGATTACCGGCCTTTCGTTCGTAGTCACTGATCCTGATAAGGGCGAGAGGGGCGATATAGGCCGAGGCCGCGTTTGCGTCGGCCGCAAGTTCCCGGAGAATGGCGAGGCCTTTTTCATCCTCGCCCTCTTCCAGGAGGAAGGAGGCCAGCACCATGCGGGCACCTGGCTGGGCCGGGTGATCCGGGGAGTTGGAGATGAAGTTACGGAGAGTCGTCTTGGCATCCTCGCTGTCGCCTTCTTCCCAGAGCGATCGGGCCAGCTGCAGCTGGGCTGTTCCGGCCGCGGGCGTCTGGGAAAAGCCCTCAATGAGATTACGAAAATCACCCGGGTCCTTGGCCGACACGAGTGCTTCCCCGGCGTTGACCGCATTCTTCTCTTTGAGTCCCTCTACGATGATATAGGCTGAAACGCCGACGATCACGAGCAGGACGAGGAGAATCAGCTTCTTTTGATGGGCATCGAGAAACTGCTCAAGCTTGGATGGACCCTGTTCGATTTCGCCGAGGAGAGCGGGCTCGTCGGATCCCTCCTCCTGTCCGGGAAGGTCCGAGGTTCCTTTGTCTTCTGACTTCTTTTTCTCAGCCATGGATCAGCGGGGAAGTGTGCGTAGCGCGAGAGGGGCGGTGAATCAAGCCCTTGTGGTGGATTTCAGGGTTGTCGGGGCCGCGGACCCGGGTAGGTTCGCCCCGGAAGATGGCCCAGAAGCTCTATTTCGTGGCTGGAGAACACAGCGGCGATACCCGCGGAGCTGAATTGATGGAGTCGCTCCGGGCGGTGCGGCCCGATTGGCAATTTTATGGTCTGGGGGGCCCAAAAATGCGGGAGCTGGCAGGTTCAGGCCTCGTTGACTGGGTGGCGGATGCTGCCGTGGTGGGTTTCTGGGAGGTCCTCAAGCGTTACTCGTGGTTCAAGGGCCGCTTTGATGCGACCCGTCGGGAAATTGAACAGCTCCGCCCGGATGCAGTGATCTTCGTTGATTATCCTGGCTTCAACCTGCGCCTGGCCCGGTCGCTGCACGAGGGCCTGTTACCTGCGCGGTTGATCAATTACATCAGCCCCCAGGTCTGGGCCTGGAACCGGGGACGGATCCATCGCATGGCAGACTGGATCGATCTGATGCTCTGCCTCTTCCCGTTTGAGGAGGAGATGTTTGAGAGCGCTGGTCTGCCTACCGTCTGCATTGGCCATCCCATTGTGGACGAGCTTGAAGCTGGACGTATCGAGGGCCGGAGGGAGGAGAATCTGGTGGGGCTCTTTCCCGGGAGCCGTGAGCGAGAGGTTTCGCGACATTTCCCCACCATGCTTGAGGTGGCCGCGCAATTGCATGAAAAATTTCCCGACTGGCGGTTTGAAGTGTCGGCCGCTTCACAGCTTCTGGAGGACCAGATGCGCGCCATCGTGAGGGATCACCCGGCGCAGCAACTGCCCCTCGTCATTGTACAGGGGCGTAGTCACGAGTTGATGCAGCGCGCCTGGAGCGGGGTGGTGACCAGCGGGACGGCGACCCTGGAGGCTTCCTACTATGGTTTGCCTTATTGCCTCGTTTATAAGGTGGCCTGGCCGACTTACCTGGTCGGACGTGTGTTGGTCGATATCGAGCACCTGGGGATAGCCAATATTCTGGCTGGCCGCGAAATCGTACATGAATTCATCCAGCATGAGGCTAACGTAGAAAATATCTCCTCCTTTCTTGAGAGCGTAATGACCGATGAGCTGCGACGTGCGGAACTGGTGCGTAACTTGCTGGATGCGGCAGCCAAGCTGGGTGGCGGGGGAGCAGCGGAGGTTGCTGCCCAGGCTATTGTAGACCTTTTAGAAGGACAGAGCGATGGGGACTGACTACGGGGACGGAATTCCCGAAGAACCATCCAGGCCGAACCCGGCTTGGAAGATTGCGATGGTGGGTGCGCCCATCTTCCTTCTTCTCTCCACCGGGTGGGCCCTTTGGATCTGGTGGAAGAAATCGCAGGATGACTCAATTGATCCGCGTCTGGCGCTGGCCTCTGTCGCTGCCGAGGTGGAGGAACTGGAGGACACTTTGCACAAGCTCTCCAAGGTTCTCGGACCCCGTGATTGGAAGTCGGTGGAGGGGCGCAGTAACATGCGTCGGGCCATTGCTCTCATCGACGGGACTCTCAGCCCCCGCAACTACGGGTTTGCAGTAGAGATGGGGGAATATCTGTCTTGCGCTGGCGAGCGGTGGCCTACGGTCTGGGTCGATCTGGCCGGAGTGAGCGATCCGATGCGGATAGTGTTCGTCAACGCAGCCTATGACCAGAGTGATGCGTCAGTCACCCTGGCCCTTGCGGTAGCGCGGGATCTGCGGGACGAGGAATTTGGCCCTACCATCCGGTTCGTGTTCCATCCTTCGCAGCTCTACCGCGAACAGGCCGAGGAGAAGTTGCTCATCGACATTCTGGGCGAGAATGAGGCACACAGCGCTACCCTTGTCCCCGAGCTCCCCGGAGAGAGCTCCGGGCCTGAGGAGCGGAGATCGTGGAACGGGGCACAACTCAAGCCGCTGGCTGACGCCTTTGCTCAGCGAGTGCGGAAGAGTGCAAGTGCACGCTGATGGCGAACCCGGTGACTGAAAAATACCTTGATGCGGGGGAGGTCCCCGCGTATTTCTCGCGCCCCGAGGACTGATTGAGGGGCATTAGCTCAGTTGGTAGAGCGCTTCAATGGCATTGAAGAGGTCAACGGTTCGATTCCGTTATGCTCCAGTCTTCGTTCGACCTGGGAGGAGGCAAACGGAAGGTGCGACACGGCGACGGGTCATGACCTTCTGCAACCGTCCGGGTTGGGCCGGACCCGGGGAGTCCCTTCGTCTTTGAGCCATGTGAATGGATGGGCGGTGGGCTACTGGTGCATCGGTTCTCTTCACGACTGGTATCCAAACACTACCTCTGACATGACCTGCCATGCCTGTTGAAGGACAAGAGCTTGCCGAGACCTGTGCCAAGGCCGCTGAGGAGATCCTGGCGGAGGATATTCGCGTCCTTGACTTACAGGGGATCTCCACCCTGACGGATTTCATGGTGATCTGTTCCGGTAGCTCCATGCCACACCTCAAGGCTGTCCTGCGGGACGTAGAGGCCAAGGTGTACGAGTGGACAGGGACCAAGCCCCTTTATACGGAAGGTCGGGCTGACAGTCGCTGGGTGGTTCTTGATTACGTTGATGTAATGGTGCACATCATGCACCAGGAGATGCGTGATCTCTACGGGCTGGAAGATCTCTGGGGCGATGCCAGGTTGGTCCAGGGGGAGAGCTGATGGCGGATCGGGGACCGTATCTACGTCCTCCATGGGATTTGAGATTTGAAATCTGAAGCGGGGGACGGGATGGTTGTTCCCGTGCGCATTGAACTGCTGACCACCGGAACGGAGCTGCTTCTTGGGACCACGCAAAACACCCATGGGGCGTGGATCGGCCAGAGACTTCTGGGGTTGGGCCTGCGGATAGCCCGGCAGGTGACGGTGCCTGATGGGCAGGCCGTCGGGAAGGCCATCCGAACTGGTCTTGAAGAGGGGGAGGTCCTGATCGTTACCGGCGGACTTGGCCCTACCAGCGATGATCTCACCCGGGAGGCGCTTGCGGAGGTGCTCGGGCTGGAGATGATAGAAGATGAGGCGGCCTTACGCACCATTGAGGAGTTTTTTGCCAGTCGCCAGCGGGTGATGGCGGAAGCTAACCGCAAGCAGGCCCTGGTGCCAGCCGGAGCGGACATTCTGGTAAATCCCAATGGCACGGCCCCGGGGCTGTATCTTCCTCCCCGGCTGAGCGGAGCATGTAACTGTGCGGTCTTTCTGCTGCCTGGTCCGCCGCGTGAGCTCTACCCGATGTTTGAGACGGAGGTTGTGCCACGCCTGCAGGCTCTCGGCGGAATCGAAGAAGCGCCCGGGTGCCTGGAACTAAAATTTGTCGGAATCGGGGAGAGCGATTTTCACCAGGGCGTAGACGAGCAGTTGGAGACCATCGATGGGCTGGAGCACGGCTACTGCGCGCGCCTGGGGGAAGTCGACCTCCGACTCATCGGGACCCCGGAGGTTGTGATGGAGGGGCGCCGGGTGGCGGAGGAGGCCTTTGGCCACGAACTGGTGAGTGATGACGGGGCCAACCTTGAAGAAGTGGTGGTGCGGCTCCTGACCCGGCAAGGAAAGACGGTGGCTATTGCGGAGAGTTGTACGGGAGGGCTCATCGCGGCACGAATCACAGATGTTTCAGGATCCTCGGAAGTCTTTCGCTATGGTTTCGTAACCTATGCCAATGAGGCAAAGCGGGACTTGGTCGGGGTGAACGATATTGATCTGGTGAAATACGGCGCGGTGAGCAAGCCGGTGGCATGCCAGATGGCGGAGGGCGCTCTCCGGGCTGGCAAGGCAGACCTCGCAGTTGCAGTGACCGGGATTGCCGGGCCGACCGGGGGAAGTGAAGAGAAGCCGGTGGGAACAGCTTTTCTCGGTCTGGCGGTGAGGGGGGGAGAAACCAGGGTAGTAAGGCAGTTCCACCCCTGGGGTCGTGATGCCTTCAAGCGCCAGGTGAGCCAGTCCGCATTGAACCTGGTGCGGCAGGTGCTGGGAGGGTAGTCCGCTATCTGTGATACCTGCGGACTTCGAATTCCGGGTATTTTTCGACTAATTCGTAGCTGGGAAACTGATCGTCGAATTCCGGGAAGAGGGTATCTCCTTCATGTCTCTCGTGGACCCATGAGACGAGCAGTTCATCAAGGTGAGGGAGGAAAAGAGCGTAGATTTCTGCACCTCCCATGATGAAGACGGAAGGACTCTGGAGACGGAGGGAGCCGAGTTCGTCGGGAGAGTGGATCACCTCTACTCCCTCTGCCGACCACGAGTGGTCACGGGTGAGCACGATGTTCTGCCGGTTCGGAAGGGCCCTGCCGATCGAGTCGAAGGTCTTGCGCCCCATCACCACCGGGTGGCCGCTGGTGGTTCGTTTGAAAAACCTCAGATCCTCCGGGAAGTGCCAGGGAAGCTTGTTGTCGCGGCCGATGATCCGCTCCGGAGTCATCGCTACGATAGCGGTGAGGGTCATACGGAGACCTCCGCCTTGATATGGGGGTGCGGATCGTAGTTTTCGAGGGTGAAGTCCTCAAAGCGAAATCCGTCTATGCTACGGACTTCCGGGTTGATCTGCATGGTGGGCAGGGGACGGGGTTCGCGGGTAAGTTGCAGTTTGGCCTGCTCTATGTGGTTTGAGTAGAGATGCATGTCCCCGAAGGAGTGCACGAAGTCGCGCGGTTCGTAGTCAAGGACCTGTGCGATCATCATGGTAAAAAGGGAATAGCTCGCGATGTTGAAGGGCACCCCCAGAAAGAGGTCGGCGCTGCGCTGGTAGAGCTGGCACGAGAGTCCGGGCCGCCCTCCTTGCGCTTCATGCACGTAGAACTGGAAGAGGAGATGACATGGGGGAAGGGCCATCTGGTCCACCTTCCCCACGTTCCAGGCGGAGACGATGTGGCGGCGTGAGTGTGGCTTGTTCCTGAGGTCGTCGAGAAGGCGTGAGATCTGGTCGATGGAGGAGCCCTCCGTAGTCTGCCAGGCCCGCCATTGTTGTCCGTAAACCGGCCCAAGGTCCCCATTCTCGTCGGCCCATTCGTCCCAGATACGGACCTTGTTTTCCTGGAGATAGCGGATGTTGGTCTCTCCCATCAGGAACCAGAGGAGTTCATGTATGATGGAGCGCAGGTGGAGCTTCTTGGTGGTGAGACAGGGGAAACCCTCGCGGAGGTCATAACGTACCTGGCGCCCAAAAACCGAGCGGGTGCCAGTGCCGGTGCGGTCGGCGCGCTCTTCGCCGTTTTTGAGAACATCGCGGAGCAGATCCAGGTATTGCCGCACGGAATTCTCTTAACCACGAATGAGGAGAAAGACGCGAAAAAAATCAGGATGGGAACAACTTTGCGGATGATCAGGCAGGACGGGCGGCACAGCTTTGCCTCACGCTGGGCCGCTAGTCCCCGGCGTGGGGTCTTTTCCGGAGCTCCTTCTTCTGTCCGTGCTGCCGCTTGAGACCGACGTCACGCTGGCGTTGCCGACGGGAACGTCGGCGCTTCTGGCGGCGGATTTTCTCGATACGCTGGCGGCGTTCGGATTTGCGGCCCTGCTCAATCTCCTCAATGCGATCGCACAGCTCGCGGCGGGCGAGGAAACGGTTCATTTCGCGCGAGCGCTGGGCCTGGCACTTGATTTCGATCCCGCTTGGCCGGTGATGGAGGTAGACGCAGGAGCTGGTCTTGTTGATTTTCTGTCCGCCGTGCCCCGTTCCCTTGATGAAGCGCTCAATGAGTTCGTCTTCCAGGATCCCGAGTTCCGCCATGCGACGGTTCAGGGCTTCACGCTTGTCCTGTCCGATCATGGAGCCGCCGGGGCTGGCATCGGGGTGCGTTCCGTAGCGTGGCAATGGGCGATGTAGTCGGAGACGGACTTCCGGATTTCACCCGCCACATCGGCACGTTGCGTGGCAAACGGCGGGACGAACCAGGGATAAGAGCCGATTACATCGGTGGTCACCGCGATCTCGCCGTCACAGGTAGCAGTGCCACATCCGATCCCGATGGTGGGAATCCCGATGCGGGTGCTGACTTCGCCAGCAACCTCGGGAACCACACTTTCCAGCACGATTCCGAAGCAACCAGCTTCTTCAAGTGCCACCGCGCCTTGCAGGAGGACAGAGATTTCGTCGGCGGACGTTCCCTTCGTCCTGTAGCCGCCCTCTTCCTTTACACGTTGCGGGAGCATGCCGAGGTGGCCCAGGACCGGGATGCCTTCCTCCACTACGGCTTCCACCTTCCGGGCTTGGCTCAGGCCTCCTTCCAGTTTGACCGCTTCTGCACCAGCTTCTACCAGGGCCCGGGCATTTTGCACGGCCTCGGCTTCGCTATCGTAGGAGTGGATCGGGAAGTCCGCCACCAGGAGAGCCTTTTGGCATCCACGGGCGGCGGCAGCAACGTGGTGAAGCATGTGGCCGAGGGTGACATGAGTGGTGTCGGGGAAGCCCAGGACCACCATTCCCAGCGAGTCTCCTACCAGGATAAGATCCACGCCCGCTTCGTCCAGGAGGCGTGCAGTGGGATAGTCCCAGGCGGTGAGGGCAGCAATGGGTGGCCCCGCCTCCTTCCGAGCGCGGAGCGCGGAGCACTTGTCACGGACAGTCACGGGAAATTCATAGCACCTGCCCGGGGGGGGAGGCGAGTCCGGGGAGTAAAAAGATGGGCGGATCGGCGTAGTCCCCGGAGCCTGGTGTCTGCTCGGCCGATCAGATCCTGCCCTTCATCATTGGTTCGAATGGAGAATCCCGGTAACCGGTCTCTGCCCCTCGGCTACCACTTGGCTTGAACGAAGGCCAGTTCGGGTTCTTCGGAATCGAGGTGCTGGAGGTGCTCGCTGATGGTGATGCGATCGCCCGGGAGGGTCATGAGGGGGCGGATTTCAGCGAGGGGTTGCAGGACGAAGCGCCGGTGGGTTATGCGTGGATGCGGAATGACGATGAGGCCAGCGTCAATAATACGGTCACCGAAGTAGAGGATATCGATGTCGATGACACGGGGAGAATTTGGTTCGGCACCAGGTTCACGTCCGAGGTGGTACTCGATTCCCTGGGTCTCTTCCAGGAGCTTGGCGGGTTCGCCGATGTAATCGAGTTCAATCACGGTGTTGAAGAAGTCGGGAGATCCCTCCGGGCAGTTGATCGGTTCGCTCTGGTAGACGGGAGCCTGCTCGAAATGAACTCCGTCCGGGGTGAGGGCACGGAGGAGGTCACGGGTGGCGCGCAGGTTGGCGAGGCGATCGCCCAGGTTCGATCCCAGTGCTATTCCTACCCGAGTCGCCATTTCAAGATCCTAACGATACAGACTGCATATCCAATCCCGGATACCAGGATAAGAGGACTCGCCGGGAAACTCCCCGGGCGATTACTCAAGCTCCAGGACATCCTGCATGTCGTAGAGGCCTGGAGACTTGCCGTTGAGCCAGAGGGCAGCCCGCAGAGCTCCCGAAGCAAAGGTCATCCGGCTGGAGGCCTTGTGAGTCAGTTCCACACGCTCGCCATCGGCAGAGAACATGACGGTGTGGTCGCCCACGACATCTCCACCGCGAAGGGAGTGCATGCCGATTTGACGATCGGGGCGTGCCCCGGTGATTCCGACCCGGCCGTGGCTCACGTCGTCCTGGTAGGAGGTGTCCGTTTCTGTGTTGAGGATCTCGAGGAGACGGCGGGCGGTGCCGGAGGGGGCATCAATCTTGTGGCGATGATGCATTTCGGTGACCTCGATATCGAAGCGGTTGTTGTCGAGAATGCGGGCCGCATGCCGGGTGAGCCAGAAGAGCGTATTGACGCCGATCGAGAAGTTGGGGGCAAAGACGATGGGAATTTTTCCGGAGGCATCCTGAATGGCGGCCAGTTCGTTCTCATCGTGTCCAGTTGTCCCGATGACGAGGGCGGTAGTGGTGGCCAGCGCGTGTTCGAGAAGCTGGGCGGTGAATGAGTGGATGGTGAAATCGATCACGACGTCTGCCCCGTCGAGAAGAGGGCCCAGTTCTTCCCCCGTGTCGTGGGTTCCGTGAATGGAGGCATCCGGGTGATCCTCGACGGCTTCAGCCACGGAGAGGCCCATGCGGCCCGAGCGCCCGGTGATGACGATGTTCATGGCGATAAAAGTGGAGGGGCTAAAGGAGCTCGAACTCGCTGAGGACGGCTCGTAGTTGTTGAGTTTTTTCCTCGGTCAGCCCGACGAGCGGGAGACGAAACTCGGGGGTGCACTGCCCGCGGAGGGCGAGGGCACTCTTGATCGGAACGGGATTGGTGTCGAGGGTCATGAGCGCGTTGAAGAGAGGGTAGTAGCGCTTCTGGATTTCCAAGGCTTCATCGAAGGAGCCGTTGAGCGCAGCCTTGACCTGTTGGGCGACCACGTCGGGAATCAGGTTGGCTGCCACGGAAACCACCCCCACCGCGCCCACCGACATGAAGGGGACGGTGAGAGGATCATCTCCAGAGAGAACAGTGAAGGATTCCGGAACAGCCTGGACGAGTTTGTTGACGCGGTCTGATGAGCCACCCGCTTCCTTGATGCTGACGACGGTTTCGCAATCGTGGGCCAGGCGCACCGCCGTCTCGACGTCGATCTGGATGACGCTGCGTCCGGGTACGGAGTAGAGCATGAGGGGGAGGGCCGAGGCCTTCGCGATCGCCTTGAAATGCTGGTAAAGTCCTTCCTGAGAGGGCTTGTTGTAATAGGGGCAGACCTGGAGGGATCCGTCGGCCCCGACCTGCTCCGCTTCCTTGGTAAGGTGAATGGCCTCGCTGGTGGAATTGGCGCCGGTCCCGGCCACTACCTTCAGGCGTCCCGCGGAAAATTCCACCGCCCGCTTGATGATCTCGATATGCTCGACATCGTTTACGGTGGGAGACTCTCCGGTGGTGCCGACGGGGACAATCCCGTCGATTCCTGCATCGGCCTGACGGTGGATGAGCGCCTCAAAGGCCTCATAGTCGACGTGGCCATCACGAAATGGCGTGACGAGGGCGGTGTAACTGCCTGTGAACATGGCGGGAGAGTAGTGGGGAGCGATCACCACGGTAGCAAGGGCAAAAACCCATCCTGTTCACAACTTGATCTCGCCCTCAAAGACGAAGGCGGCCGGACCGGTAAGAGTGACCTTGCGGAAGCCGGTCCCGGCGTCCCCTTCGAATCCAACCCTGAGCGTTTCGCCACCTCGCACGCTGACTTTGATGGGCGCCGGTTCTCCATGAAGAAGGTGATAAATAATGGAGCAGGCCACCATGCCCGTGCCGCAGGCCAGGGTTTCGTCCTCCACCCCGCGTTCGTAGGTCCGGATCGCGATGTGTCCGGGAGCTATTTCCTTCACGAAATTGGCGTTGGTGCCGTTGGGAAAGTGATCGTGGTGGCGGATGGCAGCCCCCAACTGAAGAACATCAAGATCGACGAGATCATCGACAAAAGCGAGAGCGTGAAGAACTCCAGTGTTCAGAATGTGAACGGGGCCTTGGAGATCTTCCACCGAGACCCCGGAATTCAGGTCGAGGTCAAAGGGCTCCGACATGGTGACCTCGACTTCCTCCCCCATAAGCCGGGCCGTGAGGATGCCGGCAATGGTCTCGAAGCTGATCTCCTCCCGTCCGTCGTTGAGCAACCGGGCGGTGTAACGCCCGAAACAGCGGGCGCCATTTCCGCACATTTCCGCCTCGCCGCCATCGGCATTGTAGTAGCGGAACCTGAAATCCGCTCCGCTCTGGCCTGGTTCGACCGCCAGCAGGCCATCGGCCCCCACCCCACGGTGACGATCGCAGATCGTGGAGATCTGCTCCTTGCTGAGCTCGATCGAAAGGTCACGATTGTCGATCATGACGAAGTCGTTTCCGGCTCCGTTCATCTTGCTGAAGGGGAGGCGCATGGCGTGTTTGATTCGTCCGGAAGGCGATACGTCCGTTGAGCCCAAAGGTCAAGGTCAGGACGGAGCCTTGGTGGCCTCGATGAGGGGTCTGGTGAAGGCGCCTACTTTATCCGCGACATCGGGAGAGTTGGCATTGAGCTCAACCTGCTTGACGATGGCCGAACCCACGACGATGCCGTCCGAGACGGAGGCCACGAGGGAGGCCTGTTCGGGCGTGGTGATCCCGAAGCCCACACAGACAGGAACGTCGGTGTGCTGTTTTATTGCGGTTACCTGGTCTCCGATCTGTGCGGAAGGTCCTCCGTGGGATCCGGTCACCCCGGTACGGGAGAGGGCGTAGATAAATCCCTCTGCGTTGCGGGCCAGAAGTTCAATGCGCTCGGGTGGCGTGGTAGGGGCTATGAGGCGGATCTGGCGCAACCCTGCATGGCTGGCCATTTCGCAGTTCTGAGCGGCTTCATCAGGAGGGAGATCGAGAAGGAGGATGCCGTCCGCACCGGCCTCGGCAGCATCGTCGTGGTAGGCGTCGTAACCGTAGGTGTAGACGGGATTGAGATAGGTAAAGAGGACGAGGGGGACCTGATGTGATTCGCGGAAGCGACGGATGAGTTCAAAAACCCCGGCGGTGTCGCAGCCAGCCGCGAGGGCCCGGGCCGCGGCGGCCTGGTTGACGATGCCATCGGCGAGAGGGTCAGAGAAGGGGACTCCCAGTTCGATGATATCTGCGCCGGCTTCCGCGAGGGCAACCAGGATCTGGAGGGAGCGTTCGAGATCGGGGTCGCCGGCGCTGACGTAAGCCACGAAGGCCTTTTCGCCCGTGGCGCGGAGATTCTCGAAGGTGGCGTCGATGCGGTTGCTCATGCCGCCCGAGGGATAGAGGAGAGCGGGCCCGGAGGGAAGGACGATTGGTGGACAAGGAGAGATCTTCGGGGTCAGTCTTGCCGCCATGCGTGTGCGCCTGACCAAGGACTTCCGTTTTGAAGCGGCCCATACCTTCCCCAGTCTTGGCGAAAACTGGAGGGGGAGCTTCTGGGACTCTGTGAGGTTGTGATTTACGAGACCCCGACCGCACGCGGTGTCTTTCGTGGAGAGTTTTAACTGGTTTTTGGGTGGGAACAGTTTACCTACTGTGCGCCATGAAATGCCTCAGCCTGCTGGTTGTTATTCTTGCCTTCGTCCTGGGTGCCTGTGAGCGCCATAACTGGGAGGATGTGGACGAGAATGGGGACGGCAGGATCGACCAGAACGAAAAGGGCACCAAGCGTCTCTACCAGGAGCACAAGGAAGACGAGGGCGGGGAGAAGCACTAGGAAGGAGTCCGCTTCCTCCGGTAGGAGAGGAAGCACTCGTCGTTATCGAGTGGCTCGAAGTGGGTTAGTTCGAACTCAAGGGAGGCCGGCAGGTGTTTTCCCAGGGCGCCGGTGATGGTGGGAGCTTCCGCTCCGCCGAAGAGAGTGTGCCCCGCCCAGGTGAGATGGATTTCGTCGAGGGCATCGAGTTCGGCAAACGACCGCGCCAGAGTTCCACCGCCTTCGCAGAGGAGGGTCTTGACCTGGTATTCGTTAGCGAGGACCTGGAGGAATTCCGGCAGTGAGCAGCAATGTACGGTCGCGCCGGCGGCCTCATAGGGCGCGGGGTCATAATCTTCCGGGGCGGCGGTGGCGAGGAGGTGAAGTGGACCACCCACACTGTGGAATACCCGGTGTCCGAGATTGACCTTGCCTGTGCGCGAAGCGATGCAGCGCAGTGGTTGGCGGACTGGCTTGAGCTCGGGGGGGATGGCCAGGGACATATTGTCAGTTTCCAAGGTGCCACGCCCAACCAGGAGGGCATCCGCCCGTCCGCGGATTTCCAGAAGGCGCTGGAGATCACGCGCTGAGGTGAAATGTGCCGGATCCTTGTTGACGGTAGAAACCTTGCCATCAGCTGTGATGGCGAAATTGATCAGGACGGTCGGACGCTTCATGCCGTTCTTTCTTGGAGCGGGAGCATGACGGGGATGGCGGCAGGGCGAGAGTGCAAATTTTGGAAAATGCGGTTTGAGAGGGGGCAGACCATGGGTAAACTGTCCCGTAGAAAGCCATGAGCGAATCCGAAGCCACCTCCCCGAAAATCACCTGTTTCCTCAAGACTTACTGCGGCTGGAGTGAAGGCGTTCGCGCCATCATGCGCAAGTATGAGCTGGAGTACGAAGAGAAGGATATCATTGCAAACCCGGCCTTTCGCTGGGAGATGGAGCAAAAGAGCGGCCAACCGCTCTCTCCGTGCGTTGAAGTCAACGGTGAGATGCTGCCCGACGTGAGTGGGGAGGAAGTGGAGGCCTGGATGTTGGAGAAGGGACTGGTCACGGCCAGTGACGTTGAGCCCGATGCGCCGATCGATTCGTCCTGTTCCCCGGAACAACACGAGGCCCGGGCCCGGGCCGAGGCCGAAACGCAGGAAGGGGCCTCCGGGAAGATTGTATTCCTCGATTAAGGGTGCCCGGTTCCTACCCGCGTCGTGCTCGGACGGCTTGGGCGAAGGCTTCCAGCACCTCCTCGGTGGTTTGCCACGAGATACAGGCGTCGGTGACGGATTGTCCGTAGACCAGCGTAGCGGGGTCGCTGCCGAGTTTCTGGTTTCCCTCCACAAGGTTGGACTCCACCATAACGGCGGCGAGGGCATTGCATCCACCGGCAATTTGTGCACAGAGATCGCGCGCTACGTCCGGTTGCTTCCGATAGTCCTTGCAGGAATTTCCATGGGAGCAGTCGACCATGAGATAGGGGGCGAGCCCGGCTTCCCGGAGTTGGGACTCCACCTGTGCGATGCTCTCGGGGCTGTAGTTCGGGCCATCGGTTCCACCACGGAGGATCATGTGGCAGGCCTTGTTGCCGGCGGTGGTCACAATGGCAGAGACGCCCTGCTTGGTGACTGAGAGAAAGTGATGGGATTCGCGGGCTGCGCCAATCGCGTCGAGGGCGATCTGGTTTGATCCCCCGGTTCCGTTCTTGAATCCCACCGGCATGGAGAGCCCGGAAGCGAGTTCCCGATGAATCTGTGATTCGGTGGTGCGTGCGCCGATGGCGCCCCAGGCGATCAGGTCGGCGATATACTGCGGTGAGATGGTATCGAGAAACTCTGTTCCGGCTGGAACACCAAGAGCGGCCAGCTCAAGGAGAAGTTCGCGTGCAATGCGCAGTCCACGGTTGATGTCGAAGGAATCATCGAGGTGGGGATCGTTGATGAGCCCCTTCCAGCCCACCGTAGTGCGGGGTTTTTCGAAGTAGACGCGCATGACGATCTGCAGGTCGTCGGCGAAGCGGTCAATGAGAGGCTTCAGCCGCGAGCCGTATTCCAGGGCGGCTGAGGGATCGTGAATGGAACAGGGACCAATCACGACGAGGAGGCGGTCGTCCTTACCCTCCAGAATGGCTTCCCCCTGCAGGCGTGCGTCATGGACCAGATCAGCCGCTACGTTGGTGATGGGGAGGTAATAGGAGAGGACCGCCGGCGAGATGAGGGGATCAATCCCGGCAATGCGGAGGTCGTCTGTTGCGTGGGGCGGCACGGGGGGGAAGTTGGTGGCGCTGGTGTTGTGATGCAAGGGCATTTGCACCCCGTGGCCAAGTGAATGAGGAAGGCTGGGGAGGGATTTAGGTTTCAGAATCCCGCATTTCGAATCTACCCTCCATCCATGAGTCAGCATGTGCAGCCCACGAAGGTACCGCAGGGCCGGGATTTCACGGGAGGGATGATCCCGCCGGGTTCCTGCTCCTTTGTCGGGTCAACAGGCGAGAAGGAGCTGGATGACCGCATCATGGAACTTGCGCAGAGCACGCACGGGGTATCGGATCATTGCCTGTTGGCGGAGATGATGATCACGGCGGTGCGGATTGCACGGGGCGGAGCGGTGACCGAGGGAGATTTCAAGCTCATGAACCGTGCCCTCAAGGAAATGCGGGAGGCCAACGAGGTGTTTCATCCCTACTGCAACAATCGGAAGGTAGCGGTTTTCGGTTCGGCACGCACGCAGCCGGACGAGCCAGCTTACCAGACCGCGGTGGAGTTCTCCCGTCGTATGCGGGAGGAGGGCTTCATGACCATCACGGGGGCCGGGCCGGGCATCATGGCGGCGGGTAACGAAGGCGCGGGACGGGAGGATAGTTTCGGCCTGGACATTGCATTGCCCTTTGAGGCCGCGGCCAATGAGTTCATCGCGGGAGATCCCAAGCTCATCAGCTTCAATTACTTCTTCACCCGTAAGTTGTCCTTCGTGAAGGAGGCTGACGCCGCGGTCGGCTTGCCGGGGGGATTCGGGACAATGGACGAGGTGTTTGAGGCGCTCACCCTGATTCAGACCGGGAAGGCATCCATCTATCCGATTGTCCTCCTTGATGGGAAGGGGGGAACCTACTGGAAGTTCTGGAAACAGTTTGTCGATGAGCACCTGGCCCGGCTCGGGATGATCTCGGAGGACGATTTCCATCTTTTCCTGGTCACTGACGACGTGGAGGAAGCGGTGGAGGAAATCGTCGGGTTCTACCGTGTGTTCCATTCCTATCGTTATGTTGGAGACAAGATCGTGTTGCGTCTCAATACCGCTCTTGCAGAGGATTCGCTGGCCTCGATCGAGGAGGAATTCTCCGATCTTGTGAAGGCGGGCAGGATGACCCAGCAGGAGGCCCTTGAGGAGGAGGACGAAGAGGAGCTATCGGGGTTGGTTCGCCTGGTATTTCGTCATCGGCGGCGGAATTTCGGCCGATTACGGCAATTAATCGACGCCGTGAATGCCAGCGAGGTTGCGGCACAGAAATGAGGAGATGGTGATGGCGGGGGGGGAACGTGCTGACGTCCTGCTGGTAGAGCGGGGACTTTGTGATTCGCGGGAGCAGGCCAAGCGGCTCATCATGGCAGGCGAGGTCAGGTGCGGAACGGAGCGGGTTGCCAAGCCCTCGAGCATGCTGCCCCTCGATGCTGATCTCATCGTCCTGCGACGACCTCGCTATGTTGGACGGGGTGGACTTAAGATGGAGGGGGCCCTGAAGGGGTTTGCGATCGATCCGAGGGGCTGGGTGTGCCTTGACCTGGGCGCTTCGACCGGGGGATTTACGGATTGCCTTCTGCAGCACGGTGCGGAGCGGGTCCACGCGGTGGACGTTGGCACGAATCAACTGGCGTGGAAATTGCGACAGGATTCGCGGGTGGTGGTCAGGGAGAAATTCAATGCCCGTCACCTGGTCGAATCTGACCTGGGCGAACGGGTCGATCTGGTGGTGATGGATCTCTCCTTCATCTCTCTGACCAAGGTCCTGCCGGCAGCGGCTGGAGTGTTGAAGGAGGGAGGGGAGGTGATCTGTCTGATCAAGCCGCAATTCGAACTCTCCAAGACAGAAGTGGGGAAGGGCGGGATTGTCCGGGAGCCGGAGTTGCAGGCTAAGGCCGTGGAAAAAATCCGTGAGTTTGTGCGGAAGGAACTGGAATGTGAATGGGAGGGGCTGATGGAGTCGCCAATTACCGGAATGGACGGGAACGTTGAGTTCCTGGCCCGGTTGCGATTGAGTGCCCCTTGCTCCGGTCAATCGGCAGAGCGGTAACCGGAGCGTTTTGGGAGATCCTGGTCATTGCAGGCGGCTCCTTGAGGCCCAGAGGCCCATGGCGGGATTGCCGATAAAGTAGAACCGCTCCCCATCTTTGGTGGTGTGCCATCCATCGCTGCGGCCCTCGGGTTGGTAGCGGTCCATCATTTTGTCGAGGTCAGCGTAGTGATAGCCCACGTCCTCGATCTGCTGGCGGGTGAGGTGACCGGGGCAGTAGGTGACCTTGAAGCGTCCTTCCGGAGAGCCGTGAATAAGATGGGCGGCTGCTCCGAGATTACCGCGCAGGTCATCATTTTCCTCGACGAAGCGGATGACTTCGGCGGTGGTCCGGTAGCCATATTTGCGGATCATCTGGTCGATCTCGGGGTCCTCCCCGAAGGTGCGGACGCCGGGAGCGAGGACAATGAGCTCACCGCCGTCTGCGATGGCCATGCGGGTGCGATAGATGCCCTTATTGCCGATCCAGGTGCTGTGGAACTCGTCGGGATCCATGAGGACCACCACCTTGTCGAGTTCCTCGTCGAGGTGGTTGAAATTGACCTCCACGGCAAGTTCAGCGGCGGTCTCAAAGGCTTCGCGGTCTCCCACGAAGAGACCGCGGGTGACGAGATTCCCATCGTCGTCGGCCCCGATCACGGTCTGAGCGTAGAGGATGGGAAGGTGTTCACAGAAGGTATCCTCGGCGTAGTTGAGGATCCTGCGGAGGCAGGTGTTGGTCCGCCCCATCATGCGTTCCGTTCCATAGATCGATCCGATATAGTGACTTTCGTTGATACCGGCTTCCCCTCCCGTCCCGACGAAGAGGTTCTTATTGCCGTTGGCAACGCCGATCACCTCGTGGGGTACGGCTTGCCCGATGGAGAGGATGAGATCATGGCCACCTTCCCAGACGAGTTTGTTAAGTTGCGCTGGCCACGGACGGGTCCAAACCCCCTCGGTGACCTCGGAAACAAATTCGGCCGGGACCTCACCAATGGTGACCACGTCCTCACGCCAGCGATGGGGGCGGATACGGTCGCGCGGGATGGTGGGGTACATGCGGTCGAGTTGCTCGTCGCTCATGGGGAAGTGGGTTCCCAGAGCGGGGAGCACGTCGACGAGCCGGTCTCCATAGTGATCTGCCGCGGCACAGGCGAGGGGACCAGACTTGCTGTAGAAACGTGAGAAGTCGGGAGGAACGAGCAGGACCTTGTTCCGGTCGCCCAGTCCGGCGAGGGCGGAAGTGAGGCCGACGGCCAGGTCCTCGTCGCTGAGGCTGGTGGTGGGAGAACCCCGGGAGAAGAGAAGCACGCTGTTCTTTAACTCCGGGAGCTCTCAAAATCGAGCGCTTCCAACGATCCCGGGGACGACTTTGTGAAAAATTTCACAAGCTGGCCTTGAGTAGGGCGGAAGGAGGGGTATTCTGGTGCTATTGAGCGCTGAAACTGCCGATACGATGCTGTCGCATGCTGCCTATGACTCCAAGGTCGAGGGCAACATCATCTTCACGCGTCTCGATGCCGCCATTAACTGGATGCGCAAGAACTCCCTCTGGCCCATGCCGATGGGCCTGGCCTGTTGTGCGATTGAACTGATGGCCACGGGGGCGGCACGCTTCGATATTTCACGGTTTGGGGCGGAGGTCATGCGGTTCTCGCCTCGTCAGGCTGATGTCATGATCGTTTCCGGGACGGTGACCTACAAGATGGCCCTGGCGGTGCGTCGCATCTGGGAGCAGATGCCGGAACCGAAGTGGTGCATTGCGATGGGGGCCTGTGCCTCCAGCGGTGGAATGTATCGGAGCTACGCCGTTCTCCAGGGAATTGACAGGCTCCTGCCCGTCGACGTTTACATTTCCGGTTGTCCGCCCCGTCCCGAAGCTCTTCTTGAAGGGTTAATGAAACTTCAACGCATCATCGAGGGCGAGAAGCCGATCGAAGACCAGATTGCCGAGATCCAGCAGGTCCAGGGATGAGTGCCGACGTGGAGAATGCCGCCAATCCTCCCGGCGAGGCAGGGGCGGATGTCAGCAAGTTGCGCAAGGAGTTCGGGCGCACCAAGGTGCGGGAAATGTTCGAGTTCCGCGGCGAGCATACGGTGGTGGTCAAGCTGGAGGCCCTGCAAGAGGTCCTTACGTATTGCTGCAGGAGCCTCGGGTATGACTTTCTCCTGGATGTGAGTAGCGTGGACAACATGGGTGAGGATCCCCGCTTTGAGATTGTTTATGAGCTGGCTACTACGGACGACCGCAAACACCTGCGGGTGAAGGCCCCGGTGGCCGAGGACGAGGAAGTGCCGACCGCAGTCGATCTCTGGAAAACCGCCAACTGGCACGAACGCGAAGTATTTGACATGATGGGACTTCGTTTCACGGGACACCCCAACCTGAAGCGTATCCTGATGTGGGAGGGCTATCCCTATCATCCCCTGCGGAAGGAGTTTCCCCTTGCGGGCAAGCCCAGTGAGATGCCCGACGTGGCCTTCAGCGGAGTGGCCCCTCTGGAAGGGGGGCCCTTTGTAACCAGTCCCGGAACGGACCGGGTGAGTGGTGAGCCCCGGGCCAAGGGCGAGAGTTGAGTGGGTTGGCCCGGCTGTCCGGGCTTGGGAGTGGTGCTTTATGCTCTGGCATGTGATTATTGAGCGAATCGCCGATCGCGAAGCCTGAAGCCAACGTCCCTGCAAGGGGCTGCACCCTGTTCATGAGACACCCTTCCTTCCTTCCGCGGGTCAGCCTGCATCGGCCGGGGTCTGACGCCCTGACCCTTCTCACTCTTGCCCTTCTTGTGGTCCATGCGGTGGTGGTGATGCGTGGCGGAGTGACTGCTCTGGTGGTCGGGGGATTTTATGAGAGCGTTGGCCTGAGCCGTCCGGGAGTGCTGGCGGGTAAAGGGTGGCAGTTCCTCACCTATCTATTCTTTCACGGATCCTGGCTGCACCTGCTCCTGAACGCGCTGGTCATTTATCTGATAGGCGGTCGCGTGCTGCACATTCTGGGAGCAAGGGCGTTCACCAGGATTTTTTTCGGAGGGATCCTGGGTGGTGGGCTCCTGCACGTTCTCCTTTCCCCGGTTTATCCTCTGGGAGAGGGAGTCACTCCGCCTCACCCGCCCCTGGTGGGAGCGTCCGGAGGAATGATGGCGCTCCTCATGGCCCTCGTCAGCCTTTCGCCTGATTCCCGGATGTGGCCCCTCATGGTCTCGGGCAAGAACCTCGGGCGGGGACTGATGTTCGCGACGCTCATTCTGTTCCTGCTGACTCCCGGCCTGAAGATTCCCGGCCTAGGAGCGGTCGGAGAGTGGCTGGCATTTAGTGGCGGAATGGCCCCCCTTTTTAAGGCAAGCCATATTTGCCATCTCGGTGGGGGGGTGATCGGAATGCTCTACGCGCATCGCCTGCTGCGCCCGGTCAGTTTGAAGGACCTGCAGCGCGACCGGAAGCGGCGGGAAGAAGCCGGGGGTTGACTCAGGAGACGACCGATCAGGCAAGCCCTACGGCTCTAGCGCTTTGACTTTGAGGGAGCGGTTTTGGAGGGCGGACTCGGCTTGCTCGGGGCTTCACTGGTTTTGGAGGACGGCTTCGGGGAGGGAGTGGCGGGCCTTGTTCTCTCGGGTCTTCCAGGGGAAGGACGGGACGGGGTCGTTGAGCGGGGTTTTGCAGGACCTGAGGAGTAGGACTTAGGCGGATTACTTCGAGAGGCGGAACGGGAGGAACCGGGATTGCGCGGACGGGGGGATGTGGGGATGTCGTCCGCGGAGGAACCCGGCAGTTTACGGTAGCGCCCGCGGTCGCTATCTGCAGCGTGACTGTCGCGATGGTGTGACCGACGGCCATCGTGGCCGTGGAGAGGCTTCGTATAATTGCGATAGTAGGTGTGGTAGTGGGTCCGGTGCCCCCCCCGGCAGGGATAGTGACTGCAGTGCGAACAGCGCGTATGGCGGTAGCGATAGTGGTTATTGTGGATGCCAATGTAATAGTCACTGAAGAATCCACGGTGGTAGCCGCCGTGGTAGTGATCGACCGGTCCCCCGTAGTGGGCGGAGGCGTAGGGGTCGTAGACACAGGAACTGAGAAGGGCGGCACAGAGCAGCGCGAGGAACAGCGGAAGGGAGCGTTTCATGGTTCTTGGACGGGGAGTATTCATACTCTATTCGGGGAAAGCCGGGTCCGGCAACCCGGGAGGCGGGGCCATGCAGTGAACGGAATTCCCCTTCTCAGATCGGTGGGAAAGCCCATGTTTCGCAGGATTCCGGAATTTCGCCACAATAGTGGGGTTATCCGAAGCCTCGGGAGCTGGTTTGTGGAGTTGAGAATACAATGTGGTTACAAATCCTTGCGTTGGCCTTGGAAACTCCTATGGTTGGGAGCAGAAACTCGTGAGGAGATAGACAGCTGTGCGCGCGAACCCACTACCACAAATTTCACCCCTGCCTCCTCCGCGGCGGAGGGCAGGCTTCACCTTGGTTGAGATCATGACCGTAATGATGGTTATTGCTATTCTTATCTCGGTTGCCGCGGTTGGTATCCAGAGCATTGACCGGGGCCAGGCCACAACTACCGCGGCTTCCGTCACGGAGGCCCTTTTTGATGAAGCCCGCAGCGTTGCCGTGGGCCGGGGAATTCGCGCCCGGCTTCTCATTCACAAAGAGCTGAACGATGCAGAAGAGGAGGATCGCCAGCGCTATCTCTCCTACATGTGCGTGGCGGTGGAGGGAACGGACCAAGGAGGAGAAGTCCAGGGCGGCGGATGGGAGGTCATCACACGTGGCACGAAGCTTCCCGCCGGCGTATTCTTCAGTGTAGAAGAGAGTGAGAGAGTTGCCGATGCGATTGATGTAGGCAAGCCGGGGACGATGAGGATTAAGCTTCCCGGCTTGGATGAGTTCAAGGAGTGCTACTACTTTGAGTTCAACCCTGAGGGCGTCTGTGTCGATAGCGAGAATGCCGCGGGGCAGCCAGGCGCAGCGGTCGTCCTCATCAGCGGGGCGCGTCCCAAGGGCCAGGAAGAACCCAAGCTTCTGAAGAACAACAAGGTGGGCTTCGTCGTCTGGCGCAATGGCCGGACCTCCATTTTCCGTAGTCCCGAACAGATTGATCTTGCGCGATGAACACAATTTTCGCCCAGCCCGCTCGTCCCAGTCGCCGCGGATTCACGCTCATGGAGACCGTGATTGCGATCGGTGTGGTGGCCGTTCTGCTCACGACTTTCCTGGCGGTCTTCGGACCGGCCTCCTCAAGTATCCGGCGAGCTCTCAGTGCCCAGGAAGCGGGTCGCCTGACCACCTCCCTGGAGAGGGAACTGAGGACGCTGCGGGTCGGTCCTGATGACGCCTATGAGAATTCCTTTCACAAGGCCTTTGAGTGGATCCGGGATTCCGGCAAGCCGGAAAAGGCCGTTCTGGTCTACAATTACCGGGGTGATCCCAAGACAATCCGGGAAGACGCATCGCTTGAACCGTTCGCCCTCCAGACCGGGCAGTCCGGCCGTGATTTCATCCTCCAGCCCGCCGTTCGCCGGAGGGGAGATGCGGCAAACGATCTCAGGGCCGATCTTGAGAAGGTGGATGGGCGGGTTTACCTCGTCCGGATGACCCAGATGATCTTTGACGATGCCCAGGATCCCGTCCTCATCCCGGGCACCCATGGCGAGATCAAGAACATGCATTCTCATGATCCGATCGATAATGTGATTTCCTATCCTGGCGCCATCATCGCCTATACTGCTGACTTTTACGCGTTGAAGAGCAACAGCTGGGACTACATCCAGCGATTGGACCTCAGTGATACCGATCCTGAGGATGGCAATCCCGACTCACTGGGTAAGCCTCTCTTCTCCCGTAACCTTGGTGTGCGCCGCTAACCAGACCCCTCCACCGTTCCCAGCCATGACCATTTCTCTTCTCCCAAAGCGCCCCAGGCGTGGATTTACCCTGGCCGAATTGATGGTGGCGATGGCGATCACCGTCATTCTCCTTACCCTTCTGGTGTCCGTGACGGCGGTGGCCCTTGATGGGTGGCGGGTCAGTCGGAACAAGGTCAGGGCGGCCCGGCAAGCCAAGGCATCTCTCGATCAGATGAGCCGGGATTTCGAGGCCATGGTTCTCCGGACCGGGACTAATTTCGAGTGGCTTTATACCGAGACTGATCCGGACGCCCCCGGTCCGAACGATAATGAAAGCCCGAATGCTGCCCGTATTCTCATGTTTTCTGCGGTTACCGATCGTTATGACGGAGAGGTCGAGGGACCGGCCGACAAGGGCGGGGACGTCACGGGTCTGAGCTACAAGCTGCTCTACAAGGATCCCATCACTGCTGACTACGGCGATAAATTCAGTGTCTTTGCCCTCTACCGCCAACTGGTGGATCCGGACGAGACATTCGAAGTGCTTCTTGAGCATGATCCGGTCAATCCGAAGGATCTCGATACGAAGTTTCAGCGCTACAAGGACGATCTCGGTGATTCGAGTAACTTCGTCTGTGAAAACATCTTTGAACTGACGGTGGTCTTTACGGTGGAATACACCGAGCTGGTTGCCCAGCGGCTGGTCACAAGGATCGAGCGTATACCCATCATCGAAACCGGAGGCGAGGACGCAGCCGAGGCCTTCAGCTTCACGGGCAATGGTATCAAGGTGAATGATGCCGAAAATGTTCCGTTCAAACGCGGGCGGATCTCGGCGGTGGATCTCAGTATCACGGTTCTTACCGACAAGGGGATCGCCCAGTTGCGCAAGGGAAACAACTTCAGCGGGTCGGCCCTGGAGAGTTTCCTTTCCAAGAATTCCTACCAATACTCCAAGACCATTCTCCTGCCCCAGCCCTAGGACGACGATCGTTCAAGGTTCCCCGCCCTAAAGGCCGAACAAAGCGCCCGGACCCTCCGGGCGTTTTTTGGTTTGGGTGAAAACATGTTGGCTTTGCGACTTTCCCTCTTGTCGTTGGGTGGGGTTTGCTTCCACCCTGCCGATCATCATGGGAATCAATGCTCTTGCACTCCTGGCCGAGGCTAGCTCCGGGGCGGAAGATAACACCTTCCGCCTGGTCTCCGTTCTCGTCCTGTCCATCGTCCTTATCCTGGTCCTGATTCTGGCCTTCCGGGTGCAGGCCTTCGTGAGCCTGCTCCTGGCAGCGATCTTCGTCGGGATCGCCTCGGGGACGATGGAGCTCATCGAGGTGGGGGACACCATTAAGGTCGGGATGGGTGGTGCCCTCGGGTTCATTGCCACCATCATCGGGCTGGGGGCGATCTTCGGCCAGATGATTGAGCACTCGGGCGGGGCGCAGAGCCTTGCCAACGGGATGCTCAAGGCCTTCGGGGAAAAGCGGGCCAACTGGGCCATGCTGCTCACCGGGTTTCTCATTTCCATCCCCGTTTTCCTTGATGTGGGGGTCGTGATCCTTGCCCCCATCATTTACGCCCTAGCGCGGAGGAGCGGGAAGTCTGTCCTCGTATTTGCCCTGCCGCTACTGGCGGGGATGGCGGTGACGCATGCCTTCGTGCCTCCCACCCCGGGACCGACCTTCGTCGCCTTCGCCCTGCAGGTTCCGCTGGGCTACGCTATTCTCTGGGGAGTCCTGGTGGGCCTTCCCACTGCCCTGATTACCATCCCGATCTGCCGCTGGCTGGGAGAGAAGTTCCATATCGATCCTCCCGTTGCCGATGGTGAGCTGGAGGAGAAGAGAGAGCCCGGCAACAGCACCCAGTTGCTGGGCATTCCCTCCGTGTGCACCATCCTCGCCATTCTGGGGGGGCCCATTCTCATCATCGTGGTGGCTTCCTTCGTGGAGGGTTCAATTGCGGACGGGGTCCCGGAGTTCCTGGCCACCGAGGAAGGCAGGACGCTGACGGAGGGACTGGACAAGAAGAAGTCATTCGATACCGCCCTTGGAAGCCTGAAAGCGAAAGCCTCTACGCCGGCGCACGTCATTCTTTTTCTGGGGCATCCCATCATCGCCCTGCTCATTGGTACCTGTGCGGCCATCTATGTTCTCGGTATGCGCCGGGGCGTTCGTGGAAATGCCCTCATGGAAGTAGCTACCAAGGCCCTGGGACCGGCCGGAATCATCATCCTGGTGACCGGAGCGGGCGGGGTTTACAAGCAGATGCTGATCACCACCAAGGTGGGGGATGCGCTGGCTGATATCCTGCAGGGGTCAGGGCTGGGCCCTCTCATCCTGGCCTGGACGCTCACCACCATCATCCGGATTGCACAGGGCTCCGCTACCGTGGCGATGGTCACGGGGGCAGCCTTGATCAGCCCCTTCCTGGCAGCGGGTGACTATTCCACCTCCCAACTTGCGCTGGTTACGATTGCGATAGCGGCGGGTGCCACCGGCTTCGGGCACGTCAATGATAGCGGATTCTGGATCGTAAACCGCTACTTCCACATGACCGAGCGGGAGACCCTGCTGACCTGGACTCCCATCCTGACCGTCATCTCAGTGGTGGGTTTGATCATGGCGTCCCTGCTCTGGATGGTAGTCTAGGAGTGGACACAGGGATCAAGTGATCCCGTTGCAGGGATGCTTGTTCCCGATCGGCAGGAGGTAGAGGTCCAGGCCGGGGGGCTTTGGCCTCCTACCCGAACAGCTTTGTGAGGGGCTGGCCACTCCGTGCCCCGAGCTTGAAGGGCCGTCGGCTGGGGGACATGATGGTCAGGTCGTGAGGCACTCCCATCGCGAATCCGATGGTAGCGTTGAAGTCCGGTCCGGTGACCGGGTTTTCCGACACATTGGAACCGGTCTTGTCGGTTTTTCCGTAAACCTGACCCCCTTTGATCCCGCCCCCGGCGAGGAGGTAGGAAAAAGCCTTGGGGAAGTGGTTCCGCCCGGAACGTTCCTGCACGATCTTGGGAGTGCGCCCGAACTCGGTGGCCACCACCACGAGGGTGCTTTCGAGGAGTCCCTTCCCCTCGAGATCCTGCAGGAGGGCTGACAAGGCCTGGTCAAGGATGGGGAGTTTCTGCTCGCACTGGTCGAAGTTGTCATTGTGCCAGTCAAAGCCCCCGAGTTCGACGTCGATGAAGCGGACCCCGCGTTCCACCAGGCGGCGGGCGAGGAGAACCCCCTTGGAGAAACTGTGGTCGCCGTAGGCGGCGTGGACCTTAGTGGTTTCCTTTTTCAGGTCGAAGGCCTCAAGGTCTTTGCTCTGCATGAGCTTGACCGCCTCCTCAAAGACCTGGTTGTAGGCCCGCACGTTTTTCTGTCCCTTGTGGAACTGCTCGTCGAACTGCTTGTCCAGGAGCTGACGGAGAGCGAGTTGCTTGTTGAACTGGGTCTCGCTGACCTGACGGAGTCTCCGCACATTCTGCAGCCCGGAGTTAGCATCCCCAACAGGGAGCGGTGCATACTGGGGCTCGAAGAACCCGGCCGCCGGATGTCCATTGCCCGATCCCACGGTCACGAAGGATGGGAGGCTCTTGTTGGTCCGTTCCTTGAGCCGGGTGATCCAGGCCCCGTTGGAGGGGTGCACGATGGAAGCCCGCTGGGTGTAGCTGGTGCGCATGAAATAGCGTCCCGGTCCGTGGGCTCCCTGGGTGGAGGTCATGGAGCGGACGAGGGCGATCTTGTCCGCCTGTCCGGCCAGTTTGGACATGTAATGGCCGAGTCGCACGCCATCGGCCTTGGTCTTGATGGTTTCGGTCGGTCCCCGGAACTCATCGGGGGCCTCTGGCTTCGGATCGAAGGTGTCGAGGTGGGTCATGCCCCCGGACATGAAGAGGTAGATCACATTCTTGGCCTTGCCCCCACCCTCTGCCAGGGTGGCAGGGTCGGCAGCGTGGGCGGCCGGAGAAAAAAGCTCTGCGGCGCTTCCGGCGATGGTGACGCCCAGGCAGCCCCGGGCTGCGGAAGCCATGAAGGAGCGGCGGTCCAGTTCGTTGAGTTTGTTCGGGTCGGACATGGTAAGTGGAATTGGGGTTTTCAGATACGGAATGGTCGTGAAGGAGCACCCTTATTGCACGAAGAGGTAGCGCTTGGAGGTGAGCATGGCCCGCGCGAGGGTGAAGATGTCCTCCCGGTCCCTGGCCAGGGGCAGGAGATCCTTCTTCTCGGCTTCGGAGGGGCGGCTGGCGTAGAAGGCCAGGAAAAGATACTCAAGGCGCTGTTCAGGATTGGTGATCTCCGCCAGTGCCTCGAAGACCTTCGATCGGCGGCTCTCCGTGCTGGCTGCAACCTGTCCGTTGAGCAGGGTGAGGGCCTGCGGAATGGTGGCGGCGGTGTGGGCCGCCTCCGGGGTGTTGCGGTCCGAACCGCCGAATTGCCGGACCAGATGACCAGCCTTGAAGGGGCTGGGGTGCTCGGAGGCCCGCATGTTGATCGCAGCCCGGGCCCCACCGCCGGAGCGGTTCATTACCGCGCTGCTCATGCCCATCTCCTCCTGTTTCCTTTTCCCCTCCCGGCGCAGGGCCTGCTGGCGCTGCTTGAGACGTTCGACTTCCTTGGTATTGCCCCCGGTCCTGGCCTTGTTCATGGCGATCTGCAGTTCCCGGTTCTTTCGCTGGTAGACTCGTCTCTGTTCTTCCATCTCCTTGGCTGCTTTGCCTGCCTCGAGGAGCTTGTTGGCAGAGAGGTTGAGGAGCTCGCGGATGTCACCCTGGTAGTTTTTCCATTTGTACTCCAGGGAGGTGTTGATGTTGTCGTCGGTGTTACCGAAGGCCAGCACGGTGAAGGAATCATAGAGTTCCTCGGCCGACATCCGCCGGAGCTGGGGACCCACGAAATAGTAATCCGTGCCCGGGGTAGCCTCCACGGGTGACACCTGCCGCTGGAAGAGCCTGGTGTGGTAGAGAATCCGCTCAAAGTCACGGGTCCGGTAGTTCACCCCCTTCATCACTTTCGCAATGTAGGAGAGGACCTCCGGGTGGGAGCCTTTCAACTTGTCGCTCCAGTCATCGACCGGATCAACCAGGCCGTGACCGAAGGTGCGCCGCCAGAGCCGGTTGGCAATAACCTTGGTGAAATAGGGGTTTTCGGTGGAGGTCACCCAGTCGGCAAAGACCCGGCGGCGATCTTCGGGCTTCACGTCCTTGACCTTGGCACCGAAGAGGGTGGCGGGTGCGATTGCCTCGCCGGGATCAGCGTCCTCGTACTGGTAGTCGTCCGGTAGCTTGAGCTTCTGCTTGGAGGACTCATCGATCTCGTTCTGGTTGAAGTATCGGAGGAGGTAACGCATGTCGCCACTGATCCGCTTGTACATGCCCTTCTGGGCCTTCGCTTTTTCAGCCTTGTTCTTGTTCTTGAGAGACCGGGTCATGCGGGGATGATTTTTCTTCGCCTGTTCCGCCACCTTGCTGATGGCCTTACGCGCTTCCTCGCTGCGATAGGCGATCCCTCCGCTGAAGGCCGCCATCTCGTAATATTCCATCTGGGTCCACTTGTCGAAGGGGTGGTCGTGGCACTGGGCACAGCCGATCTGGTGGCCGAGGAAGACCTGTACCGTGTTGCTGACGTTATCGAGAAGCATGCCGCGGTCGCGGAGGTAGTACCCTACCGCGGGGTTCTTTGAAGTATGGCCCTCCGCGGAGAGCATTTCGTGGACGATCCTGTTCCAGGGCTTGTCGGAGGCCAGGGAGTTGCGCAGCCAGACGTGCCAGCCCAGCCCATACTGTTGGTCAGTGGTCTGGAGTCGGAGGAGGTCGGCGAAGTAATTGAAGGCCGAACTGTCGTAGCCGGGAGAGGAGATCAGGTGCTCGATCAGGCGCGCGCGCTTGTCAGGCCTTTTGTCATCAAGGAACCGGGATGTTTCCATCGCGGTGGGAATCCGGCCCACGATGTTGAGGTAGGTCCGCCGCACGAAGACATCTTCGGCGATAATCGGAAGCGGCTGCAACTTGCGGGCCTTGAGGTCCTTCTCCAGCAATTGATCGATGGTGGAGGCCACCCGGAGAACTTCCTGCAGTTCAAGGGGCTTGGTGCGGGGAGCCGCCTCTGTAAGGAGAACCGTCGAGCCGAGGGCCAGAAGGGTCGCAACAATGTGCTTCATGAGGTCGTAATACAGGTTTCGGGAAGAGGAAAACAGCCTGATTATAGGGTCTGCAGGTCCGATACGGATCAAACCCCGCGGATTTTACGGGGTTGTGGCAAAGAAACTGCCACAGATCGGTTAAGCGGTGGGGGCTGTTGGTGAGCTCGGAAGGGTCTTTACGGTGGGGTTTCCAGCTAATCTTCACCTGCAGGCTCAGCGTGTGAGGCGCTGGCAGGTGTGATGGCTGAGGTGGCCCTTGTCCTGAAAAGAAGTTCGGATTCCCCGTGACAATTGTTCTTCTGAACAGTATCGGTTTAATCAGGATGATTACGAAACTGCACAGTGCTGCTCTCCAGGGAGTGGAAGCGGTCGAAGTGGAAGTGGAAGTCAACTCCCCGGGGACCGGAACGCCCCGCATGGTGATTGTGGGGTTGCCTGATGCTGCGGTCCGGGAGTCCGCCGAGCGCGTCAGTTCTGCGGTCCATGCCTCCGCCCTTCCCAAGGACGATGGAGTGATTACGATCAACCTGGCACCTGCCGACCTGAAAAAGGAGGGGCCTTCCTTCGATTTGCCGATTGCCCTCGCGGTAGTGGCTTGCGCTCAGAAAAGCCGCCTCGATGGCGCCGATGATTGTCAGATCCTGGGGGAACTGGCGCTCGATGGTTCGGTTCGTCCCGTGAAGGGGGTTCTTTCGGCAGCGATCGAGGCGAAGGCGCGGGGCAAGAGACGCCTGCTGGTTCCGGAACAGAATGCAAGGGAAGCGGCAGCAGTCGACGGTATTGAAGTTTTCGGAGTGCGCGGACTCCGGCAGGCCTGGGATTTTCTCAATGGGGAGGAGGCGCTGGCTCCGGCCCGGGCGATCGGGTTGAACGGATCCGGGGAGCGATCGTATCCGGTGGATCTCGAGGAAGTGAAAGGCCAGCCGCACGTGAAACGAGCTTTCGAGGTTGCGGCGGCAGGGTCTCACAACATGCTCATGGCGGGCCCACCGGGGACGGGGAAGTCAATGCTGGCAAAGCGCTTGCCGACGATCCTGCCGGACATGACCAGAGGGGAAGCAATCGAGACGACCCGGGTGTATTCCATTTCCGGGATTCTTGACTCGGGGGCAGGGCTGCTCCGCGCCCGGCCGTTCCGCAGCCCACACCACACGATTTCGAATGCGGGACTGCTGGGAGGAGGAAGCAATCCGGGGCCGGGAGAGATTTCGCTGGCGCACAATGGAGTGCTTTTCCTCGATGAGTTGCCCGAATTCCGGCGCCAGACCCTGGAGGTCCTGCGGCAGCCTCTCGAGGATGGGCAGGTAACCATCTCCCGAGCCGCTGGAACCCTCACGTTCCCGAGCAAGGTGCTCCTGGTCGGTTCGCTCAATCCCTGTCCCTGCGGATATTTCGCGGACCCGCTCCGGGATTGTTCCTGCTCGCCGCGCCAGGTGGAACATTACCGGCAGAAGATTTCCGGGCCACTCCTGGATCGCATTGACCTGCACGTAGAAGTGCCGCTCATAGATTTCAAGCAGCTCTCTTCCCCGGAGCGGACTGAAAATTCGGCATCGGTGCGGGAACGAGTCGAGAAATGCCGGGCCCGGCAGGAAGACCGGTTCAAGGATGTTGCGGGAGTGCGGGTCAATTCCGACATGAAGCCGAGGCAGGTTCGTCAGTATTGCGAACTCGATCGAGAATCCTCGAACCTGATGGAGCAGGCCATGGAGCAACTGAACTTCTCGGCCCGGGCCTATGATCGGATCCTGAAAGTGGCCCGGACGGTCGCAGACCTGGACGGTTCAGAGGTGCTCCGGACAACCCACCTGCTGGAAGCGATCCAGTACCGGAGCCTCGATCGCAAGTTGATGCACTAGCGCGAATCCTGTTAGTCCGCTCCACGCTTTGGAGAGGGAGGGACTTTGAGGCTGGGAAAGAACTCCGGGCGGTATTCAAAGTGCATCAGATCGTAGTGATACCACTTCCCACCCCAGATAAATCCGTGCTTCTCAAAGATCCTAACAATCTTCCCGGGGTAGGCCAGACGGCGTTTCATGTCTCCGAGGCGATCCTGATCACGTTCCCACTTCCAGTAGGCGCCCAGGGATGGGTTGAGATCGATCGCGATTCCAAAGGAGTGCGAACTCAGCCGCTGTGTGCCAGCTATCTTTCGCCAGTTAAATGTTCCGCCCATCTCTTGGAAGTACTTCCGCAATTGCGGCTCGGTCTGGAGCAGGATCGCCACTTCCTTCCCCACTTCCCTGAGCGCTTCGGCAGCACCATTACGGCTTTGGAAGCGAATCGATTTGTCCAGGAACTTGATCGTTACCAGACCCTTTTCGACCTCGGGTTTCGTGTCGCCATAAACCTCTTTGAGAAGAGCGTCGTTACGATAGCGACCAGGATCCAGGTTCCTGGGCCAAGCCTCGAAATCCAAGTTTGAGGGGTAGGCTTGGTGAAGGATGTCGAGCAAGCTCGGAGCGGCTACGCGGTCAGCATGCGAACGCTGCTTCTCGTAGCGCAGGATCTCCTCACCTCCGTTGCGAAGTCTTGCGCGGAGCACACCCTGCTGGTCCTTGAGCACCTTGCCTATCGCACCGGGGTAGGCTGCGCGAAGACTTACGAGGGCTTTGGAGGCACCTGGATCGAACGATTGTCCCTCACAAACAAGTAGTAAGACGACGCACGCCACGACCAGCGGCGAAAACATGTTGAGAAGAGTTCTGGAATTCACTTTTCTTTCAGGTGAGTTTCAACCTTTCTTCCTTGGATTTGAATCTATTATTTCTGCGGAGATCCGCGAGGATCGGCGTGCTGCAACTCGTGGTCCTTTGTCCCATGGTTCTCAGCAACTGTTCTCCCGAGACCGAAGCGGATCAATACCGAATCTGGATTGGGGGGGACTTTCACTTCGGCGAAGGGCGCTCCGCCGTGCTGGAGCCGCTTTCTCACCTCCTTCAGGGTGCGATTGGTTTCGTGAACCTGGAAGGGCCCCTTCATGGGGGGAAGGAAACGCACGTGGATGATTCAGGCAGAGTGTGGCTGTTCAATTCGCCGCGCCCCTTACCGCAGCAACTGGCCGCACTCAATATCCAGGCCGTCGGGACTGCCAACAACCATCAGCACGATGCGGGGAGCTCCGGAGTTCACGAAACGGAGCGGCATCTGAAGCAGGCTGGAATTCTATCGGTTGGGGGCAGTTCGCCCATCAGGCTGTTGAAACTTCCGAGTCTCGATATTGTGTTGACTGTACATGATCTCACGGACGGGATTACTCCCACCCTCTCGGCGGAGCTCCAGAGCGCCAGGAAGCGGGGCGATATTCTCATCAGCACATTCCATGTCACAGGCCCGCCGAGCTATCTGCCCTCACCCCAACTTCGCAAAGCTGTTGAAATCGCTCTCGAGGCAGGGGCCTCGGTGATTGCCTCTCATGGCAGCCATGCCCCTGGACCGGTAGAACGTCGCGGTGATACTGTCATTGCCTGGGGATTGGGAAACCTGGCCTTCAACTGCAAGTGTACGGACGAGAAGGATGGGCTCGTTCTGGCCCTCCTTCTCAACTCCCGGAATAGTGGGGAGCGAATCGCAGAAGCGGGTGTCGTCCCAATCGATGCGGGGCTTCGCGGCAATCCTTCCAAGCCTGCCCGCAATCCGGAACTGATCTTCGATCTTCTGGAAGCGATCGGGAGTAGCGAGTTGAGACGCCAGGGACAGCGGGCCTCGTTTTGATCGATGAGAGACGGTGGAATGACACCCGCACGGGGCGTCGAATCGATCCTATCAGGCCTCGCCGAACCAATTGAGGTGGTCTGCCTCAGAGAGCGGACCGCCAATGGACTGTTCGACGCTCATGATGAGCTTGAGATTCTTTTGATCAACTTCGGTAAGCTGGGAATCCTGGAAGTTCTTGTCCACCTTGTACCAATCCTGTCGCGCGAAATACTGCTTCAGGGAGTCCGACTTAAAGGCCCGGCCGTGGCGAGCGTAAATCGTGTTGCGCAGGAGGCGTAGGTCTCGCCGGGAATAATCCCCGAGATGTATCACCTTGAGGATCCGATCGAAACTCTTTGGATCGAATGGATCCACCCACGTCTTTCCGACATCTTGTCCTTGCTGCTTCTGCCAATAGCTGTGGTATCCTGCGGGCACGCTTCTTCCCAAGGCGCGAGAAATCAATCCGAGTTCCAACCACTGCGTCTTGGTGATTTGCTTCTGCTTCAATAAATTCAGGAGATTTGCTTCAGTCGCTTGCAGCTCCTTGCGGGAGATGCCCACCTCAAACTCCGCGACAAAGGCCGCGTTCTCCCGATCGCGTTTGGACACCTTGCTCATGTCCAGGCCAGTTGGTTCATACCAGGCAAACTGTGCGAAGTAGTCGTTCAACCACTGCTTTCGAAACTTGTTCCCAGCCCGGGCAAAGATGGCATTCCGAACCAGAGACAGCTCTCTCAGCGTCTTGTCTTTCAGATCAGCCTCCCTGATTTTGCGATCGAAGTAGTAAGGATTCTCAACCCTGTCTCCTTTCTCCTGTGCGGGGGCCTCCAGGACCGTGAATCCGCCCACCAGCGCAAGAGCCACGGAACCCCCAAGCATGATACGACTCATCATTCTCATGTCCTCACCCTAGGGAAATTCGGATTGGTTGCAAACTCGGGGTTCTGACCACGAGAATCTCCTCCCGCGCAGTGATGTGGCCCGGAAACCTCGCAAAGAGCAGGTCCATCCGGAGGGCTGGCAATCGCAGCTTCATCCTTCGAACATGGAGCAACTGAGCTTCTCGGCCCGGGCCTATGATCGGATCCTGAAGGTGGCCCGGACGGTCGCAGACCTGGACGATTCAGGCGTGCTCCGTGCAACCCGCCTGATGGAAGCGATCCAGTACCGGAGTTTCGATCGTAAGTTGATGCGTTAGTACGAATCCTGGCCCCCCCCAACCAAACCCAATCAATCGCGTTTTTCCGCGAGATAGATCCGATGTCGTTTCTGTTTGGCCCGGGGGTGCTTCGCAACCGCGAGTTCCTCGACCGTGAATCCGGTCTGTCGCAGATCGCGCAGGAGCCCGGGTTCTGCGGTCGCGGCCCAAAAGGCGACCCGGCCTCCGGATGTGAGCGCGCGTTTGATGGTCTGCAAACCCTCCCGGCGATAGATCCGGGCGTTTCCTGGTTGCAGGAGTGATGAGGGGCCGTCGTCAACATCGAGAAGGATGGCGTCATAGGGCGACGCCTTCTTTGCGGCCGCCTTGATTAGCGGGTAAACGTCTCCCTCGATGACTTGCGTTCTTTGATCTGCAAGAATCCCGTCGTTTAGACCAGCGAGACACTCCCTGTTCCACACGATGATCTCAGGCAGCAACTCCGCCACTTCGATGCGTGCATCGCTCCCGCCAAGCTCCAGGCAACGGCGGAGGCTGAAACCAAGCCCAAGGCCACCGATCAGGATCCTGGGGTTCTTGCGGCCATCACGAAAATCGCATCCGAGATCGGCAAGCAGCAATTCGGAGTGCGTCATGGTGGTGCTCATAACCTGCCGCTCGTTCATGTAGAGAAAGAACTCGCCGTCATGCGAACAGAGGCGGAACGTCGCCCCATCGGGAGCCACTGTCTCAGCAACATTGATGGTTGGCTTCATGAATTGAGGGTGGGGTGTCCCTGTAATTCAGGGGTATGAAAAATGGCCGGGGATCTCTCCAAATCGGTTCATCCCCGAACCATCACGTCGGTCAATTCTCCCGCACCCGGACCCGCATGTATTTTTTGTCAAGGCCGCTGCCTATGGCGTTGAGCTGGGTATAGGTGTAATTGGACGAAGCGGTGCCGGCAATTCCATCGGGTCCATCGCTTGCTGCTATCACAAGTGCGGTGATGTCCACCCATGGGTCCTCAGCGCCCAGGTCATCGCTGCCCTCAATGGCGAAGGTGATATTCGGCGGCAGGGAATCTGCCCGTCGGAGATGCAGAACCAATTGGTCCGAACCACTGACAGACGCGGATGGCAGCAGTGCAGATGCATCATGGGTGTCCGGGCGCATCCCCGGCGAGGCGTGGGAATAGGCGTATTCGAAGAGGTTTGCGACCCCATCCCCGTCAGAATCGTCAGTCGATGCGGAAAGAGCACCGATCCCGGGGAAGGTGGCAATCCAGCTGTCAAATGAAATGGGACCGGCTTCAGTGCTGGTGGTGAGAAGATCCGGAGCATTGTTGTAATCAATCGCGTAGCCCGTGTTTGAGTAGGGTATGATGACAAAGTAGTAAGTGGTGTCGGTAGTGGACAAGCCACTGAAGGTCCGGGTCTGTATTTCCGCCGGGACGTAGACCCGTGTGAAACCATCGCTCAGATCGCCGTCTGGAAGAAACTGCTCTCCATCCGAGGGAATCACGAAGTCATTGCTGGTGCTTCCCAGGATGAGATAGCCATAAGGCGCGATTTCTCCCGTAGCGTCGGTCCAGTTGAGGCGGATGCCGGTGGGACTGGTGGCCGTGGCGGTAAAATCGGTGGGATGCCCGGTGGGCTGTTCCAGGATCTTGAACCAGTTCCTGCTTTCCAGGGTCGGGACGTCGGTCGGGAAGCCGGCCGGGAAGATGGTCGTGTCGTCGTACCATTTGGGTCCTGTGTCGTTCAGGTGGGCGAGATTGCTGGCCGTGATATGGCCGGGATCGGGGTCTCCATTTGAAGCCTTACCGTTTGGATCCGTAAAATCGACGCCCGCCCAGTTGGTGTCGACCGCCTCGGATTGACTGTTGAACAGGTTGGCATTGTTGTTGGTGGTGTTATGACCCCGCATTTCAAACACGCAGTCCGCAAAATTCCAGCCCGTCATTTTCAGAGCTTTCACCGGTGAGGTCAGTTTCCCTCCAAAGTGGGCGGTCCCCGAAAGGAAGAACTGCACGCCGGCGAAGTTCGCTCTCTTACCCAGGGTCTCCCGGAAGGCCTCGCTTTTCTTGGCGGTGATGATGGCATTACTGAAGTCGGTTTCATTCAGATTGGCGCGGAAAAACAAGCGGTAGCCGCCCTTGATCACGCAGTCGCTGAAGTCGGAATGCTGGCACTTCAGATTTGCGAATGAGAATTCAGTCAGGTTTTCGCCCAGCAACTCCAGGCCCGAGAAACTCACGCCATTCGCATTGACATGGCGCATGAACCCGTTCCTCGACCAGGTGATCTTGGTAAACGGCCTGCTGAAGGTCTGCCCCTCGATGCTGAAATCCCGGTCGGTCAGGTCAGAGGTCTTGCTGGCGATGGTGGTATGCCCGAATTTGACATTATCGAGGGTGGTGCCCTCCTGGACGTAGTCGATCACCTCGTCCGGATTGATATTTCCGCCGCTGGCCGCGACATTGTAGACCCGGTTGTCCCTGAGGAGCTTGCCGGTAAAGACGGGAGGGTGCTCCATCGTTTCAGGGGGAGCCGGGAGCGTCTTGTAGTCAATCAGGGATCCGCCATTGGTGTAGGAATAAATCCGGAAGTAGTAGTCGATCCCACCAGGCAGGCGGTTGAACCGGTAGGCTTGTGATCCGGCCGGCAGATATACAAGAGCCGATCCGTCCCGGAGGTTCGTATCCTCGGGAGGGGAAACGCCGTCGACCGGGTCGGTGAAGATATTGGTTGTATTGGCGATGATCAGGTAGCCGAAGGCCGACACCGCGCCCGTTGCGTCGGTCCAGGACAGGTCGATGGTCTCGGCGAGTGAAGAAGCGGTGAACGAGGTGGCATGACCAGAAGGCTCAACAGTCACCTGGAACCAGTTCTTGGTCGCCAGGGTGGTGGCATCAGTGGGGAATCCCACCGGGAAGACGGTCGTCGCGGTGTCATAGAATTTAGGGCCGGTCCCGTCCAACAGATCCAGCTCGGCGGCGAGGAAATCGGGGTCCGACATGTCGGCTCCGATCCAGTTGGAGTTGGCGGCGGTCGTTGTATCGCCAAACAGGGTTGTTCCGGGAGCCAGAGAAAAACTGGCGCCGGAGAAGTTCCACCCGTTCATCTTGGATCCGGCGAAGTGGTCCGATCCCGAGAGATGGAATGCTGTCCCGGCAAAGGTGGCATTCTTGCCCGAGGCGCTGTTGAAGCTGTTCGCCCCGACTGTGATGGTGGCGTAACTGAAATCAGCATTGGCCAGGGAAGTGCTCCGGAAGGCCCCCGTGGAGGTTCCTCCATCCAGAACGAGACCCGAGAAGTTCGAGTTGCTGGCATTGACACTCCGCATGAAGGAGGGTGTCGACCAGGCGAACCCGGAGAGGGGTTCGCTGAAACCGGTGGTGAAATCCCTGTTCCGGAGATTGGAAACGACTTCCTCATTGTCGCTGCCAAACTGGGCATCGGAAAGGACCCCGTCGGGGTCGATATGATCCATGGGAGCTCCAGCGGTGATCACGATCCCGTTTCCGAGGGTGTAATCGAGGCCATCGGCCAGCAGGATGCCGGAGGGGGTTGTCGCTGAATCCACCGGCGCGGCGGGCACCGTCTTGAAATCAATATTCACCCCGGTGTTTGAGTAGGGATAAATTGCGAAGTGGTAAGGGGTCGTCCCGGTCAGGCCCCTGAATTGATGGGACTGAAGGCCCTGCCGGACATAAACCACCGCCTCGCCGTCGCTCAGGTCGGGGTCCATCTCAGGGGCACTCAGGTCGACCGGACCAGGGAAGCCCGGCGTTGTGCTGGCAAAGAGGACGTAGCCATAGGGCGGGTCCGCTCCCCCGGCATCGGTCCATGACAGGTTGACGATTTCATTGCTGGGAGCGAAGGCCGTGAAATTGTCCACGTGCGCGGTGGGCTCAGGCATGCCAAAAACGTCCAGAACCGTGATTTCCTGGCTCAGGGTCACGGTTCCACCACGCAGGTCGAGGACGTCAACTGACACGGAGTCCGGGCCGGGCAGCTCCCAGGTGTGGGTGAGACTCAGGGCATTGTCCTCAAAGACCTCCGGGTGATTCCCGGTGGTCCAGACGCCGACACAGGAATCTCCATCCGCGTCCGTGGGAGTGACCGTGATTGTCACGGGAGTGCCAGCCGGAACTGCCAATGGGGCGTCCCAGGTGGCGGTCGGAGCGATGTTGGTCTGGTGTCCTCCCCGGATCACCGCGACATCCATGTATTTATTGGGAAGGGTGCCGCCCGTTCCAAGGTTGGTGATGAAGAGATCCCCTCCTCCATCGTGCAGCGTCTCATAGGGTGGGAGGTGCGCGTTGTCGAGTGCTCCGCCGGGCTTGTAATCGCACAGGAGAGAGGGATCGGTGTTTCGCTGGTAGTAAATCTGCAAGCCCTTCTGCAGCCCGTAGTTCTTGCCGGGACTGCTGAACTTGTTGAGGAGCTTGGAGCGGTATTGAAGCCAGACCCACTGCTTGGACTGTCCCTTGCGGTCCACCCGGATGCAGCGCTTCCGGCCTGCGCCGACGTTCTTCTGGTCGATGTTATAAAGGCGATCCATGTAGACCCCGTCACGGGTATGATTAAATCGCGTGTTGTTGGTGATCCAGTTGGCCATGTGGGCCTCCCGCGCCTTGGGGGACACTCCGGCCCTCTTCATGAAAGAGTAGGTATCGCCCTTCTTGCCAACCCCGGGAATTCCGATCGGATTGCTGATGGTGTTTCTCCTGACCCAGTGATACGGGTGATCAAATCCCAGGTTGTGACCCATTTCATGCTCCGTGGCGCCCAGCGACTTCACCCAGAAGCGCCTGCCTCCCTTGGTGGCCAGGCCTCCCCAGCCGAACTTGGTCCCGGTGAAGAAGATCCCCACATGACGGTAGGGCCCCGGGACGGTGGCGAAGCCACTCCTGTTTACCGCCTGTTCCGCGGCCGCCGCCAAGGACCCGGCTGTTTTATACCATCCCGCATTGTGGGGCATGGTGTAGACCCTGGGCGTGACGGTAACAATGAGGTTGTACTTTCCGTACGAATACCTGTCAAAATTGCGCTTCACCGCCTGCAGCTTGTTGGTCACCGCATCGAAACTGTGAGTTGATCGGTGGTCGGGAAAGTTGATGCGGATCGCGAGCACTTTCTGATTGCCGGTCGTATTTGGCACGCCCATGACAATTTGTGATGAGGAAATCAGTGCCGAGGCTGCAAGAAGGCAGCGGAGAACCAGCGTCTTATTTGGTGGAGTCATGATGGGTTGGGGGGTGCAGGAAATAACCGGCTGGACCAATAAGGCTCAAGGGGAACTGTGACGATTCCCGGGGGGCTCCGTCAAGGCGCAAGGAAGCACCCAAGCCACTGGCAGCTCGTGGCCCTGTTCCCCGGTTCACCGGGACCGATTGCCCGGCCAGGGGTCGGCAGGGAGGTCCCGTGTTCTCTGTCGGGTTCGGGCCCTGCAGGATTCTATGATGCGGGCGGGCTATTCGCCCGCATTCATCTGCTGGGCAGGATTCATCTGCTGGGCGAAGTATCGCTCCAGACCGACCAGTTCGATAAGGTCGAACTGAGACTCGGCCCAGTCGATGCTTTCCTCCGATTCCACCACCATGCGTTCCATCAGGTCGCGGCTTCCCGCATCCTTCTTTTCGATAGCGAGGGCAACCGCCTCGTTGTAGGTGGCAACACCCTTCTTCTCCAGCTCGTAGCTGCTCTCGATATGTTCGCGTGGCGTGGTGCCCACCTTGATCTCATGATAGCGGGCGATCTCGGGGACCCCGCCGAGAAACAGGATGCGATCGATGACCTCCTCGGCGTGTTTCATCTCCTCGATTGACTCCTCGTAGAAATGCTGGGCGAGGCGATCAAGTCCCCAGTCCTTGCACATCTTAGAGCTGATGAAGTAGAGATTGATGGCGGTCAGTTCGACCGTTAGTCCCGCATTGAGTGCCTCGATTACCTGTTCGTCGCCTTGCATATTTTGTCTGTTCTACGGCGCCAACATAGGACGTAAAATACCGAGTCCAAGGGATATTTCGTGTCTCTGGTTATTGTGATTGAGACCGTGTCTCATCTGCCTGACAGAAGCAGATGGGGAGTCCGCGCCAGGTGAGCTGGTGCAGGGATGAGAGGACCTGTGTGTCGGGGGCGTCCAATGGCCCCTTGTTCCCTGCAGGTGATTACCAGGCGGCCTGTGCCTTCTTGAGCTCTTCGGCACTCAGGCCGAAGGCTTTCAACACGCCGGTGGCCATCATCTTGTTGCCATCGGGGTTCATGTGTACCCCATCGCTGGTGAGCAGCTTGCCGCCCTTCTTGTCTGCGCTGGCGGCTATCGCGGCCTGCATGTCGGCATTCAGGTCGGCCAGGAGGCATTTCTTTTCCTTGGCCAGCTCCTTGAGAAAATCGTTGTAGGTGGCCAGCCTCTTGTTGTTGGCGTTGTCCTTGTCCTCGCCGATCATGGTGGAGGTCAGGATCATGACCTTGACCCCGGCGCTCTGGCAGCGGTCGACGATCTTGGTGATATTGACCTTGTAGTCCTCGAGGGACACGCCGCGTTTGCCGTGCCAGACGTCGTTGACGCCGCAGCTGAGAGTCATCCAGTTGGGCTTCTTGCTGAGCACGTGGGGCTCGAGGCGGGCGAGCATCTGATTGGACTTGTGGCCACTGATGCCGGCGGGAATGGCAGAGGTTTTCACTCCGGCAGATTCCAGCCCGCGGATGACGAGCCGGACGTAGCCGTTGGGGCGGGCGCCAGCCTGGGTGATGGAGTCCCCGAGGAAGGCAATCTTCTCTCCTTCCTTCACGCCGATATCGGCCTGAAGAGGAATGGAGAGGCCAACGAGGGCGGTGGCGGTGAGGGCGAGGCGGGTTGTATTCCTGCTGATGGAGGGGCTGATGGTTTTCATGTCTTTCGGCGTGCTGGCTGGGCTTGAGACCCGCAGGGTCACGGGTTGTTTGGGGGATCTGCCGATATCGGGGCGGATGAGTCAACGGGAATCGGAAGAGTGGTCTGCCTCCCTCCCGGCGACGAGGCGTCTCACACGCCCACGGAATCCTGGGAGGAATTGAGTTTCACGGAGGGATTCTCCGCGACGTTGACCCAGACATGAACATGGGGGCGGCCACGGAAGTACCAGACAAAGGAGGGGCCTTCCAACCGCCAGTTGTCGTAAATCTTGTCGTCACCAAGGTCTCCTTCCTTGTAGAAGGCGAGGTGGCAGCCATCGAGTCCACCCTGGGACTTGAGGCACCTGCTCACTTCATCGCGATCTGATTGCCGGAAGGGTTCAAGGAGGATCTTGAGGATCCGCTGGACCTCGCTTCGCTGGTCATCGGTGAAGTCGCTGACCGGGCAGCCCTGGAACGCCCCCCCCTTGCCCTTGAAACCGACCAGTTCCTCGGAAGGCATGCCGTGAGTGAGAAGGGCCTCCTTTCGCTGCGAGCGACTCAGCGTCTGGAAGAGCTTGTTGGCCTCTACGGCCTGATGCCAGAAGACATTGTTCGGGTGATCGGGTTTTTCGTAGAGGCGCTCTCCTTCATGGGCGTAGAGGATGGGTCCTCCAAAGGCGACATGTTCGGCGCTGTCGCCGTCGCAGCGCAGGGTCATGTGACGACTGGTGAGGACGAACTGGAACTTGCCACTTCCCGGTTCACCGAAAATGGCGATGGATTGCCGCTTGCCGAATCCGCCCACATCGTCCTTGAGTTGCTGGTCGAAGCGCTCGTGCCAATCGGGGCTGGTCATGCCTTCAAAGATGCCCCGGATGAGGGCTTGCTGATCCTTGTTGTAGAAGTTGCTGGCCACGATGGGATTGGTGATGCGCCAGTTGTTCTCGATCCGGGTGCGCAGGAGCCCGCGCTTCGGGTCGACATGGTCCCAGGCGAAGCACATGGCCTTGCGTTGTTTCTCGTTGAGGGACTCGTAAAGGACTTTTACCAGGGACTCCGCGGGAGCGGCCTTCTGGACAGGCTGCCCGGCAGAGAGCAGGGAACCGGTTGGTCCGAGGATTCCCAGGGCCGCGGCGGTGGAAGAACGGAGAAAGTGGCGGCGTTCGAGAGGCGTGGCTGCGTTCATTACGGCAGGATGAGCACATTCGGCAACGGATGCAATTTGGCTTTCTGATAAGTGGACCGATAGCGCGAAAGCCTGAGGAGGGGAGGAATGCCGCCTGAAAAATTCAGGGCGTGTCCGGCCGGGATACAGGGGATTGTCATGCCAGGGGACCCTGAAGAGCCGGGGCTCCTTCCGGATTGACGCAATGCCTCAACTTGAGCAGGTATATTGTCATGAAGCGGAACTGCTCCCGGCGGATTTTCTCAATCGTCGTCCTCTCCCTCCTGGGTTTCGGAGGATTCTGTGTCCTCGCAGCGGAAAAGGCGCACAACTGGTCGCAGTTCCGTGGTCCCGGGGCACGGGGCGTGGCGAATCACCAGAACCTTCCGGAGAAATGGTCCGCGACTGAGAACGTGGAGTGGAAGCGTGATCTGCCCGGCCGCGGGTGGTCCTGTCCGGTTGTCTGGGGCAACCGTGTCTTTCTCACCACCGTGATCAACGAAGGGGTCTCAGAGAAGCCCAAGAAGGGGCTCTACTTCGGGGGGAATCGACCCAAGTTTCCGGAGACCGTCCACCGCTGGAAGGTCTACTGCCTTGATCTTGAGAACGGGAAGATTCTCTGGGAGCGCGAGGTTCACAAGGGCAAGCCGCAGTCCGCCATTCATGTCAAGAACAGCTACGCTTCCGAGACGCCGGTGACCGACGGGGAACGGGTCTACTGCTACTTCGGGAACCTGGGGATCTTCGTTTTTGACATGGACGGCAAGCCGCAGTGGTCCCGGAAGTTCACTCCCCGCAAGACGCGCTACAGCTGGGGGACGGCGGCCTCCCCGGTCCTGCACGGGGATCGCCTCTATATCGTCAATGATAACGAAGTGGATTCCTGGCTGCTCGCCCTCGACAGGAAAACCGGCAAGGAAGCCTGGAAGGTCACCCGGGAAGAGAAGAGTAACTGGTCCGTCCCCTTTATCTGGGAGAATAAAGCGCGGACCGAGATCGTGGTGCCGGGGAGCGGGCGCACAGTCTCCTATGATCTCGCAGGGCGGGAGCTCTGGTGGTGGCGCCGCGGAATGTCGAGCATCACGATTGCCACCCCCTACGCATCGGAGGAGTTGCTCTACATCAGCTCGGGTTACGTGGGCGACAAGAAGAAGCCGATTTACGCTATCAAGCCGGGGGCGAAGGGAGACATCTCGATAAAACCGTTCAAGAAGAGCGATAATGAGTTCGTGGCCTGGTGCAACTGGGAGGCTGCGCCCTATAACCCGAGCACCCTGCTTTACGATGGACAACTCTACTCGCTCCTTGATCGTGGCTGGCTGCGTGCCCTTGATCCTAAGAGTGGTGCTTTCATTTATGAGCGCAAACGCCTTCCCCCCGGGGCGGGCTACACCGTGTCTCCGTGGGCTTATAACGGCAGGATCTTCTGCCTCAATGAGGATGGCGAAACGCGGGTGATCCAGGCCGGCAGGGAGTTCAAGTATCTCCATACCAATCGACTGGCGGAAGATGACATGGCCATGTCCTGTCCCGCCATCGCCGGGGAGCGTCTTCTCATCCGGACCGCTGCACGGGTTTATTGTATCCGGAAGAAGGGATAGCGGGAAGGAGGAGCCTGCTAGTCTTTTCGCCGGTTACGTTTCGGCTTGAGGAATTTCTTCGGGGTGGAGAGGGGGCTCGCTACCCGCCCGGTGCTGAGTTCGATAATGGTGACCTGGCGGGGAGAGCCGATTTCGTCGAGGCGCAGTTCATAGGTTTCGTCCGCGCGGGCCTCAAATCCGAAGGGCGCGATACCACGTATGGTGCGCAGGCCGCGCTTGAGGGTGAAGACCACCGTGCCGGCCGGAACGCGGTAGCGGCGGGGAGCGAGAACCTCATAGGATGTTTCAAAGCGGAGAAGCCAGCCGTTGATGAGTTTTTCCTCGGGACCAATGAGCCGGCGTCCGGTGAAAGGCTCTTCCACAGGCATCACGATGGTGGCGAAGCCTTCGTTGCGGGTGATGACATTGGAGGCGTGCCGGGTCGGGGAGCAACCCGGGGAGAAGATGGCGAGGAGCAGGACCAGCACCAGGGCGGATGGCATGCGCATGGCATGGCTATGCCTGAATGCAGGGGCAGGTGCGATGTAAAAGGGCCTCTGCAACACGGGGAGCGGACCAACACGAATAGGGTATGATCTGGTGAGAATAGCGGAACTTTGGTCCGGACCGGACGGGCGCGTCTTGTTATTTGTTTGCAGTCAGTTAATTTCCTAGCGGTGGTGCTGTGGAGCGCTGCCACCTTCACCCGTTAAACGATACCCCTCCGAATTCCTCTGATGAACAAGCTTCTTCATCTGAACATGGCGATTCCAGCTGCTCTTTGGCTGTGCCAGGCAGTTTCCGCCCAGAATGTCATCAGTGTGAATTTCGATGGTCAGGCGGGCACGGGTACTCCTGGTCCGGTAACTGGTGTCGCGGGTTCGATCCCGGTCGACAACTGGAACAATAGCGGCGTGTCCGTCCTGAATGGGCCCCTTTCTCTTGTCGACGATGCCGGCTCTCCCACTACGGCTACCGTCCTCTGGTCCGTGGAAAACCAATGGACCACCAATGGCGGTAACAACAGTGGGGGTGATGTCCAGATGATGCAGGGCTATCTGGACAACTTCCATGATCGACCCCCGATCGAGGTCACCGGGATACCGGCTTCCTTCCAGGCAAGCGGCTACGAATTACGAATCTATCACAATACCGACAGTGGCGGGACAATGGGGTTTACTGTCAGTGATGACGGGGGGCTCACCTCGACCACCTACTATAGTCATCAACCGGGCGGCAATAACTCGAACTATCCCCTGGCCGGAGCCGATCCGTTCGGAGGCGCAGCCGGATACATCGGCAGCCAGTCCACTGCGAGGAACACGACGGTTCCCTCGAATTACACCCTCTTCACTGGCCTGACCGGTTCTTCACTGAGGATCACCGGCGTCCGGGGTTCATCGGGCGACACCCGTTCGCGCCCCAACGGTTTTCAAATCGTGGCCAAGGCAGTGCCGGGTGCGCCCATGGTGGAAAACAATCCAGCTACCGGGATTACAGCCCGTTCAGCCCGTCTCAATGGAACGGTAACCGATGTCGGAACGGCTGCGCCTGTGGTGACGATCTACTATGGCGACAACGATGGTCTGGCTAATCCGGAGGATTGGGACAATGCGCTCGAACTGCCCGGGACGTGGGCCGGTGCCTTTTCCGCCAACGTGACCGACCTGAACCCGGGCAGAACCTATTATTACCGGTCCTATGCAAGCAATGCGTCGGGCGCGCGCTGGGCTCCCGCCAGTGATTCATTTCAGACCGGGGTGGAGCCTCCGGCGCTGGCGAACCTGCCCGCCACCGGGATCATGACGAACAGCGCCGAGATCGGTGCGGAGGTGACGAGCACGGGAGGAGAGGTGCCGCTTGTGACTGTCTACTATGGCTTGACGGACGGCGGCACCACGGAGGGGGACTGGGATAGCTTCGCCCTGCTGGGGGCCCAGTCGGGGGTGGCCACCACCACGGTCACCGGCCTGCAGACAGGTCGCTCCTACTTTTACAGGGCCCGGGGGGTGAATGGAGGGGGAACGGTCTGGGCCCCGGCCACCGCCAGCTTCGCCACCGCAGAGCCGGCACCGCCCAGCGTGGTGAATCGTGGGGCAGACGGGGTACGGGGTGGCTCTGCCAACCTGCGGGGGGAAGTGACTGAAAACGGTTTTGATGCTCCTGCGATCACCATTTACTACGGAGACAACGATGGTGGGATCGATCCCACTTCCTGGGACAGTGCAGTAACGATTGGGCAGCGGACCGGTCAGTTCTCTCTCTACGTTTCCGATCTGGTGCCACTCACCACATACTATTTCCGCTGCCGGGCCACCAATGTGGCGGGCACTGCCTGGGCACCGGGCAGCGAGACCTTTACGACCACCGACCTGCTTAGCAGTTCGATTGTGATAAACGAGATCCACTACGATCACGAACCGAAGACCGAACGGGGCGAGTTCATTGAGATTTTCAATCCGAGTGACTCTCCTGTTCCGCTGACTGGCTGGCAGATTAATGGGGCGATTGATTTTGATTTCCCGGAGGGCACCGTGATCGCGGCCAACGGGTTCCTCGTGATCGCGGAGGATCCCGCGGCCATGAGATCGGTGTTCGGGGTCAGAAATGCCCTTGGACCCTATGTCGGACGGCTGAGTAACGATGGTGAGCGCCTTGAACTGGAAAACGAGAACGGATCTCTGGTGGACGAGGTTGACTATGGGATCGGATTTCCCTGGCCCACTGCTTCCCGGGGAGGGGGGACCTCGATGGAGCTTATCAATGAGAATCTCGACAACGACCTGGGAAGTTCCTGGCGGGCCTCCGGCAATGCCGCGCCAGCGGGAGCGCAGGTCACTTATGTCGAAGCAGGGCAATCGTGGCGTTACCGTAAAGGCACGAGCGAAGCCTCCAACCCGGTTGACGCCTGGCGCATGCAGGGTTTTTCCGAAGACGAGACCTGGGTGACCGGGACCGCTGGGTTCGGCTACGGGGACAGTGACGACACCACGACCCTGGACGACATGAGGAACAACTACGCAAGCGTCTTCCTGCGCAAGGAATTCAACCTCACCGGGACCATTCCCACCCGGCTCGAGATCCGTGTCTATCACGATGACGGGGCGATCGTCTGGATCAACGGCGAGGAAGTGGCACGGGTGAGCGTGGACCAGGGTGATCTCACCTACCGGGGAGCGCGGGCCTCCGATCCACCGGGGGCTGCGCCTGGCAGCGCGGTCAACAACCAGGAGGCGACTTGGACCGACATTCTGTTCCTTGGCGCGCAAAACACGCTTCAGCCGGGTGTGAACACCGTGGCCGTGCAGGGTTTTAACAGTACCCTTTCGAGCAGCGATTTCTCGCTGGATTGCGAAGTGAAGACGCCTCCCCCGGGTAACCCGGACAACGCCGCGACAGGAGATCCCACTCCCGGGGCAGCCAATTCCGTATATGCGGCCAACGCTCCTCCCAATATCAGGCAGGTTGAGCATGGCCCCTCACAACCTGCCGAGGGTCAGGAGGTGGTGGTTACTGCCAAGGTGACCGACCCTGACGGGGTAGCAAACGTGACCCTGACCTATCAGCTGGTGGAACCGGGTTCCTACGTTCACAAGGAGGATTCTGCATACGAAAACGGCTGGGTGCCCCTCGCCATGGTGGACGACGGGACGGGTGGGGATGAGGCGGCAGGCGATTCGGTTTTCACGGTGACCATGCCCGCCGGGTTACAGGTGCATCGCCGTCTCATTCGTTACCGCATCACGGTGGAAGACGTCCCGGGTAATGCCCAGCAGACTCCCTATGAGGACGATGAGTCACCGAACTTCGCCTACTTCTGTTACAACGGGGTACCGGACTGGTCAGGGTCCAAGCGGCCCGGGGTGCTTCGTAGCGTCAACTACCGCGCTTCCGCACTCGACAGCATTGCGGTCTATCACCTGATAACGAAGGAATCCGATGTGATCCAGTGCCAGTGGAGCGGACCGACCGACGGTGTCTACCGCTACCTGGGGACATGGGTCTACGATGGGAAGGTCTACGATCACATGCGCTATCGGATCCGGGGTAATGCTTCCGTCCGCCAGGCGGGAAAGAACAAGTGGAAATTCAATTTCAACCGGGCCCGGCCCTTCGAGGCCCGTGACAATTACGGGCGCAGGTATGATGTGCCCTGGGACAAGATCAACGGACTGGCCGCCACCAACCCGTGGTGGCGCAACAATGTCGCTACTGACGGCACGGTCTACGGTGAGTCCCTCGGGTTCCGCCTGTATCAACTGGCAGGTGGACTCGCCAGCAACACGCAGTTCTATCACTTCCGCGTCATTGACAAGGTGGCGGAGGCACCTTCAGACCAGTACGACGGCGACTTCTGGGGCCTCTACATCGCGGTCGAGCAACCCGACATCAAGTTCCTTGAGGCCCGCAACATGCCCGATGGGAACCTCTATAATGTCCACGGCGGGTCGGGATCGACCAAGCGGGCCCAGGGCTCGAACCAGGTGAGCGACAAGTCGGACCTCTTCGCGTTCCAGGGGTTGCACAGCAGCGGAACCCCCCAGTCGCGGTGGGAGGCCAACCTCGACTTCGACCACTACTTCGCCTTCAACGCGATGAACCTCGCAATCAACAACTCCGACATGCGCCCGCAGGACAACGTGAACTATTATCACAATTCGGAGACCGGCAAGTGGCACATCCTTCCATGGGATATCGACCTGACCTTCGAGGATGCGCCCCATTGGGGCCGGGGAGACACCTCTGCCTGGGAGAGCATCTATCACTGCCTGCAGTATTCGAGCATCAACCAAGCTTATGAAAACAAGGTACGAGAAATCCTCAACCTTCTCCTCGACAATGACCAGTCCCCCCACCTGGTTGATGAATTCGCCGGTTTCCTGACCAAGGGTGGCCGGCAGAATATCGTGGAAGCGGGACAGGCAGTCTGGGACTACCATCCGCGCAAGACCAAGAAGGGGATCTGGTACGGCAACTTCAATTCGTCGCTCCTGCCCAGCCGGAGCTTTGCGGGTCTCACCCAGTACACCAAGGACTTCCTGACGGTGCGCGGCTACGGTCGCAGCAACCTGGCAAGCAAGGCGGTTGACAGCGCGATCCCTTACAAGCCCACCATCGGCTACACGGGCCCGGATGGATATCCCGTTGACGGACTGGCCTTCCAGTCCTCGTCTTTCAACGATCCACAGGGACGCAGCACCTTCGGATCGATGGAGTGGCGTATCGGGGAAATCCGCAATCCGGACACTCCCAATTACGTGGAGGGGGATCGCTACATTTACGAGATCGAGACCTACTACCAGAGTGACCGGCTTACACCATTCCAGGGGCAGTTCACCTTCCCGACAGCCGAGGTGAGACCCGGTCGGACCTACCGCGCCCGGGTGCGGCACCTCGACAACAGTGGCCGTGCCAGCCACTGGTCCAATCCGGTGGAATTCACCGCCACCACCCCGGACCTGGATTCCTGGACCAGCAACCTGATGGTCACCGAGGTTCATTATAATCCCCTTCCTGCCAGTGCAGCTGAAATCGCGGCCGGATTCGTCACTTCCGATTTCGAGTTCATTGAGATCCAGAATATCAGTTCCACTCTCACCCTTGATCTTACCGACATCCGCTTCACGAAGGGAATCGACTTCGATTTCGCCGATGGCGTGATCACCAGTCTTGCTCCCGGTGCCTACGCCCTCGTGGTGCGTAACGAGGATGCCTTCGAGTCACGTTACGGGGCAGGACTGCCAGTGGCGGGTAGCTACGGACCCGACAACCTTTCCAACGGGGGCGAAAACGTGAAACTCTCCTTTGGAGCCGGGGTCACCATCCAGGAGTTTCACTACCTCGACGTTGCGCCCTGGCCTTCCGCTCCGGATGGAACCGGGGTCTCTCTGGCCCTTGTGAATCCCGCTGTTGCTCCCGATCACGCTGATCCCTTTAACTGGAGAGCCAGCGTGACGGTAGGCGGCAGCCCGGGGGAGGCCGAACAGACTGCGAGCCTGGTGAATTGGAGGAACGACAACTTCACCGCCGCCGAACTTGCCGATCCGAGCATCTCAGGTGACGCGGTCGACATTGACCTCGACGGGATGAACACCATCATGGAATACGCATTCGTGGGGGATCCCAGGTCCCCGGATCCGGAGCACCTGCCCCAGCTGTTGACGGTAACCGATGGTGGAGTGGACTACATTGGCCTTGCGATGCGCCGCCGGCTGGATGCCGGTGATCTGATCTATGAGGTCCAGGTATCCGATGACCTGAGGGATTGGACCGTGGAGAGCGATGCGGTGACGGTGAGTTCCGTGGCCAATGGTGATGGCTCGGTGACGGAGATATTGCGGCTGCCGGGGACGATGGCCTCGGCGGGTCGAATGTTCCTGCGGGTGCGCGTTACAGTGCTCTGACCCCGTGCTGGAGGGGACAAGCGGGGAAAGTGTTCAGGTTTCCTTATTATATGGGCCGTGTTGCTTTGAGCGGCTCCCAATAAAGAAGGCGATTTTTTTGGGTTATTCTGTTTACAACAGGCGCTGGGACTCATTAATTGGCCCTAACCCATTCAACGCATGAAACTCAATAAACTCATCATCGCCCTCGCCTCTTGCGGCTCATTAGTCGTGGGGGTCAATGCAGCCAGTACAATCAGCCTGAACTTCGATGGTCAGGACGGGGTCGGAACTCCCGGCGCGGTCACTGGTGTAGCAGGGGCTGTCCCGGTCGGTAACTGGAACAACACTGGAACTGGAAATGGTGGGAATGTTGGCGCAGCAGTGGCCCTTGTCGACTCAAGCGGTGCCGCCTCCGGTGCTACCGTGAGCTGGAACGTGGCCAACCACTGGTCCACCAATGGTGGAGACAGCTCTGGCGGCGATGCCCAGATGATGCAGGGGTATCTTGACAACTTCCACGACCGCGATGCGATTGAGGTCACCATCCCCGGCTCCTTCCAGGCCAGCGGTTACGAACTCCGGATTTATCACAATACGGATAGTGCCGGCACGATGGGTTTCACCGTTAGTGATGGGCTCATTACCAACACCCACTACAGTCACCAGGCGGGTGGGAATGGAACGAACTTTCCCCTTGCGGGAGCTGATCCGTTCGGGGGCGCGGCTGGCTACATCGGCAGCCAGGACACCAATGCGGGCACCACGACACCTTCGAACTACACCCTCTTCACGGGATTGTCCGGTGACACGCTGACGATCGCCGGTGTCCGCGGAGCTGCCGGCGACACCCGTTCACGTCCTAACGCGTTTCAGATTACCCAGGTTCCCGAGCCGACCTCCATGTTGCTCGTGCTGCTTGGAGCGGCAGGCGTGTTCGTTCGCCGCAGGCGTTAAGTGGGCGTCAGTCCCGAAGGGTTTCATATGATCTACAGCTGGGAAATGGATTTCCCTGCTCTGCTCACCCGCCAGTTTCCTGGCGGGTGATTTTTTTTGAGACTTTCTCGGACCGTGCATGAGATGGCCAGATATCATCCCTCCGTTCGGAGACTTGTAGCGGGCTCGGCCCTTGCACTTGGCTTCGTTGTGCTTGCCGCCTGCGAAGGTCCCGAAGTCAGAGGGGGAGGCGGCAGCCGGAACGAGGGCAATCCGCCAGTGGGCGCGTCGCAACCGGATTCCACGCCCGTCCCGACTGCTCCGGAGGGATCCCTGGCGGCGAGGCCTCTGGCGACGCGTCCTGACCCGACGGGCGAAACCCTCTTCGAGCGGCTTGTTCCGGAGCAGACCGGGGTCGCCTTTCAAAACAGGATCGATATCACCCATCCCCTCAAGCGCCTTTACCATTCCGGGTTCGTGTGTGGCGGGGTGGCCATAGGGGATCTCGACGGGGATGAGCGTCCTGATCTCTTCCTTGTGAGCGGACCAGGACAGAACAAACTCTACCGGCAGACGGAAACCGCTTTCCGGTTTGAGGACATCACTGCGGCAGCCGGGGTGGATGGAGGAAAGGCCTGGGGGACCGGGGCAGCGCTGGCCGATCTTGATAACGATGGCGACCTCGATATCTACGTCTGCAACTACGACTCTCCCAATGCGCTTTACCTCAACGACGGGACGGGAAAGTTTGAAGAGGCTGCCGCCAGGTTCGGCCTTGCCCAGGTGGATGCCTGCCTCCTGCCGACTTTCTGTGATTACGACCAGGACGGAGATCTTGATGTGTTTCTCCTGACCAACCGCTTCTACCGGGAGGGGGGCCGCCCTGCGAATCCTCCCTTTGAGCAGGCTGGTAATGGCAGGGCGTTGGTCAAGCCGGAGTTCAGGAAATTCTATGCCCTCACCGAGAAGGGGCCGGGTAACTACGACATGGATGAAGTAGGCCGCCCCGATATCCTGCTGCGTAATGACGACGGCATGTTCACGGATGTCAGCGTGGCGGCCGGAATTCAAACGCGTGGCCATGGCCTGGCAGCCACCTGGTGGGACTATGACCAGGATGGGCTGATGGATCTCTACGTCTGTAATGACTTCGCGGATCCTGACAACCTGTTCCGCAACAATGGAGACGGCACCTTCACCAATGCCATCACCTCGGTCGTCAATTACACTCCCTGGTTTTCCATGGGGGCTGATGCGGGGGACATCAACAACGACGGGCAACTCGATTTCGTGGTCCTCGATATGGCGGCCACCACACACTACAAGTCCAAGATGGCAATGGGGGAGATGGGTGTCATGCGTTACATCATCGAGAAGGCCCTGCCCCGCCAGGTGATGCGTAACTGCCTTTACGTCAGTACCGGGACGGGACGCTACACAGAATGTGCAAGCCTTTCCGGCGTATCCAACTCGGATTGGTCGTGGGCTGCGAAGCTGGCCGACTTTGATAATGACGGACGGGTCGATCTCTTTATTTCCAACGGGATGGCGCGCGACTTCAACAACTCGGACATCACCTTCACGGTTGCGGACCAGATCGGGAAGAGCGAGTGGGATCACTACGAGAATTCGCCTACCAAGCCGGAGCAGAATCTCGCCTTTCGGAACAAGGGTGACTATGCCTTCGAGGATGTCAGCAAGGCATGGGGGCTCGATCACGTGGGCATGAGCTACGGTAGTGCCTACGGGGACCTCGATGGCGATGGTGATCTCGATATTGTCACGGTGAACCTGGAGGAACCCGTCAGCATTTACCGCAATGCCGCCCACGAAGGGAACGTGGTGACGGTGTCCCTGCGCGGAGTGCGTTCCAACCGCTTCGGTCTCGGGGCGCTGGTCACCCTGGAAGCTGGCGGCACCAGGCACGTGCGGCAACTGGTGCCGATGAGTGGCTACCTTTCCAGTAACGAGCCGATTGTTCATGTCGGACTGGGAGAGGCCACTGCGATCGACAAGCTGAGTGTGCGCTGGCCGGACGGTGGGGTGCAGGACTACCGGGATCTGCAGGCTAACCAGCACTACACCATCACGGAAGCGGGCAAGGCTCTTCCGGGGATGCAGCGCAAGAAACCGGATCCGCTTTTTGCCCCCGAGAAGCGTCTCCGGGGCATCGTGCACAAGGAGAGGATCTTCGAGGACTTCTCACGCCAACCACTCCTGCCTAACAAGCTTTCGCAACTCGGTCCGGGCATTGCGTTCGGGGACGTGGACGGTAATGGAAGCGAGGACTTTTTCGTTTCGACCGCGCGCGGACAGTCCGGCGCGATCTTCCTGAATGACGGGAAGGGCAATTTCCGGGTGGGGGCGACCTCGCCCTTTGACACCGACGAGGACAGCGAGGGCATGGGCGTTCTTTTCCTTGATGCCGACTCTGACGGGGACCAGGACCTCTACGTGGCCAATGGGAGCTACGAATATGACAGTGGGAGCCTGTTGACTCGTGACCGGCTCTACCTGAACAATGGGAAGGGGGAGTTTGCCAAGGCCTCCCTTGATGCCCTGCCGGCGTTCCGGGACAACAGCAGTTGCGTGGTGGCCGCGGACTTCGACCGTGATGGGGACCTTGATCTTTTTGTAGGGGGACGGGTTGTTTCTGGTGATTACCCCATGCCCGCGCAGAGCCGCCTCCTCCTGAACGAGTCCAGTGAGGGCAAGGTGAGGTTTGTGGAAGCTCCTCCCGAGCGGGCCCCAGGCCTGCGCACCACAGGGATGGTCACCGGCGCCCTCTGGTCCGATGCTGATGGAGACGGTTGGATCGATCTCCTGGTCACGCACGAGTGGGGCCCGGTGAAGCTCTTTCGAAATGAAAAGGGCACGTTGGTTGATGTCACGGAAAAGAGCGGTTTGCACAAGCACCTGGGCTGGTGGAACAGCATCACAGGGGGAGATCCTGACAATGATGGCGACATCGACTATGCGGTGGGTAATGTCGGGTTGAACACCAAGTATCACGCTGATCCCGGACATCCGGTAATACTCTACTACGGAGATTACGGGGACGAGGGAGTGAAACGGCTGGTGGAGGCCAAGTACGAGAATGATGTCATCGTGCCCGCTCGCGGGAAGAGCTGTTCCACCAAGGCCATGCCGCACCTCAGTAAGAAGTTTGGCACCTTCCACCAGTTTGCGAGCGCGACCTTGCCCCAGATTTATACCAAGGAATGCCTGAGCGAATCAGTAAAGCTCGAGGCCAACACCCTGGAATCCGGGATCTTCATCAACGACGGAAAGGGGGGCTTTTCCTTCCGGCCCCTTCCCAAGGCGGCCCAGTCGTCTGCGATCTTCGGCTTGGAATTCGTGGAGGTGGACGGTGACGGCAAACTGGACCTCTATGCGGTGCAGAACTTTTCCAACCCGCAATTCGAGACCCCTCCGTTCCGGGGTGGTCTGAGCGTTCTGCTTCGGGGTGACGGGAAAGGTGACTTTACCATGGTGTCGCACTCTGAAAGTGGATTAGTGGTACCCACCGATGGACGGGCACTGGCCTGCAGTGACTTTAACGGGGATGGCCGCCCTGACTTCCTGGTTGGTATCAACAATGGGGAACTGCTCGCCTTCACCAATCGTCGCACACCTGCCGCCGGGGTTCTCCGTCTGCAGGGGGAGGGGGGAAACCCTTCCGTTGCCGGTGCGCGGGTTACCCTGGTGAGTAAGGATGGAACGCGGGTGCAGGAGATCTACCAGGGTGGTGGTTATCTCTCCCAGTCGACGCCTACGATCTTCCTTGATCCGGATGTGATGCGTGTGGAAGTGGTCTGGCCGGACGGTTCCTCAAGTAGCCATCCGGTGGACCCCGCCACTCGGGAGACGGTCATTTCCGGCCCGCAGTAGAAATTTTCCGGGGGCGGAGAGTTGCTCACAAATCAGGATGAAGATGAGATATATGGATCTCTGAAATTCAGAGCTCCATCACTGGAGGGATCCACCCGCAAAAATTGGCATCCTGATTATAACAGATTCCGGCGAACAGGACTCCATTATGATGGATACCCGGAACTTTTCGCTGTCAGTAATACTCGTCTGTCCCGGTCTCATTCTCCGTGTTGGCTGAGTCCTGCTCACGCACGGAACTGCAATTCTTCTTTCGTTCTGATGTTCGAATTCTTAATCGTATAGGAGCGTCTCGTCTCAGAGATCGCTCCTGTTTCACAACCCATTCAACCCATTCAACCTAATCTCATGAAACATTACCCTGTGAGAAAGAACAAGTCGGCTACGTGGTGCGCGGTCGCATTTTGCCTGACGGTCGCGAGCGCTTTCGCCCAGTCGGTCATCAGCTTGAACTTCGACGGCCAGGATGGCACCGGCACTCCTGGTGCGGTCACCGGGGTGGCGGGTTCGGTCCCGGCCGGTAACTGGAACAATACCGGAACCGGAAACGGCGGCAATGTCGGGAATGGGGTTGCCCTTGTCGACGACAGCGGTGCCGCCACCGGTGCGACGGTGAACTGGTCGGTGGCCAACCACTGGACCACGAATGGTGGAGACAGCAACGGGGGCGATGCCCAGATGATGCAGGGCTACCTCGATAATTTCCACGACCAGCCCCCGATCGAGGTGAACGGGATACCGGCTTCCTTCCAGGGCAGCGGCTACGAACTGCGGATTTATCACAACACCGACAGCGCGGGGACGATGGGCTTCACCGTCGATGATGGCAGTGGTCCGGTGACCTACTACAGTCACCAGACCGGGGGCAATGGCTCGAACTATCCCCTCGCGGGCGCTGATGAGTTCGGGGGTGCGGTCGGCTACATAGGCAGCCAGGACACTAATGCGGGCACCACGACGCCCTCGAATTACACCCTCTTCACGGGATTGACCGGTTCGTCACTGACGATCACCGGTGTCCGGGGTGCTGCGGGTGACACCCGTTCGCGTCCCAACGGGTTCCAGATCGTGGCGACCGGTGCTGTCACGGACGAGGATGGGGATGGCCTGGCCGACAACTGGGAAACGGCCAACGGGCTGGATCCTGCCGATGATGGTTCGGTCGATATCAACAATGGGCCGGCCGGGGATCCGGATAATGATGGATCGGCGAACCTGGAGGAGTTTGCACGTGGGACTGATCCGCAGAGCGACGACACTGACGATGACGGTTTGCTGGACGGGGTGGAGACCGGCACCGGAACCTTCGTAAGTGAAACCGACACGGGCACCGATCCGCTGGAAGCGGACAGTGATGGGGATAGCCTGG
>JAKVCR010000001.1:68567-108317 GCA_022448985.1 Roseibacillus sp.
CACGTGGGACTGATCCGCAGAGCGACGACACTGACGATGACGGTTTGCTGGACGGGGTGGAGACCGGCACCGGAACCTTCGTAAGTGAAACCGACACGGGCACCGATCCGCTGGAAGCGGACAGTGATGGGGATAGCCTGGCGGACGGCGCCGAGGTTGCGGCCGACCCCTTCGTGACCGATCCCAATAACCCGGATACGGACGATGATGGTGTGAGCGATGATACGGAGATCGCCGGAGGATCGGATCCGACGGATCCGGCCGATGTCCCGGGTGGTGGCGGCGGCGGTGCGGTCATTGGTGTCATCAGCCTGAATTTCGATTGCCAGGATGGTGTGGGCACCCCTGGTGCGGTCACCGGGGTGGCGGGTTCAATTCCCGTTGGGAACTGGAACAATACTGGAACCGGCAATGGCGGCAATGTCGGGGCAGGGGTTGCCCTTGTCGACGACAGTGGTGCCGCCACCGGTGCGACGGTGAACTGGTCGGTGGCCAACCACTGGAGCACCAATGGTGGAGCCAACAGCGGGGGCGATGCCCAGATGATGCAGGGTTACTTCGATAATTTCCACGACCGTGACCCGATCGAGGTGAACGGGATACCGGGCTCCTTCCAGGCCAGCGGCTACGAACTGCGGATCTATCACAACACCGACAGCGCGGGGACGATGGGCTTCACTGTCGACGATGGTGGTGGTCCGGTGACCTATTACAGTCACCAGACCGGGGTCAATGGCTCGAACTATCCCCTCGCGGGCGATGATGAGTTCGGGGGTGCGGCCGGCTACATAGGCAGCCAGGACACAGATCCGGCTACCACGAGGCCCTCGAACTACACCGTCTTCACGGGACTGACCGGGGCGTCGCTGACGATCACCGGTGTGCGGGGTGCTGCGGGGGACACCCGCTCGCGTCCCAACGGGTTCCAGATCGTGGCGATCGGCCCTCCCCCGAAGGTTGAGATCACTGAGTTTTACCGCACGGGGACCGGGGATATCCGGATCAGCTGGAAAAGCAGCCAGGACCGGCAGTATGATATCCTGAGTAATCCCGATCTGAATACCCCCCGGGTCGAATGGGTCGAGGTCGCTGGAGCCCAGGATATCCAGGGCGATGTCTCGGGGATCACCACCGCGATCGTGGCGCCGCCCTTTCCGGAGACCGGATACCTGGTCGTACGTGAAGAAGGGCTTCCGGCCCTTTTTGAGGACGACTTCGAGACCGATACCGGATGGACTGCCATTGTCAACGATGCCAATGGCAACACCAACTGGGAGCGCGGAACACCCAGTGGCAGCACCGGTCCATTGGCCGGGGCTGACGATTCCGCCAATGCGTGGTGCACCAACCTGGGTGACTATGGGACGGACTCCGATATTTCCCTGAGGTCGCCGGCCATCGACCTGACCGGGGTATCGGCTGCGGAGTTGAACTTTGAGGTCTTCCGGGATAGCGACGGTTTCGGGGACACGGCTTCCATTCGTTTCCTGCGGGCTTCCGACCAGGTACAACTGGGTGCGGAAATCCCGATCGATATGACCTCATTCGATGCCAGCTGGATCGAGCAGACCATTCCGGTCGAAGGGGAGGCAATCGGGGTGATCGTCATCATTGAATTTAATTTTATCAGTGACAGCACCCCGGACCCCTTCAGCGGGCTCTCAATCGACAATGTTGTCGTGGACACGCCCTGAGATCCCAGACTCTTCCCCCCGGAGAGGGGAGGAGAACTTTTCAGGCGGTGGAGTCGCTGACTCCACCGCTTTTTGTGGCCTTGGACCGGTAATTGCCCAGCGGGTGTGTTGGCCGTTTCGTTAGGATTCCGTGGGATTCCCCGCTCTTCACGCAAATGCGGGATAAATCGGATGCTGCCTGAGTGGGGTTTTTGCGCTAGCGTTCCGTCCGGCAATGCTGCGCTCGAGAACATCCTTCCTGCTGGCCCTCTGGCTCCTCCTGAGCCCGGGGAGTTTTGGGGCTCCAGGGGGTGAAGAATGGTGGTCCCGAAAGCCGCTGGCTGAGCCAAAGGTTCCGGAAGCCAAGGAGTGGGTCCGCAACGAAGTCGACAGGTTCATTCTGGCCAAGCTGAAAGCCAACGGCCTGGAGCCCTCGCAGGAGGCATCCCCTCTGGCGCTCATTCGCAGACTGACCCATGACTTGACCGGCCTTCCCCCGACCCCGGAGGAAACGGAAGAGTTTCTGGAAGCCTGCAAGAAGGATCCCGGCAAGGCCTATGAAGTCCTGGTCGACCAGCTGCTTGCCTCTCCTCGCTACGGGGAGCGGTTCGCCCGGCACTGGCTCGACGTGGCCAAGTACGCTGACACCTGCGGCTACGACAAGGACAAGTTGCGGCCAAACGCCTGGCCCTACCGGGATTACGTCATTCGTTCCTTTAATGAGGACAAGCCTTATGCCCGTTTTATACAGGAGCAGGTGGCCGGAGATAATCTGTATCCGGATACCCCGGACGGGATTCTGGGCCTCGGCTTCCTGGCCGCTGGGCCCTGGGACTTTATTGGACATGCCGAGGTGCCTGAATCAAAGATAGACGGCAAGGTGGCTCGCAACCTGGACCGTGATGACATGGTCACCAACGTCTTCAATACCTTCTGTGCCGTGACCGTACAGTGTGCCCGTTGTCATGCTCACAAGGGAGACCCCTTTACCCAGGAGCACTATTACAGTCTACAGTCGGTGTTTGCAGCAGTTGACAAGGCCGATCGCAATTACGGGAGTGATCCCCGGACAGAAAAACGTCGCTCTCAGCTAACACGGGAGCTGACTGCCCTGCGTAGTGAAAAAAGTGGGATCGAGAAGGCAATCAAGAAAGAGGGCGGAGAGGAACTGAGCAGGATTGAATCCGCGATTGGGACCTTGAAGAAAAAAGCAGACCCTTCCAGCAAACGTCCTGAGTTTGGTTACCACAGCAAGGTGGAGACATCCCCGGACCTTGAAAAGTGGGTGCAGATCGACCTGGGGGAACGGGTGGACATCAGGAAAATCGTGCTGCATGCCTGTCATGACAGTTTCAATAATATTGGTGCAGGCTTTGGTTTCCCCGTTCGCTTCAAGCTGATCGCCTCCAACCGCGAGGACTTTTCCCGCTCCGAGGTCCTTGTGGACAAGTCCGGCAGTGACTTTCCCAACCCCGGTCTCATGCCCCTTGACTATCAAACGGAGTCCTCTGCGCGGTTCCTGCGGGTGTATGCCACGAAGTTGGCGAGACGGGCGGCCAATGACTACAATTTTGCCCTGGCTGAGGTTGAAGTGCTGGACAGTGCCGGAGCCAACCGTGCCCTCAACACCAAGGTGTCCGCTCTGGACTCCATAGAGGGGCCGCCTCGCTGGAGAAAATCCAACCTGACCGACGGCATCTGGGCAAGGGGGGAGGACAAGGAGTCCGTGGCCAGCCTTGCCAAGCTTGAGAAGCAGAAAGAAGACCTGCTGGCCAAGCTCCATACGGTGGAACGAAAGGAGCGACTGGAGAAGCTTGAGGGGGAAATCACGGAGAAGAGTGAGGCCATGAAAAGGCTGCCCAAGGGCAGCATGGTTTATGCGGCCTCCACCCGGTTCAAGCCACAGGGCCAGTTCAAGCCGACCAATGGCAAGCCACGAATGATCCGGTTTCTCCACCGGGGCGAGGTGACCCAGCCTCGTGAGGAAGTCAGCCCCGGCGCCCTGCCTATTTTCAAGGAAGAGCCATGGCAATTCAACCTGCCGAAGGATCATGGTGAATCCGACCGCCGGGCTGTCCTCGCGAAGTGGCTGGTCCGGAAGGATCACCCACTCACCTGGCGGGTGATCGCCAACCGGGTCTGGCAATGGCATTTCGGAGACGGACTTGTCGCCTCCCTCAATGATTTTGGAGAACTCGGCCAGGTGCCCAGCCATCCCGAACTGCTCGACTGGCTGGCCCTGTATTTCCGGGACCAGGGAGGATCGTTCAAGAAATTGCATAAGCTGCTGGTCATGAGTGCCACCTACCGGCAGTCCTCGGCAGGGAACGAAAAGTTTGCCCGGGCGGATTCAGGTAATCGCCTGCTGTGGCGGATGAACCGGAGAAAACTCTCCGCGGAGGAAATCCGGGATGCCGTTCTTTCTGTCAGCGGAAAGCTCAATCTCGAGATGGGCGGCCCGGGCTATTATCTCTTTGCCCTCGAAAAGACCGCCCACTCGCCCCATTACGAGTACCATAAGTTCAACCCGGAGGACACAAAAAGCCACCGTCGCTCGATCTATCGCTTTATTGTGCGCTCGCAACCCAATCCCTTCATGACCACCCTGGATTGCGCCGACTCCTCCCAGAGCACGCCAAAACGCAACGAGACGCTCACCGCCCTGCAGGCCCTCAGTCTGCTGAACAATAAGTTCAGCATTGCGATGGCTCGCCACTTCGCCACCCGGCTCGAAAAGGAAGCGGGGGATTTGGCCGGGCAGGTCAGGCGCGGGCATTTCCTGGTGACGGGCAGGATGCCAGCAAAAGAAGAGGCTGATTTACTGGTGGCCTATGCCCGCAAACACGGCATGCAGAACCTCTGCCGTGCCTTGTTTAACCTTTCTGAGTTCACCTATCTTGATTGACATGGATCCCAAGGAATCCCGCAGAGATTTTCTCAAGCAGTCCAGCTTCGGTGGATTGGCCCTGGCTTCCATGCTGGCCAGGGATCCCCTGTCCGCCGCGACCACACCGGCACTGGACCACCCTCCCCGGGCGAAACGGGTCATCCAGCTATTCATGGCGGGGGCTGCGAGTCATCTCGATATGTTCGACTTCAAGCCCGAGCTGGTAAAAAGGCATGGCCAGAAGTCGGATTTTGGCGAGCACGTGGAAGCCTTTCAGAACGGGCTCGGCCCATGGATGAAGTCACCCTTTGAGTTCAAGCCATACGGGGCATGTGGGAAGCTGATGAGTGATATCGTGGCTCCCCTTGGCGAAGTGGCCGACGACATCGCTTTCGTTCACAACCTGGTGGGCAAGACAGGGGTCCATAGCCAGGCCACCTACCTGCAGGCCACCGGGTTTCAGCTGCCCGGTTTCCCCGGGGCGGGATCATGGGTGAGTTATGGGCTGGGCTCTGAAAATGAGAACCTTCCCACTTTCGTGGTTTTGCCGGATCATCGGGGCTTTGCCTCCAATGGACCGAAGAACTGGGGGGCGGCCTTCCTGCCTACCCACACCCAAGGCACTACCATCTTTCCCCAACGCGAGAATCCCATCGAGGATCTTCACCCGCATGCCGACTACGTGACTGAGGCCAGTCACCGGGAAGGTATTGATCTGGTCAACCAATTGAACCAACGCCACAAAAGAAGTCGGCCGGGAGACCCACGCCTTGACTCCCGCATACGCAGCTACGAATTGGCGGCCCGGCTTCAGTTGTCCGCCACGAGGGCGCTGGACATTTCGAAGGAACCGAAACACATCCTGAAGATGTACGGGCTGGATAACCCAAAGACGAAATATCCCAAGGAGATCAATCCCGAGGAAGAAACCGAGTATTTCGGCCGTAAGTGCCTGATTGCCCGCAGGCTTATTGAAAGGGGCGTGCGATTTGTCCAGATCTGGAGTGGTAACGATAACAGTTTCCCGCGTCGCAACTGGGACAGTCATGAGGACATGACCCGCGATCATCCTTCCCTTTCCCTTGGTATGGCCCGTGGGACTGTCGGCCTGATTCAGGACCTGAAGCAGCGCGGCCTGCTTGAGGATACCATCATCCACTGGACGACAGAGTTTGGACGCATGCCGAGCACGCAAGGCCAGAAAGGCCGTGACCACAACCCATACGTGTTTACCAACTGGTTTGCCGGGGGAGGTATCAAGGGAGGCGTTACCCATGGAGAAAGCGACCAGTGGGGCTACAAGCCGCTGGATCGTAACAACCCCACGCAGGTCTACGACGTCTACGCAACCATGCTGCACCTGCTGGGAATCAACCACGAGCGCCTGACCGTGCGGCACAACAGCATTGACCGCAGGCTCACGGATGTCCACGGACACGTGATTCCGGAGATCCTCGCCTGAGGCCGCCTTTGCCTTTCTGCTGAGAGGCGAGAGCGCGCAACCGGATTGTTCTCCCAGGCATCTTGCCCCACTGCAGGGTTAAACAGCTCTTTTTCGGAGGAATTGTTTGTCGAGCAGCCACCAAGCTTAGTTGATGAGGGCTATTTTTCAGGTGAGATCTCAATGTGAATAACTATGCCAAAAACAGGGTTGCAGCGTTTCGTGCAATCGTGTAATCGTGCAGCACGATGAAGAACGTGACAGTGAAATTGGAGGAGGTGCTTGTGCGGGCGGCGCGACATGAGGCAGTTGATGCAGGGCAGTCCCTCAGCGGGTGGCTCGCTGAATTGATCCGGGAGCGTCTGGGGAGAAGTGCGGTGACCAGCGCGGTAGCGGAGGTCATGGGCAAGGATGCCCGGGTGATGAACAAGGAACTGGCAGCCTTTGATGAAGCGCGGCGGCGGGCCCTTGGGTATCTGGACCATCCGGTCTCGCTGGAGGGCGGAGATGATGCTCTCGACAGCGAGGATCGCAGAAGGCGCGAGTGAGTGTTTTTGTTGACACCACGATCCTGGTATCCGCCCATGACAGGGAAGCCGCCCGGCATGTGGTGGCCAACCGCCTGGTGCGGGAGCTGTGGCAATTACCTGTCCTGCCGGTGATCAGCGTACAGGTGTGCCGGGAACTCTGGCGAGCCTTGAGCCGTTCTTCTGATCTGGAACGGGACGTTCTGGTCCAACTGGTTCAGAGTTACCTCAAGTGGCGGGTGGTCCCTGAGGATGGGGATCTCGTGGCAGCTGCTTTTGCGTTGCGTCGAAGATTCGAACTTCCGGTCTGGGACTCCTGGATCGTGGCGTCCGCACAGAGGGCCGGAGTAGTACAACTGTGGAGTGATTCCCTGGAGGCAGGAAGAGTCTTTGGAGAGGTGACGGTCATCAATCCTCTGGTGGATTGACGTAATTGATTCGCGCGTTCCTCCCGAGAGCCTCTGTTCTCCCCACTCCGCAGGAATTGACCGGATGACGGAAGGCCGCTTTCGCGGTTACAGTTTTTTCACCCACTCCTCGATGAGTTTCTGCACCTCCGGCCAATCGGAATAGATGAGGAAGTGATCCTTATCAGGAAGGTAGTGGGTCTCCAGTTCCATCTTGATGGATTCCATGCTGGACACTGCCTTGCGGACGTAATCAGCGGTGGTACGCTTGTCCTGTTCCCCTGTGATGATGAGGGCCTTACGCCCTCCCCAGCTATTTGCAAAGTCATTGGACTCGACGGCACTCTTTTCGAGGACGGGTGAGAGGAAGAGGAGACCCCGCCACTTTCCAGGATCGGCCAGTCCCCCTTGGATCACGCCGGTTCCGCCATTGGATATGCCTGCCAGGACCAGTTTTTCTTCATCAATGCGGGGGTGAGCAACACAGAACTTGCGGGCCTGCTCGATGGCTTCAAGTCCCCCATCCTTCTCCCAGTTGCCGGTACCGAAAGCGGGAGCCACGATGGCCACTCCGGTCTTATCCGCAAAACTCTTCCAGCGGGTCCAGTAGGCTTGGAAATTTCCGAGGGCGCCATGAAGAAAGACAATCGCGGTCTGCTTCTCGAGGGGGTCCCACCCCGTCCTTTTCGGGACATAGACAAAGGAAATCCCCGTTCTGGGCTTCAATCCGATCATCTCCCGGTAAGTGGAACCGAGGACGCAGGGAAGGGGTGCAAGGTCGGCGTCGTTCTGAAGGTCAGCGTAGGTTTCCCTGACGTTCCTGCGGAGGTCGGCGGCCCGGTTCCAGCTCAGGTTCGGGTCAATGGCCCCCAAGAGATAGGAGCCGAGGATGTACTGGTCGACTTCGGGAACAAGGTTGGCCACGGAGTAGCGGGAATGGTTGGTTCCATTCTCATAGATCACACGGGCGCGGGCTTCCGGATTGTCGGTGTAGTCCGCTGCCTGCCGGGCACAGAAGAAAAAGGCGACCGACCCGATCACAAGGAGCAGAACGGAGACGATCTTCCGGCTGGTCCTCTGCCAGTGGAGAAAATTGAGCGGGATCGGCAGAAGACAGATCAGCGCGATGGCGAACAACTTGGATGCAGAGGTGGTGGAGACCACCAGAAGGCCGACCGCACCGAGCCAGAAGGGAAGCGAGGCCAGGGTCCAGGTTCCCGATAGGATGCAGCCGAGGCTACTTGATTCAGTTTCCGGTTTCTTTCCCATTCGCTGCTTATTGTGAAGGCTTGAGGGTGATGAGGTGCATGGTGGCCGTATAGGCATTGGCCGTGCTCATGCGCTTGAACTCGTGGCCGGGCCCCCAGGAGTCGGTGTAGATGACCTCATCTGTCTTTTGATTGTAGCCGATGACGATCCGCATGTGGCCACCGCCCTGCTGGGGAATTCCCCGTTCCGGGAAGACGCCGACCTGGAGAGCCCAGAGGAGGGGTGTTCCAGTATCAATGTTGTCCCTGATCTGCTTACGGAAGCGGTCAAAGGCGGTACCCCTGGCCCGGACTTCCCGCAGGGTGGGAGCGTGGCAACTTGAGAGGAAATACTGGTAGGGCATGACCGCTCCATCGGGGAAGGCCTTGCCCTTCTCGTTTTTCTTGATGAGCCGGTTGTAGGCCTTGATCTCGGACCTGATCTTGCGGTCCTCCAGCTCGTAGTGGACTAGAAGACGGGTCTTGGTACGGCCAGCGACCTTCTTGAGGGCCTCAATCATGGTTGCAGGGTTGGTGCCCCCCTGTGCGCTGCTCTCCGCAATCTGGGCCATGGCGTGCTGATCGACGGGCAGGCCGTAGTAGCGGAAGACACGCTCGGCACTGGCCACTGCGCAGTAGCCCTTGCGGCCCTGGTCGACCATGGGCACACCTTGCACGAATACATCACCATTGGGGGTGCTCACGCGGTTGGCCACGAGATCCCGTCTCCGGGCCATGATCTTGGTCAGTCCTGAGCGCTGCTCGTAGATCTCCTTGCCATACTTCACAGAGACGAGGCTGAGCTTGAGAAACTCAGGAGTGTAGCCCCGGGAGGCTTTTGACTTGCTTGATGTGAGCACAAGAAAGGCGCCAGGGCATTTCCAGACCCAGCGATCGGCGGCCACCACGCTGCCCTTCTGGGTCCGGTTCATTTTCTCACCCTCCAACCCGGTTTTCTCGACGAGAAGAGCGTGCCATTTCCCGGTCAGGGCCTTGAAGCGATCCTGGGACATTTCGCCCTTGTCGCCACGGTTGTAGATGGAGATGTCGAAGGAGTGCAGCTTGTCATCGCGGCTGCGGAGGATCGTTTCGCCGACCGGAAGGCCCCAGAGCTTCAGGTCCCGGCGATTACTGCGTGCATCGTTGCGCTCGGTGGAGAGCCAGTGGAAGCCCAACGGCCTGCGGTCTTGAAGGACTTCCCCCACGGGCTTGTCCCACATCTTGCCATCGAGAAAGAGGATCTCGAGATCGGGGACAGGTGCGGCGTGTAGCGGACCCGCCAGAGCGAGAAGCGCAAGGGTGAGGAAATAGAATCGCGACACGGAACTAATCTAGGCAATCCTGAGAAGACTGCAAGGTCAGTGCTGGTGTCCCTGACGGCAGCCCTCGCAGCCTACCCAGCTGCTTGAACCATCGGGATAGAACTCCTTCTTCCAGATAGGAAGGCGGTGCTTGATTTCGTCGATGATAAAGCGGCAGGCCTCAAAGGCCTCGGCGCGGTGGGGAGAGGAAACTGTCACAATTACGGCAGATTCGCCGATCTCCAGCGGTCCCGTCCGGTGGATCGCCTGGGCGCAATCAAGACCAAAGCGCTCAATTGCGTCATTCACGATCCGTTGGCCTTCCTTCTCCGCCACTGCGGCATGAGCTTCATACTCCAGGCGGACTACCTGACGACCCTGATGGTGATTACGCACGGTGCCCTCGAATACGGAAACGGCACCTGCGTGCGGATCGCCCGCGGCGGCCCGGAGGGCGCCTGAATCGATGGGATCAGTTGTCAGGCGGAACATGATTCTATTATCCTCCCGCAAAGGGCGGGAAAAGGGTGAGCTTGTCCCGGTCGGCCAGGGGATGGGACCAGGGCTGGAATTCGTCATTGATCGCTATCCGGACAGCTTCCAGTTCAAGGGAGAGGTTGTGGGCCATGCGCAGTTCCTCCCACAGGCCGGCAGCAGTCGCTGCTTCGGTTTCGAGTTCTTCCCTGGCGTTACCTGCGTCCTCACGGAGAATTCCGCAGTATTCCACCATGATAGCCTTGGTGGTGCGACCGTTGTTGAGAGTCAGCCGGGCTTCCTCAAGGTCCTCGGGTCGATTGCAATTGTCGAGGGCGGACCTGTCGGGGAGATCAAGCTCCTTGCGATCGAGGGAGGAGAGGAACTTTCTAGCACAGCGCACCTGGTCGGCAAGGGCCCGGGTCAGTGACATGGCGGCTGATGGCTCGTAGATGGTGCAGAGAGGTTCGGGCTTGCCATCGAAGCGGCTGGTGAAGCAGGTGGCTTCGCGCTCCGGGTCCCGGGCTTCCCGGAGAGATCGAAGGACGGAATCGGTAAGGAAGGGGAGATCGCAGGCCGTCACAAGCCATGCAGCTCCAGGGGCCTGTTGAAAGGCTGCTTCCAGACCTGCGAGGGGACCGGCCCCGGGCTGTAGATCACGGATCGTATCGCACTGGTAGGATCGCTGGTCGTCCTGCGCGATGGAGAGGTGGATCTCCTCCGTGACAGGTGCGAGGAGTTGCAGACCACGATCGCGGAGGGAGAGGCCACCATCCACCACGAGATCTGCCTTGTCGGAACCCATGCGGCGGCTTTTTCCGCCCGCGAGGAGGAGGCCATGGAGAGGTGCAGTCATCGAAGCTTAGTCTGCATCAAAGTCGCTTTTGCCACCCCGCTTTCTCACTAGATGGAGCCGGGTGATTTCGATGGAGGGATTGGCGGCCTTGCACATGTCATAAATGGTGAGGGCGGCCATGGAGGCTCCGGTAAGGGCTTCCATTTCCACCCCGGTCTTGCTGCTTGTCCCGCACTCGCACTCGACACACAAGGAGGCGTCGTTCTCGGGTTCGATAGTTACATCACACTTGTCGAGGGGGAGGGGATGACAGAGCGGGATGAGCGAGGAGGTTTGCTTTGCAGCCATGATTCCTGCCAGGATAGCGGTATTCAGGACGGATCCCTTCTTGTTCTGAAAGCCCGCCTCCTGGAGTTGCGCCATGAGCTCGGGACCCAGGATCACGGTACAGGCGGCCCGGGCCCACCGGATAGTCACGGCCTTGGAGCCAACATCGACCATGCGCGGCTGGCCTGCCTCATCAAGATGCGAGAACTCACTCACCGTCGTAACGCTAGAACATCAGCCGGAAAGAGCGAGCGGATTTGCGGCAGGGATCAGAGCCAGGGACGGAAGGGGACAAGGCTGCCGGGGGGGAATGCACTCTGGTCGCCTGGCAGTTCGATGAAGCCATCGGACTCTATGGCCGAGGCAAAGTCCCCGGAATTCGACAGGGGGGCGGGATCGGCCAGAAGGGTGGCGCCTTCCTGACGTAGTTTCGCTGGCAGGGACCAGGCGAAGGGAGGGTCGAATCGGATTTCGGAGGCAAGTGAGACCGTGCGTAGCACGGTGCTCTGGTTCTGAAGAGCCTCGAGGAAAGGGCGGACGTAGCGGTGGAAGGTGACCTGAACCGACATCGGGTTGCCCGGCAGCGCGAAGACGGGGGGGAGACCGGCCCAGAAGGCGAGAGGCTTGCCGGGGCGTTGGGCCACACCGTGAAAGGAGGGGCTGCCCAGCAGCGAATCGATCACCGGTCGCACGAAATCGTACTTCCCCTTTGAGATGCCACCGCAGAGAAGGAGTAGGTCGGCATCAAGGTGTTCCCGCACGGCTGAGGTGGTCGCGCCAGGATCATCGGGGAGATGCTGATGATCAATCAACTCCGCCCCGAGGACGGCGAGAGCAGCACGCAACGAAGCAGAGTTGGACTGTCGGACCTGGTGGGGAGCGGGCGCAGTGGCAGGCTCGACCACTTCGTCACCCGTGGTGAAGATGGCCACCCGGGGACGCTTGAGTACCTGCAGGGTGGTTGCTCCCACGGTAGCGGCCACCGCAGCGACGCGAGAGTCGACAGGAGCATGCAACGGAACGAGGAGGTCTCCACTAGCATGGTCGCTGCTTTTCTGGTGAATGAAACGCCCCTGCACAGCTGCCTCAGGGGGAAAGCTGACACAGCTGTCCTGCCGCGTGATCTCTTCGTAGGGCAGCACCGTGTCACAGTCGGAGGGCAGGCAGGCCCCTGTCATCACTTCCCAGCAGTGTCCCGGAGCGAGTGGATCCGGAGGAGGCGACCCGGCAGCATGATCCCCGGCAATTGTAAGGACGGGAGTTTCAGTCAGGTCTGCTTTCCGGAAGCAGATGCCATCCATCATGACGCGGTTATAGGGTGGGAGTGGTCGATCCGCATGCAGTTCGCCGGCAAGGATGCGCCCATGAGCCTCCTCAAGCGGGATCTCCTCCGTTCCAAGGACGGGAAGATGGGCCAGAATGACCGCTTCCGCGGCATCGGGAGTGATGAGTGGATTCATGAACTGCTGCCAGTCCACAAGGATTGAGCAAATACCCAAGTATTTAGTTGCGGGCTGCCGGGGCTACGCTTGTTTGGAGCGGATGCTCCTCGACAGGCACCATCGCCCGCTGCGGGATCTGCGTATCTCGATTACGGATCGATGCAACTTCCGGTGCCGCTACTGCATGCCAGCGGAAGTATTCGGGTCGGATTATGCCTTCCTGCCCCGGGAGGAGCTGCTCACCTACGAAGAGATCACGCGTCTGGTAGGACTGACAGTGCCCCTGGGGGTGCGGAAGGTGCGCCTGACCGGCGGAGAGCCCCTGCTGCGCCGGGGAGTGGAGGACCTGGTCGGAATGCTGGCCAGCCTCAAGGGAGTGGATGACCTGGCCCTGACCACCAACGGGGTTCTTCTGGCCCCTCATGCTGAAGCCCTGCAACGGGCCGGGCTGCAACGGGTAACGGTCAGTCTCGATGCACTTGATGAGGATGTTTTTGTGAGCATGAACGGAGTGGGAGCCAGGATGGAGCGGGTTCTTGCCGGAATTGAAAGTGCGAAGTCCTGCGGGCTGGGCGTGAAGGTGAATACGGTGGTCCAGCGTGGGGTAAATGAAAGTGAGATTCTTCCGCTTGTGCGCTGGGGCAGGGAACAGGATATTCCCGTCCGCTTCATCGAATTCATGGACGTCGGGGAAACCAACGGTTGGCGCATGGAACAGGTTGTTCCTACCCGGGAAATGATGAAGGTGGTTGAACAGGAGTTTCCCCTGAAGAAGCTGAGCCCATCCCACGAGGGGGAGGTGGCACGGCGTTATGGATTTCGTGAAGGGAGGGGAGAGGTGGGATTTATTTCATCGGTGACTCAACCGTTCTGCCAGGGATGCAATCGTCTCCGTTTATCGGCAGAGGGGAAACTCTTCACCTGTCTCTTTTCTGCAAGCGGGTTCGATGTGCGTGAGCTTCTGCGCTCCGGAAAGGAATCGAGGTTGCGTTCCGTTCTGGAGGGAATCTGGCGCGAGCGGACGGATCGTTATTCGGAGGAGCGGGGCAGCAGGGAACAACGCAAGGTGGAAATGAGCTACATTGGAGGATAGCGGTCATGGAATGGGAAATTGAACTGGTTCACCTATTCGTGTCCGAAGGACACAATTACGTAGGACGTCACGAGAAAGGGTCGCTTGACCACGGAATAGAAGATCCTGACGTGATCGAGTGCGTGGCGGGACGGGGAATCCGCGGGGACCGCTATTTTGATCACAAGGATAACTACAAGGGCCAGATCACCTTTTTTGATTACGGGGTCTATGAGGCAGTGAAAAGAGAGTTCGATGTTCCCGGACTTGCTGCCTCATCCTTTCGCCGGAACGTGGTGGTGAAGGGCTTGTCCCTCCCTGAACTGGTCGGGAAATCCTTTGGTCTTCAGGGACTGGAGTTCGAGGGGGTGGAGGAAGCCTCGCCCTGTTACTGGATGAACGAAGCCGCGGCGGAAGGCGTACACGAATTCCTGAAGGGGGTGGGCGGTCTGAGGGCCCGTATCCTGGTGGGCGGGGAATTGCACAAGGGCCCGGGGATGCTTTCCCTGCTGCCGTGAGGAGTCCCTCGGCTGCAAAAGCGAAGAGCCCCGGACTGGCATCCGGGGCTCCCTCAATCTGGGGTAATGGAAACGGATCTGCCTAGGCGGCATCGCTTTGCTTGCTCGCTTCGGCGATGACCTTCTGTTCCACGTCCTTGGGCATGTCCTCGTAGTGGGAGAAGCTCTCGTTATGTTGTCCACGGCCACCGGTCATGGATCGCAGGTCCGTGGCGTAGGCGTGCATGACGCGGGCGGGAACCTCGGCGGTTACCACCTGGGAGTGGCCCTCGGCCTCCGTTCCCATCACGCGTCCGCCTCGTACCGAGAGATCACCAAGCACGTTGCCCAGGGATTCCTCGGGTGTGCGGATTTTCACCTGCAGGACGGGTTCGATGAGATGAGGTTGCGCATTAGTGAAGGCCTCACGGAAGGCCTGCTTGCCTGCGATCTGGAAGGCCACGTCCTTGGAATCGACCGGGTGCTGTTTGCCGTCGTAGAAGTCGATTTTCACGTCACAGACCTGATAGCCCGCCAGAATGCCTTCGTTCTCGGCGGTGCGGATTCCCTTCTCGACCGAGGGGACGAAGTTACGATCCACGTTGTTACCCACCAGCGAATGCCCGAACTCAACCCCGCTATCGCGCGGGAGAGGATCGATACGCATCCAGACTTCGGCGAACTGGCCGGCGCCTCCACTCTGTTTTTTATGTCGGTACTTCGACTCCGCTTTCGCGCGGATGGTTTCGCGGTAGGGAATACGCGGTTGCTCGAGTTCAATCTCAATATTGTAGCGCCGCTTGAGGGTCTCTGAAACTGCCTTGAGGTGAATTTCGCCCTGTCCTGAGAGGATGGTCTGCTTCAGTTCGGGATCAACGCGGAACTGGAAGGCGGGATCTTCCTCATGAATGACGGTCAAGCCTTCGGATACTTTTTCCTCGTCGCCCCGGGTAGTCAGCTTGAGGGCGGCATGAATGTTAGGCGCGGGATATTCGATCCCCGGCAGGCGCACCTTCAGTTTCGGACTGCAGAGGGTGTCGTTGGTATGAGTGTTCTTGAGTTTGACCAGGGCGCCGATTTCCCCTGACTTGAGGTGATCAGAAGCTTCTCTGTCCTTGCCGTTGGGAAGGAGGATCTGGCCGATGCGCTCGTTCTCACCGGTGTTTGCATTATACAGGGTGTCTCCTGATTTCAGTTCTCCCGAGTAGATTCGGAAGAAGGAAAGAGCCCCCACGTGCTCTTCCACCAGTGTCTTGAATACGAAGATAACCGGCTCGGAACCTTCCACATTCACTTCCACCGGCTCTCCGTCCAGCGATTCGCATGCAACACTGCTGCGGTCCAGGGGCGAGGAGCCAAACTTGGCGATGAAATCCATGAGACGCGAGACGCCCACGTTGCTGGCGGCCCCGGTGCAGAAGAGGGGCGAAAAGACCTGGCTTTGCACGGCGCTATGCAGATGACTGCGCAATTCCTCCTCGCTCAGTTCTCCCTTCTCGAAGAAGGCTTCCAGCAGGGAGTCGTCAGATTCCGCAACGAACTCGATGAGCTGCCGGTGCATGTCGTTTACGCTCTCGGCATCGGCGCCTTCGGCATCCTTTTCCTCAAACTTACCGCTGGCGTCGGACTTGTATTCCACCACTTTGCTCCTCATGGCGTCCAGGAAGCGGGAGGCTCCCGGTCCCTGGTCCAGCGGGAGAGTCATGGGGAAGACCTTGTCCCCGAGGATCTGCCTGATTTCTTCCACGACGCGGGGGACGTCAGCGTTCTCCTTGTCGACGCCGTTCAGGACGATGAATTTTGGGATGCCCAGTCGGCTGGCCTCGGCCCACATGCGCTCCGTGATGAAGCCTACACCCGAAACTGCGTCGACGACGATGAGGGCGAAATCGGCAACAGCCAGGGCGCCGAGAGAATCACCGATGAAATCGGGAGAACCGGGGGCGTCGACCACGTTGAGTTCCACGTCCAGCCACTCCATGCGCAGGAGCGAGGAGTGCATCGAGATCTGGTGTCCCTGCTCATCCGCATGATAGTCGGAAACGGTATTGCCGTCTGCGATGCTACCCATGCGCTTGATCTTTCCGGTGTTGGCCAGCATCGCCTCGCAGAGGGTGGTCTTCCCTGCCGAGGCGTGGCCCACTACAGCCAGGTTACGGATATCATTGAGTTTATGGTCTTTCATTTTTCCGAGTTGATTGAGTGTGTTTGCGAAATTTTCGCTTTCGANCCTTAGGAGCATGGCAATCGCCAGAGTCCGAGGCAACACGAACCGTCCGCCTTGGACAGGTATCGTTTGAGGACTCCTGATGTCATGGAGCTCTTAAGGAGGGCGAGCCTGGAAGCCCGGAATTCTCAAACTTTGGAGTGGTTATGCCAACCGTCCTGGAAGCGAGTCTCGGACCAACCGGGTCCGTGCCACATGTGGAGATGGGATCTCCTTTTCGAGGAGGTCATCCCGGAGACGGGTTTTCTCAAAGGTGACCTACGGTCCGGGGAGGTTCTCCCTGGAGGGGACTGTTGACCAATGGGCTATTTTGCAGTGCTGGCCAGGTGAGAACCCCTGCGCCCTATTTGCTGCAGGCACTTGAATCGATGGTCCTGCCGGTGGCGTGACAGACGAAGGGAGATGCGATTTCGGACTCCGTCTCCAGGTAGTTGAAGGTCAGTTCCTCTCCCACGGTGATACTTTGGAGCGCAAACATATGGCGTTTCTCCAGGCGGAGGTTGGGCCTGAAGGAGTGGTTGAGGTAGAGGGCGTAGGGGTCCTCCACATGCTGGGCGGGTCCGACTTCAATGCTGCCGCGCGTGCGTTCGGGGGTAGCCTTTCCGCGGACAGTGTAAACCAGTTCCCCGGGGGAGAAGGCGAAGCGTGCGTATGTGGCGCGTTCACCGTGGGCATTTTCACCAACCCGGAAACAGTCGCTACAATCGCTCATGAATGGAGGACCGGTTAACATTGCCCACGCCTGGTGGCGAGTGCAATACGAGGAAAGCGGGAGGGGAATCCCGGGCGGATTAAAAGGACGACATGCAGGGACCATGCATTCCTGAAGAATGTGAAACAGGTTGGCGTCCTCAGTTTCCCTGGAGGAAACTCTCACTCAGAATCACTTCACGCATGAGCGACTGCAGCCTGTGATTGTCCCCGGCCGTCTTGTCGACGATGGCTTCCACGGTGAGAAAATCGGCGGGGCTCAGTTCTTTCGAGGTGGCATAGCGGAGGAGGTGAGCGGTAAAGGCACGGGCAAAGCGTCTGTCCTCCTTTACGAGGGATTGCTTGAAGCGGACGGCTCCATCGAAGGGATGTTTCTTCATCAGCGTTCCACTGGCATCGACGTCACGGCCATTGGGGTACTTGTCCCGCCACCGGCCGATGATGTCGTAGTTCTCAAGGGCGAAGCCCAGCGGATCGAGGCGGGAGTGACAGCCCGCGCAGTCCGGGTTCTCCCGGTGCTTGGCGAACTTCTCGCGGATGGTGAGGTTCCGGGCAGCGGCGTCCTCGTTAAGAGGGGGAACATTGTTGGGAGGCGGTGGAGGGGGATCATTGAAAATGACTTCGATGACCCAGGCCCCCCGGGCGATGGGATGAGTGCGCTTGGGACCGGAGGTCATGCTCAGCATGGCGGCGTTGGTAATCACTCCTCCGTAGCGCGGGTCGGTGGCGTTCAGTCGCTCAAAGGTCCGTGAACGGAGCTTGCTGCGGATGTCATCCTCGAAGATTTTCCGGGCATCCTGCTGAGCGCGGCGGGGATCGGTGTTAGCCGGCACATTGTCGTGGGCAGTTTGGGACTCCTCTATTTTCCGGGTGAGGGTGTCCCGCCTGTTACGCTGCTCAGGAGTGAGAGCCTTAAGCAGTTCGGCCTCGGTAATGTAGAGCCCACCGGAGGATCCGGCTACCTCCTCGGCACTCAGGGCGCGGTTGTAGAAGCGAGCGCGGGCGAGGCTGACATGGAGGTGTTTGTTGCCCCCGGGGGGCAGGTGCCGAAGGCCGAAGATAATGGAGCTCTGGCCCTTGGGGAAGGTGGCGACGCCTGTGCGGAAAGGCTTTCCGTAGGGCTTGCCGTTGCGGTAGAGGATAACCGCGCCATCCTCCTGGTAGACCATGGCAAGGTGGATCCGCTGGTTTGGTTTGGTTTCCGGAGGGGACCCGGGGAAGTCCTTGGTGCGGGCAAAGCGGTTGCTTCCGGAAATCCAATGACGGGGCTGTCGTTCCCCGAGGACGATGGTATCGAAGAAGTCGCCGGGTCCCTGGACGCCCATCAGGCCCCCGCCGCGCTGGTCGATGTTGTGTACCAGGCACCAGACCTCCAGGGTGCGGGCCTTGAGATCGAAGGGAAGGGGAGGAGTCTGCAGGTAGGAGTTGTTGAGGATGACCATCCCGTCACGGTGCTCGATTTTGCCGTGGGACTTCAGGTGGAGCGATCCCACCGAGTCCCGGAGGTCCTTATTGAATTCCCACGCCGCGACCGGATTGAGATCGACCGGCTTTTTCCCTCCCTTCTGGCGGGCCTGGAGGAGCCGGGTTTTCACCGGTTTGAGGAGGGCATCGAGCTCACTCTGACTGGACTTGATGGTGGCCTGCAGGCTGGCGCGCTGCCGGTCATTGGCCTTGTTGCGTGCTACGATGGCCTTGGCATCAACCTTTGGTGGCTTGAGGTCGGAAGTGTACCATGTGCGCAGGAACTCGCTCTGGTAGGCGAACTTGGGTGCGATGAGCTCAATCACGGGGCGGTTTTCCAGGAACATGGCATCAAAGAGCAGGAGGGGCTCCAGGATCATCTGGACGCTGGCCGGGCTGTCCTTATCGACATTGAAAAGCTGCGCCAGCTTGGGATCGGGGGTGGCACCCAGCAGGTTCTCCAACTGCATCCACTGGGTGGGAAAGGTGTCGAGGAAGCGCTCGATCCTGGGGTCCGCTATCATACGGTCGATGGTTTGTCGGAAGGCGCCAAGGGTGGCTAGTTCACCACTTTCAGCCAGCTTCAGCAGATCGAGGTCCGGTCCGCTACTCCATAGGAAGAAGGAGAGGTTGCTTGCTACTACGAAGAGATCCTTGCCCTCGGTGGTCGAGCCGTAGCGGAGGAGGAACCGGGGAGAGGAGAGGGTAGCGGAAGCGGCCTTCTTCATGGCATCGGTGAAGGAGAGCCCCTGCTGCACCTTGGCGAAGGTGTAGTCGGTGTAACGGTCGAGGGTTTCGGGCTCGATGGCGCTGCGGAAAGCGAGGAGGAGGAAGGGTTGCAGGCGTTTACGAATCTCGGCCCGCAGGTCTCCGCCCCCGGGATCGCGGAAGAAATCGTTCCAGATTCCCACCGTATTTTCGTTGAAGTCGGGGCTCTCGATGATGGAGACGCTGAGCCGCAGGAAGGAATCGAGGAGAAGGGGAGAGAGGGACAGCTGATTGGCCTGGTTGTCATAGCCGTGGGCCGCCCTCAGATCCTTGGGGAAGGATCTCACCCCCCGCAGACCGGGGGAGGGAGAGAGAGATTGACAGGCTACTTCAACCTTTGCCGGCATCTGGGCAACCCTGGGTTCAAGGTAGTTGCTGTGCCGGGTCATGAGTTTCTCGGGGAGAGCAAAGATGTCGCGGTTCAACCGGAAGAGATCCCGTGTTGCGTTGTTGTACTGGAAACGGTTGAGGCGGCGCAGGCGAACCTGCTGCTTCCCGGGGTTCTCTGCGGCCGCTTCCCGGAGCATGCTCTTCAAGTCGACAAGTAGCTTGCTGCGTTTGCTCTCCGGGAGCTCCGGCTCGTCCTCCGGAGGCATGTCATAGGCGCCGATGGCCTCGATCATTTCCTTCAGCAGCCTTGGTTTTGACCGGAGTTGCCGTGCGGTGGTGATCTCCTTGAGGTTTACCTTCCCTTTGATTTTTTCTCCGCCATGGCACTTGATGCAGTGCTCGGTGAAGAGTGGTTTCAGGAAGGTGGTGAAGGCCGGGGCTTCAGGGTCTACGGCAGCGTGGGAGCTGGGGAAAGCGGCCAGGAGTAATACCAGGGCCATGACAGCGGGGCGAGCTGTCTTGCGGGGGAAGGGTAGACACCTGGCGTGCCGTGCTTCGGGAGTCCTCATTCCACCGTCAGGCCTACGTCCACAGGTCGGAGATCACACCGGTGCTGTCGGCGAAGGAGTTCAACTCTGCACCCATGAGCTGGGCCATGGTGAGCCACATGTTGGAGTTGAGGGTGCCACTCTTGCACTTCAGGAAGCGGCCCTGCTTGACCTGGCCCTGCCCCTTTCCAGCGAGGATGAAGGGCAGGTCATAGAACTGGTGGGTGGCCCCGTCGCCGAGGGCGGCGCCGTAGGCCACGAGCGAGTTGTCCAGCATGGTGGAGCCGTCCGCTTCGCGGATCTCCTTCATTCGTTTCAGCATGTAGGCGTATTGCTGGAGGTGGAAGATATCAATCTTCTGGACCCCCTTCCATCCCTCACCCTTCTGGTTGTGGGTCATGTTGTGGTGCTGGACCGGCTTGTCGAAGACTCCCTCATACATCAGGGTCGCGTCCCAGCGCTCCGGCCCGATCATGAAGGTGCAGATGTTGGTCATGCCCATCTGGAAGGCCAGGAGCATGAGGTCGGTCTGGAGGCGGATGTATTCGCCGCGGGGAAGGATCTCATCCTTGGGAATGCGGATGTCCGCCTTGGCGATTCGCTCCTTCTGCTTGGCGATTCGCACCTCCACATTGCGGATCATTTCCATGAATTCGCCCAGCGTTTCGCGATCGTCGCTTCCCAGTTTCTTCGCAAGGGTCTTCGCATCGGCCAGCACGAGAGAGGAGACATCATCAAGATGGGACTGGAAATTGTCGGCCTTGAAGAGGCGCTCGTAAAGTTTCTGGGGATCCTTGATGGAAGGGGCGATCTTGTCCGGTCCATACCATGAGATATTGTCGAAATAGATTGGCTCCTTGGGAGCCCGGAAGCCGTTGCAGCTGATCTCGAGGGTCTTGAAGACGGTGGAATGGCCGACCTGGTCACCAATGACCTGGTCGAGGCTGCGGCCGTTGGGATAGCGCCAACCTTTTTCAGCAGCCTGGACAGGGGACACGCTGGTGAGGTAACAGGAGGCCCCCTGGGCATGGACGTCCTGCCCGTTCTTGAAGGTACGCTCCATTCCGGTGACGAAGGTGATATCCTCGGCATGCTCCTTCAGGGGCTGCATGGTGGAGCTGAACTTCAGAGGATAGGTCCCGGCCTCGTTCTCAACGCGTTTCTGGGCCTTCGTCTTGTCGGCATTGAATCCACCTACGAACCCGGGAAGCTGTGCTTCCTCCTCCCCGGGGAAGAATCCACGGCGGTTAATGCCGTTGGGGACGTAGAACATCACCATCTTCTTGTCGGGCTTCTTCCGCGCCTTGAGTGACTTGGCCGAGGCCAGCGAGGGCATGAACGGGAGGGTCAGGAGCGCTCCCTGGCTGCGTAGAAACTTCCTTCTCGTGAGGCTCATCGCGAACATGGTTCCATACCATTTTCTTTGGAAAAGCCTTATTGTTCACGTTTTCGCGTTACTTTTGGCAGGTTCCACGAAAACTGGGAGCTCCCGCTGTCATGAAGGCACTCGCTCTCTTCCTCCCGGCTTGTCTCGGGGCCATCGCTGCGCTTGGCGCTGAACCCCTCCGCCCCAATATCCTCATCATCTTCACGGACGATCAGGGCTATGCGGACCTGGCCTGTTACGGGAATGAGAAGAACAAGACCCCGCGGTTGGATCAACTGGCCAAGGAGGGTACTCGCTTTACCTCCTTCTACTCCCAGACCGTTTGCGGCCCATCCCGGTCGGCCCTCCTCACTGGTCGGCAGCCCATTCGCAGTGGCGGGTGGGGGATGCCAGCTGATGAAATCACCTGGGCTGAACTCGTTCGCAAGGCCGGTTACCAGACCGCCTGTATCGGTAAGTGGGATGTCTCCAACCGGAAGGAGATCATCCCTCGCATGCCAAATGCCCAAGGCTTTGATTATTACTTCGGGGCCCTGGGCGCCAACGACAATGGGACAGTGAAGTTTCACGAGAATAATGAGGCTGCCGGCATCACCAGGGATATGGGAGGCCTCACCCGGCTCTACACGGATAAGTCGATCGATTTCCTGAAAAACAAACGTGACCCCGAGAAACCCTTCATCCTCTACGTGGCCCATACCATGATGCACACCATCATTGATGCCTCTCCAAGATTTCGAGGGAAGTCCAAGGGCGGCCTCTACGGCGATGTGGTGGAGGAGTTTGATCATGAAACCGGGCGCCTGCTCGATACCCTGGATGAATTGAAATTGTCCAAGGATACCCTGGTGATCTACACGAGCGACAATGGCCCGTGGAATCAGGACAAGTATACCAAGCGTAAGCGGGGCCATCCGAAGGATTCCATCTTCTGGGGTGAAGCCGGCCCGCTGCGGAATGGCAAGGGTTCACCGTATGAGGCCGGTTACCGGTTGCCCTGTATTGTGCGCTGGCCGGGCAAGGTGCCGGTGGGCCGGGTGAATGATGCAATCTTTGCGACCATCGATTTCATGCCCACCTTCGCCAACTTGTGCGGATTTGAAGTGCCCAAGGACCGGCGCATTGACGGCATGGACCAGACGAATCTGCTCTTGGGCAAACGCGAAACCGGTCGCGAGTTTTTCTACTTTAACAAGGCCGGTGTGCGAAAGGGCAAATGGAAGTACCTCAAGGCCGATGCGCATTTTCACGGCTATGCGGTTGATGATAGTCGCAGGAAAGTTGATGAACTTTACGACTTGGAAGCAGACCTTGGGGAACGAACCAACCTTGCAGCCAAGCACCCCAGGCTCGTTGCCGAGTTGAAGCAACTGATGATTGGGATTGAGTCGAAAAATTCCGACAAGAAAAACACCTCCAATATCTCAGGGCCGAAGTTCAAGTTGGATTACAAGAAGAAGGGGCCACCCGGTGGGCTCAGGCAGATCAAGGCAATCATGGGCAGGGACTCCGTCGTTTTCGATGTGACCGATCAGTCGGGTATTGGTGGAGGAGCGATCAGTCTGCTCGAAGGCCAATGGCCCTCAAAAGTCTTGCTGCGCATTCACCTGACCGGGTTGGAGGGGCTTGGGGTTACGGTGGGGGATCAAACATTTTCCGGGGCATACCATGGTGAGAATGTTCCATCCCGCAAAGATCATCTTAAGACCCGGATGCTTGATGCAGAAGGGAATCCGCTCAAGGGCCGGTATCTGGTCAAGTCCACAGGTCCCAATTCCTCAAAGCGTATTGTCGGTTATTATGAGGCGGAAGTGCCGCAATCGGTGCTGAAAACCGGAACAAAAAAGATCGGGCTGAGCTGGGTCGACTTTTATCGACGTTAGGAATTACTTTGCAGGCAGAAACGAATCACCCAAGTTTAGGTATTTGGTGATCCTGCGGGGAGTAATTCGAATCGGAAATTGCAGGATAGCCCCGGTTAACCGAGAATAGGCCTTGTAAGCCGGTCGATTTCGATGCGTTACGCGATCTTCTCAGATATCTACGGTAACCGTCAGGCGTGGGAGGCCCTTCTAGCGGACCTCGATCGCCAGGAGATCGATATGCCGATATGTCTGGGTGATGTGGGGGGCTACGGAGCGGGGACGCCGGAGATCCTGCGGAGTCTCCGGGCACGAACCGGGAACATCGTCCTTGGTTATTTCGATGCGGCGGTGGCAGGGAAGATCGACACTTCGATTTTTGATGAGGCTACGCGGCAGGCTATCGAATGGACCCGGGCTCATCTCGACCGGGAGTCCCTAGCCTACCTGGCCGGACGTCCTCTTGCCCTTGAAACCGGCGGAGTCCTTCTGGCCCATAGTGAATGTGTGCAGCCGAACTGGTACCGCGGAGTGCCGGACCAGGAAGCGGCACGGGCGAATTTCGAGGCAACTGAACATCAGGTCACGTTCCTTGGCCATGCAATCGAGCCAGGGATGTTCCGACTTCGCGCAGATGGCAAGATTGAGGAGGTGCCTGCGGAGGATGGGGTGCTCTCCGAGGATTGCCGCTACCTGGTCAAGGTAGGTGCGGCGGGTGAACCGGCGAGTGCTGAAGACGTGTCAGCCTCCTATCTGATTTATGATAATGGAACCCAGGAGGTCTCCTTTCGGCGTGTGCCCTTCAACGCCCATGCCTACCGGTCCGATCTTCTGGCTGCGGGCCTGGCTCTCCGGCCATGGTGCCTGGAGCAGGTTGACCAGGATCTGCCCCTGGCTCCGCCGCCGGTTGCTGTTCTGCCAGTCGCTTCCGGGGATGAGATGGTTGTCTCCCTTGCCTCGGTTGCGTCTCCCGTTGTGCCTGCCGCTCTGGCCCCGCTACCGGAACCCGTCCGGCGGAGCCGTGGCGTGGTGGCCTGGCTGGCGCTCGTCTCGGTCATCGTGATGGCTGCTGCCGTTGGTGTGTTCGTGTTTCACAAGATAGAGGAGAATCGGAGGGTAGTGGCCGCCAACGAAAACAAGGGTTCGAATCCCGTCCGAGGGGTTGCGAACCCGGCGGCCCCGGTTCCCGCGCCAGCCCGGGTGGATCCCGTGCCAGCCCTAGCGGATCCCGCGCCCCTTGAAGAGGAGCCTGCTTCCACTCCCGACGATTTGGTTGGAGATCCTGGGGGGGCCGCCGAACCCCAACCGGAGCTCGAAACGGACGATTCTTCGGATCCTGCTGCAGTTGCCGTAGTCGATGATCCCGCGGCTTCGACGCCCGACTCCGGTGCCGAGCCGATCCCGGAGCCTGTTGTGGCGGAACCGGAACCCGTGTCCAAGCCCGCTCTGCCGAAAGGCCGGGCGCCCATACCCCCGGAGCCCGCCAACGTGGCTTCGCTCACACCTGTTACGAGCGGCCTCATCTTTTATGCCCCCTTCGATGAGGAGTCTACCGAGTTCCGGGTGCGTGATCTCTCGGGCGCAGAAAGGGATCTTGATGCCACCAGCGGGAGCCCGGGAATCGTCGGGCGGATCGGGCTGGCCTGCCGGCTTGTGAAGGAGAATGGCAGCGAGGCCATGCTTTCAGATGTGAAGCCTCTCCCTGAAATCAAGGACATCACCATGGCGTTCTGGTTTCGGCGTCCGGACTCTTCCCTGCAGGCGCCTCCGGAACCTGGTGCTCCTGCCGGGATGAAGGCCCTGCCGGATGCGGTCCTGCTGGGTCTCAAGGGTTTCTGTGAAGTACGGGTTGCCGGTGACCAGGTTGTGGCCGACGTGGGGGATGCGACCGCGACAATGGATCTGCCCAAGGACCTGAGCTGGCACCACGTTCTCGTGGAGCACGTTGAAGGCAAGACCTCGATCTGGCTCGATCACCGGGTGCAATCGGAGGTCGTGGACGGGGAACTGGGGGCCGCCCCGGCGGGGGGGGTAGAGGTGCAGGTAGGTAGCAAGGATGCAGATTTCTGCATCGATGAAGCAGCGATCTGGGCTCGCGGGTTTACGGCCGATGAACGCTGCGTTCTCTATCGCCTCGGCCGATTTGATACGGCCATAATCACTCCGCCGAAGGCAATCGCCTACTGGGGATTCGATAACAGTAAGCTGGGAACACGGGTATTCAGCGACCGTATCGGATCTCATTCCCTCGGGTCTTTTGGTCGCTGGAAGCCGGTCGAGGCCATCGGTCCGAATCCCGTTCCCCTGGTCCTGAAGCGGAATGCGGTAGCGGCCCAGATTGTCCATATCGCGGAGAGCAAGGCCGAGGCCGGCAGCTTTGAGATGAGTGCCGATACTCCGTTCACCTATGAGGGATGGTTCAAACCCGGGCGGCTGACCGCTGGCACATTGGGAGGCACGGTCTCGGCTGCGAATGAATCCAAGGTCGCGGGGTGGCGGCTTGTCCTCAGCCCTGCCAAGAGCGGCAAGGGTTTTCTCGCCTTTATCTACGATACGGGGTCGGAGAAGATGCAGGCCGTGGCGGATAATGCCCCGGTATATGACGGGCGGGCTCATCATATCGCGGCTGTGTGGAACCCCCGCTCTTCGGAGACCCACGGGAGCATGACGGTCTTCCTGGACAACAAGGTGATCGCCACTGCGCAGATTCCCCTGGGCAGTCTCGGGAAACCAAGCAGTCAGCACTTCCGGGTGGCAGTGGGTGGCTCCCCCATGGTTGTGGACGAATTGCGTTTTTCCACCGGTTCCCTCAGGCCCAGGGAATTCCTCACCAAGGGGGAGGAATGGTCCAGCCCGGCAGCTCCTCCGGTGGTGAGGAACGACGGTGGGCGGCAGGCCGCGCCGACGCCGGCCAGGCCTGCCAGGCGCGGGGAATCGCCCTTTCAGCGGGCAGTTCGGGAAAAGGAGGAGCGCAGGGCGGCCGACAAGGCTGAGCGGGATCGAAAGCGTGCTGAGGAGGCCCGGCGACGCAACGGGTTTGGACTGGACGATTGATCAGTTGATCGGCGTCAGAAGCGGTAGCCTTTTGTCCGTTCGTAGGCGCGCAATTCCTCGATTTCACGGGTTGCCCGGGCGGTGTAGTCACGCATGAAGGACTGCAGGGCCTCAGGATCCCGGCGCTGGTCGAAGGCCGGGAGGGCGGGGTCTTTCACCTGCCGCATGAATTCCCGGAGTTGGTTTCGAAACTGGTTCATGGACGCTGGAAGGTCCGGGGAGGAAGCCTGTACCTCCAGGAGATTGGAGAGACAATACGGATCCTGGTGCAGATTGTAGAACTCTTCCACCCTCCGGTGGAGAAGGTGATTCACACGGCGCTTCATGGCGGGGTCGGACCCGGCCAGTTTCTGGAATGCGCCAAATCCATTCCACTGCCGGGGGAAACTGCGCTTTCCATCCGACCAGGGGTTGAAGAGGTAGGCCCAGTCGCGGGAGAGAACTCCCCGCATGGGATAGGCGTCCTTTCCGTGAATGTGGAAAAACTGGGTGAAGACGTAGTCCCGGTTTTCCTGGCGTTCTCCATGGAGGAGGGGCAGGAAGGAACGGCCGTCGGTTTGTTCGACGGGGGGCAATCCCACCGCTTCAAGGAAGGTGGGTTGAAGGTCGATACAGGACAGCATGTGGTGTTTGTCATCACGGCCCTTCGCAACTTTCCCGGGCCAGCGGATAACCCATGGTGAGCGGGTGCTGTCCGGATAGCAGTTGGCCTTCACCCCGGGAAAAGCCATCCCATGATCGGAGAGGAAGAGGACGATGGTGTTTTCCGTGAGCCCGGCGCGATCCAGTTCCTGCAGGACTGCTCCCACCATGTCGTCGGTGCGCCTGACGGAACTGGCGTAGGCGGCAAGGTGCTTACGGATTTCGGGGAGGTCAGGCAGCCCTGCGCTGAGTCGGATCTCGGCAGGCCCGTAAGTCCGGGAGGACTCTGCCCGCTCGTAGTGGCGGTTGTCCGGATGCCGACCCCTGGTCCCGGAGATGGCGAAGGGATCATGTGGATCGTGGGTGCTCGCCATCAGGAAGAAGGGCTGGCGGGCGGACTTGGCGGTGGCGAAGAAGTCCCGGGCAAAACGGCGATACACTTCCGGGTCACGCCCCCAGAGATTCTCGTCTCCCTTTCCCTGCCAGGTGTAGGTTGTCGACCAGCGGAAGAGTTCCTGTTGATTGAGAGGCTTTCCGATAGTACCACAGAGGAATCCGGCTGCGTTCAGGAGGGCGGGCAGATTGGGAGTGCCGGGGCGGATGCGCTGGAATCCCTCCGCGCCGTTGTTCTGCGGATAAAGCCCGGTCAGCATCACGCTGCGGGAGGGTGTGCAGACGGCGATGTTGACGTAGGCATGCCAGAACTGCAGGCCTTCCTCCGCCAGGCGGTCGATGTTGGGGGTGACCCCCTCGGCTACGCCACCAAAGCAGCCCGGGGAGTCCCAGTTCATGTCGTCCGCCACCAACCAGAGGATGTTGGGGCGCGTGGGTGGATGCCGGAGTTGCTGAGCCGCGAGAGGACCTGCCAGGAACACACAGGTGGCGAGAAAGAGGGGAAGAAGCGAGGTGTGCATGGTATCGGGAGCGGGTCCTGAAGGGCCAATTCCCCGCACCTTGGGCCCTGAGATCGGGGATTTGAAATCCGAAATACCCGGCAGGTCAAAAAGTGCCGGCGAGGATGATAAACCTGCGGCATGAGAACGGTCCCGGGACCGGATCAAAAGGCTCAGGGGAAGAGGAAATTCCAGTGTGAAGTTTTTGGTATTGCGGATTCCGGTGCCTGCAACCATCACACCTTCATGAGTGTGCCGGACTGGCTCGAGAAGAAGTGCCCCGGGCGCAAGGTCGGGGGCCTGGCGGCCTGTTTACTTCCCTTTGAGCCGGATGGGACAATGGCGGAGAGTGCCTTCCGGGAGTCGGTGGCCCGCACCAGTGAGGCTGGTCTTGGTTGTGCGGTCAACATGGATACGGGTTACGCCAACTACATCAAAGCGGATGAGAGAACGGCGGTTCTGCGCTGGACCACCGGGACGCTCGGAAGCGGGAAGTTTTTTGCGGCGGGCGCCTTTGTGGATGGGAAAGAGGGAGAACTGGTGGAGCTCTACCGGCGGGAGATGGATGAAATCGCGGCCTCCGGGGGGACGCCGGTCATCTTCCAGACTACCCGCTTTCATGATTGGGAGCCGCAGCAGATCGTGGATCTCTACGCCACCATCTGCGAACCCTATGAGGCAGTGATCGGGTTTGAACTCGGCAGGGTATTCGCTCCCTTCGGAATGATTTACGACGAAGAGACGATCCGTGGATTGATGAGTATTCCCAGCCTCATAGGGATCAAGCACAGTTCCCTGAGTCGTGCCGAGGAGTTGCAGCGTCTCGCCCTGCGGGACGAACTCCGTCCGGAATTCCGTATTTATACCGGGAACGATCTTGGCATCGACATGATCGAATACGGATCGGATTACCTGCTTGGGCTGGCCGCCTTCTGCCCGGAGAAGTTTGCGGAGCGCGATCGCTACTGGGAGGAGCAGGACGAGCGTTATTATGAGCTGGCGGATGCTCTGCAGTATCTCGGAAACGTCGGCTTCCGGGCTCCGGTTCCCGCCTATAAGCACAGTTGTGCGGTTTTCCAGCATCTCCTGGGCCGGATCCCAAGCAGCGAGCCGCACCCTAGTTGTCCACGTCGCCCAGACTGGGAAGCCGAGATGATGAGGGACTGTGCCCTGCGCCTCGGATACCGGCTGTAGGCTCATGCAGGATCCTTGGTTGGAGAAACGAACTGCCTTGTAATACTGAATCAGTAACCTGGAATTCCCATGTCCTATCCCGAACTGGCCGTTCACACCTTCACCACGCGCTCGTGGTCCATGTCTGAGTGCATCGAGGGCTATGCTCGCCGGGGAATTGGGGGGATCTCCGTGTGGCGGGAGACACTGGAAGGGGAGGACCTCTGTGCGGTCCGGAAGCATATTGGCGACGCGGGGCTGGAAGGGCTTGCCCTGGTGCGAGGGGGCTTTTTTACCGGAGCTTCCGCGGAAGAGAGGGCGGCTGCGATTGAGAACAACCGCGAGTGCCTGATGGAGGCCGAGGCCCTTGGGTTGCCTCTCGTCGTGCTGGTCTGTGGCGCCACCCCGGGGCAGACCGCGAGAGAAAACTATGAGCAGATCCGGGACGGGATCGGGGTGATTGCGGGGGAGGCGGCCCGGATGGGAATTCGGCTGTCCATAGAACCGCTCCATCCGGTCTACGCAGGTGATCGGTCGGGAATCTGTTCACTGAGGGATGCCAATAACCTGGCTGGGGAACTGGCTCTGCCGAACGTGGGGGTAGCGGTGGATGTCTACCACGTGTTCTGGGAAGTCGACCTGCGGGATCAGTTGCAGCGCTGCGCCGAGCATGGCTGGTTGGATTCCTATCATATCTGTGACTTCAAGCCTGACCAGGAGGACATCCTGCTGGACCGCGGAATCATGGGAGAGGGGTCCATCGCCCTGGGCGAGATCGACCAGTGGGTGCATGAGGCTGGTTTCGAGGGACGGCGTGAAATAGAGATCTTTTCCAAGAAGTGGTGGGCGCGTGACCAGGGTGAATTCCTGGACCGCATCCTGGAAGCCTACGATGATCTTTACCTTTCAGGGCGAAATGAAGAATCAGGGTAAGGAGAGCGCACTGCCGATCCCGCTTACTTTCATCTTCGACCTGGTCGGTGAGTCCGGGCAGTCTTCCCACTTAACCCAATCGAAACCATGAGCGAACACCGCATCGGCATCATCATGAACGGCGTCACCGGGCGCATGGGAACCAACCAGCACCTGCTACGTTCGATTCTGGCCATCCGGGAGCAGGGAGGAGTGCGGTGCGGGGATCGGATGATCATCCCGGAACCGGTTTTGACCGGACGCAACGAGGAAAAACTGCGGGTCCTGGCGGAAAGGTGCGGGGTGGAGAATTACACCACCGATCTGGACTCGGTGCTGGCGGATGATGCCTACCCGGTCTTCTTCGACGCTTCCGGGACACCATACCGGGTTGGCTTTCTGGAGCGCGCGATTGCGGCAGGGAAGGATATTTATTGTGAGAAGCCCACGGCCACTTCCTACGGGGCAGCCCTTGCCATTGCCGAGAAGGCGGAGGCGGCCGGCGTGAAGAATGGAACGGTCCAGGACAAGCTCTGGCTGCCGGGGATCCAGAAGTTCCGCGCGCTCTGCAAGGAGGGCTTCTTCGGGGAGATCCTCTCGGTGCGGGGAGAGTTTGGCTACTGGGTTTATCCTGGCCATGATCCTGACCGTCCTGCCCAGCGACCGAGCTGGAATTACCGGAAGGAAGACGGGGGTGGCATCATCATCGATATGCACTGTCACTGGCGCTACGTGATCGATAATCTTTTCGGCAGGATCACCCGCGTTTTCAGCCACGCTTCCACTCACATTCCGGAGCGTATTGACGAACAGGGTAATCCGTATTCATGCAGCGCGGACGATGCAGCCTACGCCATCTTCGCGACGGAGAAGGGGGTAGTGTGTCAGTTCAACTCCTCCTGGTGCGTACGGGTGCGCCGCGATGAACTCTTCACCATGCAGGTGGATGGGACAGAAGGAAGCGCGACGGTAGGCCTACGCAAGTGTATCGTGCAGTCGCGTGCGGACACGCCAACCCCGGTGTGGAATCCGGATATCGAGAGTCCCATCGACTTTTTCGAGGATTGGCAGGAAGTGCGGCCGGGCGAGGAGTTTGACAACGCCTTCAAGACCCAGTGGGAAATCTTTCTCAGGCATGTGGTGGCAGATGAGCCGTTTCCCTGGACCCTGAGGGAAGGCGCCAAGGGGGTGCAACTGGCCGAGTTGAGCTGGCAGTCCATTGAAGAAGGCTGCTGGGTGGAGGTGCCGGAGTAGGAAACATCCAGGAGGGCAGGACCAACCACGAGATCCGTGGTTCCGGCGACGTCGTTTACCGGGATGTCCTGTTCCCTTCCGATGGGAAGAGGGGGTGGCCACCTAGCCACGGGCATCCATGGCGCAGCGGAAGCTCAGGTGGCAGGTGGTGGAGTCGGGGGTGACCTTGGTGCGGGCCGAGTTGCGGTAGCGGTTGCAGTAGGACTCGTGACAAAGAAAGGATCCGCCACGAATAATCCTTTCGGTGCCCTTGGCAGGTCCAAGGGGGTTGTCGGGCGGCGCGTCCCTGGGATAGCGAGGGTCGAACCAGTCGGCTACCCAGTCCCAGGCGTTGCCCATCATGTTGTAGAGGCCGAATGGATTGGAAGGGAATGACCGGGCCGGGGCCGTTCCGGTGTAGCCGTCGGCCCCGGTGTCTTCCTCCGGAAAGCGTCCCTGCCAGATGTTGCAGCGGTGTTTGCCGTCGGGAGTGAGCTCGTCACCCCAGGGATAAACCTGGTCATCTTCTCCACCCCGGGCCGCCCGTTCCCATTCGGCCTCGGTGGGCAGGCGTTTGCCTGCCCATTGGCAGAAGGCCCGGGCGTCGTTCCAGGAGACGTGGACTACCGGATGATCCATACGCTTGTGGATGTTGGTGCCGGTTCCGCCGGGTTTTCTCCAGTACGCGCCCTCCACCCTGGCCCACCACTCGATTCCAAAGGCGCGGTCGAAACGGATGCGCTTGAGGTGGGCCTTGGGAATCTGGTTATGGAACACGAAGGACCAGCCGAAGCGTTCGGCCTCGCTCTGGTAACCGGTAGCCTCCACGAAGGCCGCGAAGGTCTCGTTGGTGACCGAGGTGCGGTCAAGGAAGTAGGGATCGAGGGACACCTCGCGGCGCGGGCTTTCGCCGTCAGCGGCCCAGCATTCCGGGCCCTCCGCTCCCATGTGGAAAGCCCCGCCCTCGATGCGGACCATGTCCTCGGTCGAGCCAGCGCTGGACGACAGGGACAGAGAGGGTTCATTTGCCGGGAGAATGCCGTTTCCATCCCGGGAGGGAGTGCAGCAGGGATTGCCGTCGGCCATGCCCACTCGTAGCGCCGAGGGGGCGAGGAGACAAGAGCTCGTCGTCCCGGTTCGAGGTCCGTGGGACGCCGAGACCACCGGCGACGAGCTTTCTCTGGAGGGGGACAACGAACTTCATTGTATCGAGCTTGAGGGCGTCGCAGATTGAACCATGCGTTACGCTTTCCCATTTCTCTCCTGCCTCGTAGGATCTGCACTTGCTGCGCCCGAGATCACCGTTATCGATCTTGCCACAGACAGCGAGCGGATCACCCTGGTGGATCGGGAAAAGGGGCAATACCTGGGCCATGTCTCAACCTGCCTCCTCGACGACGGCAAGACCATCCTGACGGTGTATCCCAAGGGGCACGGGCGCGGTGCGATCGTCTACAAGCGCAGCGTTAATGGAGGAAACAGCTGGGGAAAGCGCCTGCCGACGCCCGCTTCGTGGGCGACTTCGAAGGAAGTGCCTACCCTGCACCGGATGACGGGACCGGATGGCAGGAAGCGGATCATCCTGTGGTCGGGGCTTTATCCAGCACGCTATGCGATCAGCGAGAACGAGGGCAGGAGCTGGAGCGAGCTGAAGAAGGCGGGTGACTGGGGTGGAATCGTGGTGATGGGAAGTCATATGGAACTGAAAACGGGGAAAGGTCATTACATGAGCGTATTCCATGACGATGGGCGCTTTTTCACTGACAAGGGCAGGGTTGCGAGGCCGGTAGTTTTCACCCTCTATAAGACGGTGACAAAGGACGGGGGCTTGACCTGGTCAACTCCTGTGACCCTGGAGAGTGGCAGCGCGGTCCACCTCTGTGAGCCCGGTCTGGTGCGTTCACCTGATGGCAGCCAGATTGCAATGTTGCTGCGGGAAAATGCACGGCGAAAGAACTCACACATCATGTTCTCCAACGACGAAGGCAGCACCTGGAGCAAGCCGCGTGAACTCCCTGTGACCCTGACCGGGGATCGCCACACCTGTCGCTACGCGCCCGACGGGAGGCTCGTGATTGTTTTTCGGGGGCGCTATGCCAGTGGAAACGCCATTGCTCCTGTCGACGGGGATTGCACGGCCTGGGTAGGTCGCTACGAAGACCTCGTGAAAGGCCAGCCGGGGCAATATGTCCTCCGCCTGCTTGATAACAAGAAGGGCCACGACACCACCTATCCAGGAGTAGAAGTGCTGCCTGACGAAATCGGTTCCTTTATCGTGACGACCTATGGTCACTGGACTGAGGGCGAGGCACCCTATATCCTGAGCACGCGGTTCTTCACGGAGGAACTCGACCACCTCGCCGCGCAGGGAAGGAAGATCAGGTTGAGTGACGACTTCATGCGGGTAGAGAAGTAGGATTTTGCTGGATCTTCTCTCAATCGGCTTTGAGTTCGCTTCCTTGCGGTTACCCTCCGCCTCGTGGTCGATCTTCCACAGATCCTGGTGGCCGTCATCCCGATCTACCTCCTCATGGTGGTGGGCGGAGGGCTCCGGCGTGCCGAGGTTCTCGGGCCCCAGATGGATGCCGGGCTCACCAGGCTGGTCATTCACGTGCTCTACCCGGCCCTCATCCTGGACAAGATTCTGCGGGCGGAGCTCTTGCGTGATCCCCAGGTGGTTTTCTGGGCGATCGGGGTGGGGTTCGCTGTCATCGTGATCGGTTTGATGGCGGCCCTCGCGGTTGGACGCCTGATCGGCCTGCGGAAGGGGACGGGGTGGCGTAGCTTCACCGTGACCGCGGGAGTGCAGAATTATGGCTACGTGGCCATCCCGCTTCTCATTGTGTTCTTCCCCCAGAGTGAGACTGCCGTTCTCGGTCTCCTCTTTACCCATAGTCTCGGAGTCGAACTCGGGGTCTGGACGTTGGGGATGCTTATCCTGAGGGGGAGACCCATGAAGTCGCCGCGCGAGTTTCTTTCCGGCCCGATCGTGGCGGTCGTGGTTGGGCTTACCCTGGTATTCGTACGCGTCGATCTCCTGGCGGAACATTCCAAGGTTGCGGGGTTCGTCTTTGAGACCCTCCTCAATCTCCTCCACTGGTTGGGGTTGGCCGCCTTCCCGGTGGGGTTGCTGCTTATCGGAACGGTCATTTCCGATCTGCTGGGCAAGGAGCGTTACTCTCCCCGGGTTGGCGTAGGGAGCCTGATCGTGCGCATGATCCTCATGCCGGCTGTGATCCTTTCCCTCGCCAAGGTTCTTCCCGTTGTCACTGAGTTCAAACAGGTCCTTCTGGTGCAAGCGGCCATGCCCAGTGCCGTGACGCCCATTGTCTACGCCCGACACTACGGAGCAGATCCCGCCGCGGCGGTGCATGTGGTGTTGACCACTTCGGTGGCGGCCATTGTCACAATACCGGTGATTATCTCACTAGGGCGGATGTGGTTGGGCGTATAGGGGGCCGATCTTGGCTGCCTCGCGGAATAATCCTTGGAGGGGTTCAGGCGACTATCTCCCATTGAGGTTGGAAAACAGGACTGACGGGGGCAGTTAGCATCTCACCGATCGAGGAGTTTATGGTTGATCCATGGGGGGCATAACCAGCCGGAAATATGAAAAAACCAGCAAAAATCGAGTGATTTGGTCACCCTCTCGTGGCATGTTTTTTTCTGTATGGCGGAGGCAAATTTTGCCCTAATTCCGGTAGTGTGTTTCGAACAGCGAATCAGACACCGGATAAAGACCGGCTACCTGTCCCGCAAACGCGCTAATGAGAACTCAACCCGCACGGGTTGCCACCTTTCCGTCACCGCATGAAGAACGTTCTGCTAACGCTTCCGCTTCTGGCCATCTTCGCGACCTTTGTGTCCGCCGAGGAGATTATTACCAAGGTCAATGCCACCACCAAGTCGTTCTGGTCCTACAAGCCGCTTCGCCGACCGACTGTGCCAAAGGTCGATAACTCCAGCTGGAGTGCCAACCCGATCGACGCCTTCCTCTACAAGCGTCTTCAGGCTAGTGGATTGAAGCCCAATGAGCCAGCTTCGCGCCGGGAGCTCATCCGCCGGGCAAGCTTTGATATNACNGGGCTCCCGCCGACCTTGGAAGAAGTNGAGGCCTTCGAGAAGGACAAGTCCCCCGGCGCATGGGAAAAGGTCATCGATCGCCTGCTGGCCTCTCCTCATTATGGAGAGAAATGGGCCCGGCACTGGCTCGATATCGTTCGCTATGCCGAGTCCAATGGATTTGAGCGGGACTCCGACAAGCCGCACATCTGGCGCTACCGGGATTATGTCATTGATGCCTTGAACATGGATCTTCCCTATGACCAGTTCCTCCTGCAGCAGCTGGCCGGGGATGAGATCGAAAAACCGACTTCCCAATCAATGATCGCGACTGGCTATCATCGTCTCATGCAGTGGGATGACGAGCCTGCGGATCGCCTTCTGCATCTCTTCGACAATCTTGATGATGACCTGCGCATCACCACGGAAGGAATGCTGGGAATGACGGTTGGATGTGCGCGTTGTCATGATCATAAGGGCGACCCTATTTCGCAGGAGGACTACTACAGCTTCATGGCTTTCTTCCGCGGCATGAAGCAGCCGGGCAAGGGCGGAGCCAATATCGAAAAAGTGGGCGGCGGTGAAGGGGATGCGGGCTATCAGGCCGCATTACGGAAACATGATGAGGATGGAGAGAGGTTCAAGGTCGAGCTCAAGGGTGCCGAAAAACAGATTGGCCAGCAGTTGGTCAAGGCCTTCCCGAGCCTGAAGGGGAGGCTCAGTAGCTCCGACGGTGAGTTTCATGTCCTGCTCGGGGACGGTCGAGAGGCCGAACCAGCTCAATGGTTCTATACTACCAGCAAGCCAGCTGCCAACTGGTCGGCGGTGAACTTCCGAGCCGAGAACCAGAACTGGAAGAAGGGCCGGGCTGGCTTTGGCAAGGCAGGAACCCCGGGGATCAAGGTCAACACTGCATGGAATACCAAGGAACTGTGGGCCCAGGGGACATTCCTGCTCGAGAGCATACCGAAGAAGCTGAGGCTCTCCCTTATTCATGACGAGGACATGGACCTCTACCTCAACGGGCAGCATGTTCTCAAGCGGTCCGGGGTGCTCGCATCCTACAAGGAATCCGACGCGGACAAGAAGTTCCTTTCTGCCCTGCAGACCGGACGGAACGTGGTGACTGTCCACGTGCGCCAGACAAACGGGGGGCAGGCCTTCGACTTTGGGATCAAGGTCCACCAGGGCGAGAAATTCACCATGGATGTGGCTCTTGCGATGTCGAAGTCGAAGGGAGTGGACAAGGCCCTCCTGGAAAAACGCAAGAAGCTCAAGGCGCAGATCGACCAGCATGCGAAGCAGCGTCCCAAGCCCACCAGCGTGAGCGCCCAGGTCGTGCAGGAGCACAGCAAGACCCCTCCTGCGCTTCATGTGCACCAGCGGGGCAACCCTCACGTCAAGGGAGACAAGACGATGATCACCCGGATCCCGACCATCTTTGGAGGAGATGAGCTGAAGGGAGCTCCCCCCGCCCATGGACGCAATACCAGTGGTCGTCGGCTGGCCCTGGCCCAGTGGATCATCAAGCCGGATAATCCGCGGACCTCCCGGGTTATCATGAACCGTCTGTGGCAGCATCACTTTGGACGTGGGATCTGTGCCACCCCCAACGATTTCGGTTATCTTGGAGAGCGTCCCTCCCATCCGGTGCTCCTGGACTGGCTGGCTACCGAACTGGTGACCAGGAAGTGGAGCCTGAAGGAGATGCACAAGGTGATCATGCTCTCGCAGGCCTACCAGATGTCCTCGCGGGGACAGGCGGCAGGGCTCTCAAAGGATCCCGACAACAAATGGTTCTGGCGCTTCAACATGCGCCGCCTGACGGCTGAGGAGCTTCGTGATTCCGTGCTGGTGGCAACCGGGAGGCTCAACCGCAAGATGGGCGGCCCCAGTGTCTACATCAAGTTGCCCGAGGAGTATCTCGCCACCTCGTCCACCAAGGGTGGAAAGTGGGGCAGGTCATCCGAGGAGGATCAGGTGCGGCGTAGTGTCTATACCAAGGTGAAGCGCTCGCTGGTTCCTCCCATTCTGCAGGACTTTGACCTCGCCGATACTGATGGAACCTGTCCGGTGCGCTTCCGGAGCATCCTGCCCACCCAGGCCCTGGCCATGATGAACAGCGCCTTCATCAATGAAGAGGCGGTCAGCTTTGCCAAGCGTCTGCGAAGTGAGGCACCGGATGACCCGAGGCGTCAGGTTGGGCTGGCACTTGAAATTGCCCTCTCGCGCCCGGCTACGGCAAGCGAACTCGACTACGGCATGGAACTTGTGGAAGTGATGATGCGGGAGCACAAGCTCTCTGCTGAAGATGCCTTCAACCGATTTGCCCTCCTCGTCCTGAACCTCAATGAGTTCTTCTTCGTCGACTGATTCTCACCCCTCATCTCATCCTTTAACAATCTACCCCACAAAACGATGAACAAACCAGTGAACACCTTCTGCGGCCAGGTCAATCGTCGGGAAGCTATCCGCCATCTCGGGGGAGGCTTCACGTCTCTCGCCCTCACCGGAATGCTGGCCCAGGACGGATTCTTCAACAAGGCAGGCGCGGCCAGCCTCTATGGAAATCCTCTTGCGCCGAAGGACTCAATGCTTCCCCAGCGAGCCAAGTCAGTGATCTTCCTCTTCATGTATGGCGGCCCCAGCCACATGGACACCTTTGAATACAAGCCCAAGCTCTACCCCTTGGATGGCAAGACCATTGATGTGAAGACCTTCGGGCGGGGTGGACGAAAGAACAAGGGGCGGGTGGTTGGTCCCAAATGGGAGTTTTCCCAGTATGGGCAGTCCGGTAAGCATGTTTCGACCCTGTTTCCTCACCTGGCCAAGCGGGTTGATGACATCGCATTCATCCACTCCATGACAGCCGAATCCCCCATTCACGGGTCGGCTATGCTCAATATGAATTGTGGCTCGGTAGTTAGTGGAAAGCCCTCGCTGGGATCCTGGGTCAACTATGGCCTTGGCAGCGTGAACGAGAACCTTCCAGGCTACGTGGTCATGCTCGAAAACAGCGGCGGACCGATCAGTGGAGCCAAGAACTGGACCTCCGGATACATGCCCGCGAGCTATGGCGGCACCGTGTTCCGCTCACAGGGAGATCCGATTCTCAATCTCAAGAACGCGCATAACATGCCGCGGGAACAGCAGAGGACGCTGCTCGACTACCTCAGTACCATGAACCAGGAGCATCTGGGTCTGCGCGAGGACCAGTCGGATTTGTCCTCCCGGGTTTCCAGCTATGAGCTGGCCTATCGCATGCAGATGACCGCTCCGGAAGCCATCAACCTGGATGCCGAACCCGAGCATGTGAAGAAACTCTACGGGGTCGGGGAAGGACGTACCGATGATTTCGGGCGAAAGTGCATGCTGGCCCGACGCCTTGTGGAGCGTGGAGTACGCTTCATCCAGATCTATTCGGGTGGGGCTCACAATGATGCCAACTGGGATGCCCATGGGAACCTGGAAGCGAATCACAACAAGCATGCTGGAAATACCGACAAGCCCATCGCGGGGCTCATTTCAGACCTGAAGCAGAGGGGAATGCTGGATGAAACCCTGATTGTCTGGGGTGGAGAGTTCGGGCGTCAACCCACCGCCGAATACGCCAAGGGGACCGGGAGAGATCACAACTCCTTTGGCTTCACGATGTGGATGGCTGGGGGAGGGATCAAGGGTGGTGTCGCCCATGGAGAGACCGATGAGTTGGGCGCTAAGGCTGTGGGGGATACCCTTCACGTCCGCAACATGCATGCCACCGTGCTTGACCGGATGGGGCTCGATCCCAACAACCTGAGTTATTTCTACGGTGGCCTGGACCAGAAGCTGGTTGGGGTTGAGGGGGCCAAGCCGATTCACGGCATCATGGCCTAGGAAGCCTTGGAATCCTGAATTTCGAAAGGGAGAGCAAATCGCTCTCCCTTTCTTATTACGGTTTGTTCCTCCCGGCGGGGACCCGAAAAAAGGGAGGGCCATACAGCCCTCCCCTTGATATCAGGTAAGAATATAGAAGGAGAGGGGGCTACCTGCCTCTCCTGGGAGATTGCTGTGGTCGTCTTGGTCCTTGCTGCGGGCGCTGTGCTTCTTCGAGGCGCTGCAGGCGCCGCTCGATGTGCGAGAGGCGTTCCCCAAGCTGCCGGAGAAAGTGATGGAGCTCTTCCTCGCGGTGGCGCTCGCGGTCCCCCCCGTGGTGGCGCTCGCGGTCTCCCTCGTGGTGGCGTTCGCGGTCTCCCCCGTGGTGGCGTTCGCGGTCTCCCTCGTGGTGGCGTTCGCGGTCTCCCTCGTGGTGGCGTTCGCGGTCTCCCTCGTGGTGACGTTCGCGGTCTCCCTCGTGGTGACGTTCGCGGTCTCCCTCGTGGTGACGTTCGCGGTCTCCCTCGTGGTGACGTTC
>JAKVCR010000010.1 GCA_022448985.1 Roseibacillus sp.
CCCGTTCTAGCGCTATGAGGAAAACAACCCAATCCTCTAATTTTAAGTCTTTTGAAGGATCTACCCAGCAATCTGAAAAGAGCTCCTCGGAGCCGGTTCCTTATCCCCGGCCCGCTTGCCTCCAGATCGGATCTCATCCCCTTCATCGGTAATCACGCACAATCACATCATATGACATTTCCCCCGTCCGGTTGAAAAGAGCCTGCGCCATTCAGGCAAAATCCAACGTGGTAACCCTGTCTTGCCCACGCTAGACAGGCGCGCCGCATGGACCGCCCGAGAATTGCCGTCACGATGGGAGACCCTGCCGGGGTCGGCCCCGAGATCTGCCTTGATCTCCTGCGGAACGCCCAGGTCGCGGACCTCTGCATTCCCATCGTCCTTGGCGACGCCGGGGTGCTGACCCGGTGCGCGGAAAAACTTGGCAGCCCGGCGCCCGGCACGATCCTCGAGTTGACTGAGCTCGCTACCGCCGAGGCCCCCTCTATTTGCGATCTCGGCGCGATCACCCTCGATCAGTTTTCTCCCGGGAAGGTCTGCCCAGCGACCGGCAGAGCCACCTACCGCTACCTCGTGGAGGCCATTGATGCCTGCCTGCGCGGTGATGTGGACGCGGTCACCACTGCGCCCGCCAACAAGGGAGCTCTCCACAGCGCCGGGATTTCCCAGCCGGGGCAAACCGAAATCTTCGCTGAACGCACCGGGGCGGAAGGCGCGTGCATGATGCTCACTTCCGATGTCCTCACCTGCAGCTTCGTGACTGTCCACGTCGGCTACCACGAGGTTCCGGCCCTCCTCAGCATTGAACGCATCCTCGGCGTCATTGAGCTCACTCACCAGTCCATGAAGCGCCTTCGTGGCGGGAATCCGAAACTGGCGGTCTGCGGCCTCAATCCCCACGCCGGGGAAAATGGGCTCTTCGGAGATCGAGAAGAGGAACGGATCATTGCGCCCGCCATTGAGAAGGCCCGCTCCCGCTCCATTGACATCGAGGGGCCTCTCCCTCCCGACACCGCCTTCCTTGAGGAACGCCGTGCGACAACTGATGCCTTCATCTGCATGTATCACGACCAGGGACACATCCCTCTCAAGGCCCTCGCCTTCGACCGGGCCATCAATTGCACCCTCGGCCTGCCCATCGTGCGCACCTCGGTCGATCATGGCACCGCCCTCGACCTCGCCTGGCAGGGAAAGGCCAGTTCCCGGAGCCTGCTGGAAGCGGTGACCCTCGCGGCCCGGCTCTGCCGCTGACAGCCCCACCTGGCCGGAACCACTACGAATACAGGGATTGCGGAGTCCGTGGCCCGATCGCGCATGAAAGAATACGAGCCCCATAACCGTCTTCCTCCCCGGCAGGAGTTTGAACTCGGAAAACTTCCTCCCTTCCCTGAAAATCAACTCGGTTCCTATGAAACTATCAATCACGCAATGTCTCATCATCGCCACGGCCCTTGGACTGGGATTCCTTCCGGCCCGGACGTGGACAAGCGCAGATGGATCACGGTCCTTTGAGGGAAAACTCAAGGCCTATGATGCCGCCGCCGGAAAGGTCTCGGTCACCGTCCGGAATGGAAAAACGCTCACCTTCTCCATCGACAAGCTGTCGGAGGAGGACCGGAAGTTTCTGGCCGAGGAGGCGGAGAAACTGGACGGCACGGCGGCGAACAAGGCCGCGATGGAGGAATTTGCCCGCACCGATATTGGCAAGGCCTTCACCAAGATGCAGGTCCTGGAAGGCCAGGCCTTCACTCCGCATGAATTTGAAAGCGTCCCGGAGTATTTCATCCTCTATTACTCGGCCAGCTGGTGAGGCGGATGCGTGCAAGCCGCTCCACAGTTGGTGGAGTCCTACCAGAAAGACGTGGTCCCCAATCCCAAGGTTGAAATGATTCACCTGAGTCGTGACCGGAACAACGCGGCCGCCCTCAAATGGGCCAGTAAGGATAAGCTCCCGTGGCCTACCATCATGAGGGATCAAATCGATGCGTCCCTCTTGACACACTACTCCAACAGGCTTCCGACCTACATCCTCATTGACCGCGAGGGCAACAAGGTCGCGGAGGGGAAAGGCCCCGTCTGGTCCAAGCTCAAGACCATCAAGTAAGTCCGCCCCTGGAGGCTGTTGAGGAGGGCACCATCCCGCCAGGGCAGCGACCCGGAACGAACTCCGTTTCACGCGCCCCGGGCAGGAGACCCTCCGCCATGACCTGTAAAATCCCTTCCGATCTTCCTCCAACATGCTAGAACCAGCCATCATGCATCACGCCTGTTTTCGCACCTGCCTCCGCCCTCTTCTTCTCACTCTGGCCCTCCCCGGCCTCTCCCTTCCTGCCCACGCCGAAGACTGGCCCCAATGGCGTGGTCCCAATCGCGACGGACGCTCCCAGCAAACCGATCTTCTCAAGAAGTGGCCTGCTGATGGACCGCCCCTGGCCTGGAAAGCCCGCACCGCTGGTAGTGGCTTCTCAAGTATCTCAGTATCAAAGGGAACCATCTATACGCTGGGAGATCTCGCGGACGGCTGCAACGTGATCGCCCTCAAGGAGACAGACGGTTCCCAGGTCTGGAAGACGAGGACCGGTGAATCAGGGGGACACCGGGGCTACCCCGGCCCGCGCAGCACGCCCACCGTGGACAATGGCCAGATCTTTGCCCTCGACCAGCATTCCAACCTCGTCTGCCTCGACGCCACGAACGGAGAGAAGGCCTGGTCGGTCAACCTGCAGGACGACTTCGGGGGCAAGATGATGTCGGGGTGGCGCTGGAGCGAGTCCCCTCTCGTTGATGGAGAGTCGGTGATCTGCACTCCCGGGGGGGCCAAGGGCACTGTCCTCGCTCTCAGTCGCAAGACCGGCAAGAAACTCTGGCAGACCAGCGAATGGACCGACCCCGCCGGTTACTCCTCGGTCATCATTGCCACCATCAATGGCGTCCGCCAGTATGTCCAACTCACCGGCAAGAGTGTGGCCGGCATTGATCCCAAGTCCGGCAAGATCCTCTGGCGGGCCGAACGTCCCGGCAAGACGGCCGTCATCACCACCCCGGTAATCCGCGAAAACATCGTATGGGTGACTTCCGCCTACGGCGTGGGCTGCAATGCCTTCCGCATCGACAGGAAGGACGGGGAATGGTCAACCGAGGAGATTCACTCCAGTCGGAAATTTGCCAATCACCACGGCGGAGTGATCGAACTGGAGGGACACGTCTTCGGATCGAGTGGTGGAACCTTCGCCTGCATGGAAATCAAGAGCGGCGAACTCGTCTACCGCGAGCGGAGCGCGGGCAAGGGAGCCACCGTCTACGCGGACGGGCACTTCTATCTGCGCAGTGAAAACGGTCCGGTGGCCCTTATCGAGGCCTCCTCCCAGGAACTGAAGGAGGTGAGCAGCTTTGATCAGCCTGAGCGCAGCGACAAGAAGGCCTGGCCCCACCCCGTGATCGCCAACGGCAAACTCTACCTCCGCGACCAGGATCTGCTTCTCTGCTACGACATTTCCGCCAAGTAAAGAGACGGGCGGGATCTTTCCTGTCCCGGGGCAGAAGGATCAGTCCCCATCGGCCAACCCGTCTCCGTTCTCGTCACGCACCCCGGAAAAGGGGTGCCAGGTCACGGCCTGCCAGGCAATCCGGCGGAAGGCCTGGTCGAGCTTCGCTCCCGGGAAGTCGCCCAGGTCGAGCTTCTTCCTGATCAACTCCGGCGACCGGCGATAAAGCGTGGCGTAAAACACGTAGCCTTCGAGCCACTCAAAGCCGGGGCCGAGGTGCCCGAGCTTGTCTCTCCAGAGGGATCTCTTCTTGCCTCCCAGGGCCCGGTGAAGTCCCTCCACCCCCGGAAGTTCACCCCGCTCGAAGTATTGCGAGGCCAAGACCATGGCATCGCTGGTAGGAAGAACAAACACCTTGCCGGGATACTTCCTGTTCAGGGCGGTAATAATCTCCCCATACATCTCATTCTTGAGTTTGCCCAGGGTGGCAATGGTCTCGGCCACGAAACCCTTTTTTGAATCCGGAATCATTTCCAGGTGTTCGATCTGCGGCCAGGCATCGGAGAGATAGAATTTCATTCCGGGGTTGTACTTCAGACAGAACTCCATCCAGCACAGATAATATTCCGGCCGATCGTGGAAGTAGGGACCCCACATCATGGCCTCCCACTCCGCATTGGCAATAGACGCCAGGAGCTTGGGTTTCGGCTTCCCCTCGAACTGGAAGATCCCGTTCTCCTGCTCCCACTTGAAACGGGCGCTACCCGTCATCCCACCCCCGGTATGCAGGTGAAGCGGTTGCTGGAACCCGGCCGCCTGGCAGATTCTGGGGAGGGTCTTGTAGCCGGGACCCATGAAACTGTGACCGGTCCCTACAATACGCAGGCCTCCGTCCTTCGGCTTGGGGAAGGAAGTCACTGGATTCCGCCCGGATCCGAGGCCCTTGGCGTAGATTTCCCTGATCCTTTTGGGTGACTGATAGCACACCGCATGCTCCGGGAACTTTTCCTTTTCCCATCCGGGATGGACCGGGAACGACCGCGCGGTCCCCCGCCGGGGCTGGGATCCGTCCTGGCCGCCGCCCTCTACCTGGGCGCGGTAAGCCTTGGCCTCCTCAAGGGTGAGGACTCCGTCTCCATTGGCATCGGCCTTGGGAAACTGCTTCAACCAGCGGGCCAGCTGCTCCTTGGAAGGATTGGCACATGCTTCACCACCCATTCCCACGAGAATGAGGGAACAGGCGGCGAGAGAGGCGCAGGATCGAGAATCTCCAATCATCTTGGCCCCATGCTCCACCTCTGCTGTCCCCCGGTCCAATCAAATTGCCGGAAATGGGACACCCTGAAACAGGATCGCTCGTTTCTGGGTTTCCAGAAGGTTCCTCTTGGGGCAGAACACCATTCCATGTGCCTGAGCAATCCCCTGACCAGGTGCCCCGCGCCAGGGGTCTGCCTCCTGATCCTTGCCCTGTCTCCTCCCTTGCCGGCGCAGAACGCAACCGCGCCAACAGACCGCGCCAACCCCGTGGTTCAACCCGTAGTGGGACATGGGGGCATGGTGGCCACCCAGGAGGCCCACGCCACCCGGGCCGCCACCACAGTGCTGGCGGAAGGTGGAAATGCAGTCGATGCCGCCGTCACCGCCGGCTTTGCCCTGGCGGTCACCCTCCCACGGGCCGGCAACCTGGGCGGGGGAGGATTCATGCTGGTGCACCTTGCCGACGGAGCCCGGCAGGTCGCCATCGACTACCGGGAGAAAGCTCCCGGAGCCGCCCACCGGGACATGTTTCTCAACCGGGAAGGAACCCCCGACCCAAAACTCTCACGCCATACGCGTCTCGCCGCAGGCGTCCCTGGAACAGTACGCGGACTCACCCTGGCCCTGAAACGCTACGGCACCATTTCCCTCCGCCGAGCGCTCCGGCCCGCTATCGAACTTGCTGAAACCGGCTTCCTCGTGGGTGAAGATCTCCACCAATCCCTCCACTCGTATGCAGGGGACTTCCGGGCTGACCCGGCAGCCCGGAAAATCTTCCTCACCGCTGAAGGCAAGGCCTGGCCGGTAGGTAGCAGGCTCGTCCAGAAGGATCTTGCCCGGAGCCTGCGCCTCCTCGCGGAACACGGACCGGACGCCTTCTACCTGGGAGCACTCGCAGCCACCATCGCCGACGACATGAAGGCACACGGTGGTCTGATCACGCGCGAGGATCTCGCCGCCTACCGTCCCCTTGAACGCCTCCCGGTCACGGGCCGCTACCGGACCTGGAAAATCGTGTCCATGCCCCCACCGAGTTCCGGGGGTGTTCACCTCATCCAGATGCTCAACATCCTTGAGCACTTTCCCCTCAGGGACTATGGACACAATTCCGGCAACGCAATCCACGTCACAGCCGAGGCCATGCGCCGGGCTTATGCCGACCGCTCGCGCTACCTTGGTGATCCTGACTTCGTGAAGGTCCCCGTGGACAAACTGGTTTCCAAGGACTACTCCCGTCGACTGGCAGGGCAGATCGATCGTAACCAGGCCACACCCAGCACCAAGGTCGCCCCTGGACTGGGTCCCCTGAGCCGGTCCGAGAGCAACGAGACCACTCACTTCAGTGTGATTGATCGCAATGGCAACGCAGTATCCAACACCTACACCCTGAATTTCAGCTACGGATCCAGGATAGTAGTTCCCGGGACGGGGATCCTTCTGAACAACGAGATGGACGACTTCTCCGCCAAACCGGGCACGCCCAATGCCTACGGCCTGATCGGCGGCCGCCACAACGCAATCGAACCGGGCAAGCGCATGCTCAGCTCGATGACTCCCACCCTCCTCTTCAAGGACGATGGCACCCTCGTGGCCACTGGCAGTCCCGGAGGCAGCCGGATCATCAACATCGTATTGCAGATAGTCTGCAACCTCGCCGACCATGGCATGAACGTGGCCGAGGCCACCCATGCTCCCCGCTTTCATCACCAGTGGTTGCCGGACCAGCTGCGCATCGAACGCGGTCTGAGCCCCGATACTATCAGGCTTCTCACCACCCGCGGACACAGGATCAGGGTCGCTCCCGCCATCGGCTCAACCCAGACCGTCATGTTGAGCAGGGGAATCTTCCATGGCGCAAGCGATCCCCGCCGGGCTGGAGCGCTCACTCTCGGACTCCCGGCCGACAGTCCGGGCGCCCCCTTGGGGGACGAAACCGGACCAGGGCCGGAAGCAGAGCTGCCCGAACGGTGACCCGGGCCCACCGGACCATCACGGCACGAGGAGGACACGGTAAAAGAGCCTGGTCTGTCCAGGCGCCTCCGCGATGTCCTCGAAGGTGGTGGTCTCTCCCGGTCCACCCGGGATCGGAGCACCTCCGTTGAGATCAGCCCAGCTACCCACCTGCAGGGTGTTGCTGTACTGCACGACGTAATCCTTACCGGGACTGCTGAGCCAGGTAATGGAGGCATCCCCGTTACCTTCCCGCGACAGGGAGACGATCTTGAAGAACGATCCGGCATCGAGGGGATCGGTCCCGGCATCCACCTCCGCCCCGTCGGGTTGGCCATCCTGGTCGGTATCCACCACGTTCGGGTTTGTCCCGAGGACTCCCTCCTGCGCATCGGTCAACCCGTCCCCGTCGCTATCGACATTCCCAGTGGGACTCCGCCCGAAGGATTCTGCGTCCTGGTTATACTCATTCTCAATCGCCCCTGCCGCGAGGGCACGATCATAGATCTTCACCGTCGCAACGGTCAGGTGGGCGTTCGCTCCTTCTCCACGGGATCCATCGGAGCGGTTGCTGTTACCGATCACGAAGGGAAGGGCTGAGCCGTCGGTGGACAGTTCCTGCACTTCGAGCGGACCGTGGTTAATGCACCGGGTCAGCTCCCCGTTGGTGTAGACACAGGTGTTGCCCGCCCCATCGTAAACATAGGAGATGAACGTCCATTCTCCTCCTTCCTCTTCATTCTGCCAGCCCACGTCGGCTGATGCACTCCCGTGGGAAACCGCCCCGAAGACATCATTGGTCCCGTGATTGAGGGAGACGATGGATCCCTCTCCGCCGGTGAGCATGGTTCCGAAGCTGTTACCTCTGGAGTCACTGTCAAAGACCGCCGGCGCTCCGCTGCTCTGCCCGAAAGTGGGGGTGTAACCTATTCCTCCGAAGTCGTTTACCGAGGAAGAGGATCCCCTGAAGTAGCCGAAGCCGAGATCGGCCGCGGACTGCGCCCCACCGCCGTCCTCAACCAGATGCACCGTGGCATCGAACCAACCGCCCGACCCGAAATTGTAGGTCGTGGAGGACCGGGCATTCCAGCCGAGATTGGTGTGGACCGGTCCATCGTCCACCACGGTGGGATCGGCGTTGCTCACGATCTTGTCCACGTCAATGCGCACGCGGTCATCGAAGTTCTCGGTGAAGGAGAACGTTCCATCGCTATCGTAGAACTGGAACTTGAAGGCCCAGTCGAAATGGTCCCCGGTGAGGTCAATCCCCCCGGCTCCCGGCTCGCGGTCAACATTGAGGCCCGTGAGGTAGGACGAACCATCATCCGGTTCCCCGTCCGCGGGGTTGACGTCCACGCTGCTGGGGACATCACCGGTGAAGTCGTCACCACCTGGACTATCGAGCCCATCGGTGCGCAGGCCGAGGAAATAGCCCTCCAGCCACACATCCCTCCCCCAGGAAACCACCGGCTCGGCGGAACGTACCGAGGCATTCCTGATCCAGGCCGTCACGGTATGGGGGTTGTTGCCGGTCACCTCGGGCGGAGCGACCGGGCCAAGGTACCAGTCTCGATCTCCTTCCAGCGTTACTCCCCTGACCCCTGCCACCGTGGAGACGACGGGAACATCCCACTCCGGGGTGAATGTTCCTCCCAGCAAGCCCCGGTTGTTCCAGACCGGAAGGGGTCCGGGGGACTGGTTGCGTGCATCCAGCAGGACCAGGATATCGTCCGTGATGGTCAGGTTGACGGTCAGGATCTGTGGCGTATTGAGCGCAATGGGATCGGTCACCGTGATATGTCCGGTGTACTGCCCGTTGGGAAGGCCCAGGGTGGAGACCAGCAGAGTGTGCACCTTACGGTCGGTGGGACCGTTGGAGGTTCCCCAGCGTGGACTGATATCGAGCCAGCCGACATCACTGGCGAGATTGTAATTGAGCACGGTGTTCTCGATATCGTTCCAGACCTGGATGGTGGTATCCGCAACCGGTTCATTGGTCGCCGCCGCGAAGGCAAGCGAACCGGTGCTGAGTTCAAGGACAGGCGCTTCCACGGTCAGGGAGACCGTGATGCTCTGGGGACTGTTGATGGCCAGCGGATCGGTCACCGTAATGGTCGCCGTATGTTCGCCTCCCGGCAGGGCCGCACTGTTGAAGATGATCTCGTGATTCTGGAAGTCGATGGGATTGGACGATGATCCGGAAGCCGGGGTCACACTGAGCCAATTGACATCATCCGTAATCTGGTAATTGAGTACGTTGATCCCGTCGTTGGAGACCTGGAATCCCCGGGTCGGGGCATTGCTGCCAATCGTTCCAATCACCGAGATGCTCTGGGTGCTGAGGCGCACTTCCGGAGTGGTGGGCGGGGTGTTGGAAATGCCCGGGGTGCCACTGTCCTCCGAGCTGTCCTGCCAGTTGGCGGGATCGTTGCCATATTGATTGGAGAATATGCGCTCCAGGGAAGGGCCATTACCACCAGGCTCATCCGGCCAGGGGCTCTCCCCACGGTAATCCACCACGTCAACATCCACGAAGCAGGGATCGGTGGCCGGAGGGACCGGAGGCTCCGGACTCTGCAGGGCCAGACGCTCGCCCTGGATCTGCAGGGCGCCGGTGAAGGGTCCAAAGATCTGCACCTGGGGGTCGATTCCATAAGCAGCGCGGAAGGTGGCCGGATCGGTGTCCACGATCAGGACAATATCAGCCGCTCCAATTGTGGTGTTGGGAGGGAAGCTGAAACCCAGCCCATCGATTTGCCAGGTCACGGAGGGATCACCCGGATCCCACAAGTTGAGGGGAGCGCCACTCACATTCTCGATCTCGACGAACTGGTTCCCACCCGGGGCAGGGTGATACATGATCTCGTTGATAACAGCGGGACCGACTCTCGGGGCACTGTTGGCCGTTCCCTGTGTGCCACTCTCCATGAGGACGAAATGTGTGTCGCCGACGCTGTTCTCGTGACGGCCCAGGGTGATGCCGGTCGGGGCACATCCGAAGACCTGGGAGGCCACGAACCTGGAGGGCTGACCACCACTCGGTTCAACCAGATAGACTTCATCGCCAGCCGAGCTGAGGGCAAAATCATCCGGCCCTACTCCGCCACCCGGGTTGAAGTCGTTTTCGTCGAAGACAAGGTAACCTCCACCTGGAATGATGGCGGGACCCGGGATCACGAACTTGGCGTAATTGTCCGTGGAGTCGGAGATCCACCAGCCCCCCACCGACACCGGATTGTCCCCGGGGTTGTGTAACTCGATATAGTCCACCGCGGGCAGGGCCGAGTTGGTGAGGATCTCATTGATGACCACCCGTCCATCCGGTCCCACCCCTGCGCTGCCGGGGTTCCCACCGTATTCCGTGGTAGCCCGCCAGTTGCCCGGATCGCGGTAATCGCCAGCTGGATCAAGGATTTCAAGGGCCGCTCCTGCCCCATCCGCCTGCTCAGGCCAGTCCCCACTGTCCCCGTAGGTGAAGTCGTGGATAACATTCCCCAGGGGACCGCGCAGGAGGATGCGCTCACCCCCATCCGAGAGGCTGCCACCGGTCCACTGCGCAACGATAACAGGACCGTTACCGTAGTGGGCCCGGAAGATCGTCGAGTTCCGGACCACCACCACGTAGTCCCCCGGATTAAGAATATAGCTGGGGAGGACCAGCTCGTCGAAGGGGTTGCCCCCCTCAAAAGAGACTCCCTGCAGATTGAGAGGATCAGGGCCGATGTTGGTCAGTTCAATGTATTCCAACAGATCATTGCCGTCCAAGGCATTGTACATGACCTCGGAAATACGCAGGAACCGCGTGTGATCGGTGGATACACTCGGATCCACCAGCAGAAGGTAATCAAACCCGATGCGCACCTCCTGGGACGGGTTGCTGGATACGAAGAGTCCACCCTCGTCGGCAGTTGTCCCGGGTGTGAGCGATTCGTTGTGAACCTCCCTCCAGCTGCCGGAAGAAATTCTTTCATCAAAGAAGAGGAAGTTCCCCTGCCGACGGATGCGCAGGGCCACGGTACGGTCATTGGAGTCCTCACTGGCCACCTCCTGCAGGCTTCCTCCCGCGCTCTCCCGCCGCACCGTCAACTCATCCCCTTCGTCCACCGCAAAGGAGTAGCGCGTCACATTCCCGCCGTTCTCCATGTCCACGATGAGGCCAGCCTGGAAATCACCGTTCTGCACGGTCTGCATGGTGAGATCGGTATGAAGCGACCAGTTGGTCACGGTGGGCAGGTTCCGGGTGAGGTAAGGATGCGTCATGGAGGAAGAGCTGCCCACCAGCGGATAGGCGGTAGCCCGATCGAGCTTGACGATGAAAGTGCCTGCTTCGTCCTCCAGGGAATACCAGGTGCCAGGAGAATGGTTGTCCTTCTCCTCCATGTTGGCGGCCTGCAGATTGGCCGGGAGGAAGGGCGCGCTGAAGCTGGCGAAGTCACTTGCGGAGTAGACTGCCGCCTCCCGCCGCAACTGGGTGGACTGGGCCCCGCCGTTGGTGCCCGTGATCGTGATGGTATAAAGACCGGGGGATGAAAAGCTGATCTCGGCTGCTCCCGGTCCGGTATTGATGATTCCCACCCCTACGTCGGGAATCACTTCAAAGGCGAAGGTGAGTTCCGTCCCGTCGGGATCGAAACTGCCCGAGGCGTCAATCGAGAGGGTTTCGCCCGCACCAAGTTGCCACGAACCGGGATCGGCCTCGGCAAACATGGCGGGGGCGGCTGGACTCGTCTTGGTGATATTGGCCTGGGTGGTGCCGACAATATTCCCCTCCCGGTCCACGCCATGAATGCTGAGGTTATTTAACCCCGTCCTAAGGATCACCCCGCTGAGGGTGTAGGAAGTCGTGCTGGTCCAGGTCACCTCCAGGTCCGGCTGCCCCGGAATCTGGATATCAAATACGCTGTAGGGAGCCGTTCCCGTGAGAGTTGCGGTGGCTGCACTGGTGGTTCCGGGACCGGACGAGGTCAGGGAGGTATTGAGGGAGTTGCCGATCTCGGAACGCGCCCGGCCGACCCTTCCCGAGTTCCAGCTGTTGAAGCTGCCGGAGGAGATGGTGTAGCCGTTGGAAGCTGCCTCCTCCTCGTTCATCCAGGCCGTGAAACGGGCTGAACCGGAGGTGTATTTGTCGAGCAGCTCGCCGATATAGTAGTTGAGGTAACGGCGGACGGCGGGCTCGTAGAAGTAGTTGCGGATGCCGGGCAGGCCTCCAATGAAGCTCTCGTTGGTGTTGCTGAAAGCGAGGTCGCTGTCCCAGTGCTGGAGAGTCCACTTCCCGTCGGTCGGCCGACGGTAAAAATATCCATTCTTCCCGCGGTTGATGGTCAGGGTATCCCAGTCTCCGATCCACCCCCGCACCGCGGCATTGGCGGTCATCTTCTGCGTGTCGGCATATCGCTCGATTTCCTCGAACGAGAAATTATTACCCGAGACGGTACGCACCCAGTCGACAAAGGATGAGTAATCGTATTCCGCCTCGGTGCTGCGACGGATCCACTCGGTGTGGTAACGGGTGGGATTGTCCGTTCCCTTGTAGCTCCAGTCCGCATTGCGGTTGCTGCGGCTCCAGCCGTCCGTGAACCACCACTCGTCGTCGATACGCATCAGCTCGCCGTCCGCCCCATCCGGATAGACCCGGTCGAGAAAGTCGTTCGCAACCGGTTCGGTATCCTCAATCAGGCTCGACCCTCCCCCGTTGATAACGTGACGCACGTACTCACTCTGGCTCGCCTCGTGCCCGAGAAGATAGAGCCAGTAGCGCGTAACACGGTTGTGGTGGCGACGACTTCCTCCACTCCCTGCGTCACTGTCGAACATGCGCTTGGACCATCCACGGAAACTCCGGTCAGCGGGGAACTTGACCTTCCCACGGCCCAGGCCACTCCCTCCGTCACGGGTCCACGGGCTGCCGCTCTTGCGGATTTCGCATCCGTAACGGATGTCCCTTTCATTGGAGATGAAGGTGCAGTTGAAATAGTGCTGCGACATGCGCTCGAAATTATAGGCATACTTCGAGGTTAGTCCTCCGCTTCCGAGTGCATCACGATCATACTGCGAGATGACGTAGCGCTGGGTTCGCAGCTCGTCCGTGTTCAGCGTTGAATTGTCCACGACCCACATGGCCGGCCACTCCGGTCCCCGCTTCGGCAGCATGCTGGCCTGGCCGTTGGCTTTCGCCTCAATGTAGAACTGCGCGATGTTGTTGTCGGAGGTGTAGTTCGAGATCCTTGCCGTGTAGATCCCGTCGTTGGCCACCTCATCTCCTCCGGTCAATCCGTCGTCAAACATGTCCGATCTCTGCCAGCTGCCATTGGCATTGTTGTTGTCCAGGCGGTGGACCACCTCCACGCTGGCCAGCGGGGCGGAGGAGGAGACACGGGCGGTGACCGTGACCGCTTGTCCCGACCTTGGGACCGGTGGGCTGTGCAGGACTGATGCGATCTCGGGTGCGGCCGCCGGAATCAGCCTGCTGTTTGGTGCCCCGGGGGTTCCCAGGTTGTTGGGAACCGGAATCAGGAAGGCATTGCCGATACTGTGGTCCCAGGTCTGCATGATGAGCCTGGGCTTTCCGTGCACCCAGCGCGCCTCGAAATTCACGGTGTAGGATGTGTTGGCATCCATGGCGGTAACATCAATCTCGGCACGGTTGCACTTGTTGTCGCCATGACCATCGGAGATCAGGTGCATCTCATTACCGCTGAAGAAACTGGCCCAGTGCGTCCCCTGGATAAGCCATCCATTGGAGCTTGAATTCGAGGGAGAGCTCACCCGGTTGTTATGATTGGTGACCCCTGGGATGATGTTCCCTCCCCCTCCGTTGCGCAGCATTTCAATGTTGCGCAGGACGACGTGGGCATCACCCACCAGGTGGAAGTGCAGCTCCTTGTAGTCGCTGGACGAGCCACTGGTGCGTAATTGCCGGAAGGTATCGGTGTAGCTGAACTCCTGGAAGGTGCTCTTGTTGCTTTCGTCACTGTCGGCCCACGCCGACGAAACCCTGTTGTCCATGTCGTAATGGCGCAACTCCATGCTGGAACCGTCCCCATCCGCCAGGTGAGGCCAGTCGCCATTGTGCTTGTAGTCGACCTCATCGACCAGGTTTCCCCACCGGTCTACCAGCCGGATCAGCTCACCCCCGTTTGAAAGCTGGCCTTCCCAGTCCCCCAGCACATTGATCCCCCCATAGGTCCTGGAGATCCAGGCCCCGTTGGCAGCCACCACGAGGTAGCCGCCGGCCGGGATCTGGGCGGTGGGCGGAAAGGTGAAATCGACACCGTCATCAAAACGCCATCCCGCCAACCTCACTGATCCGGGTCCCCTGTTGTAGAGTTCGATGTACTCTCCACTGCGTTGATCGGAGAGGGGGTCATACATGATTTCGTTGATCACCACCCGATCATCCACATCGGGAACATTGGGCAGGTCACGGGTCGAGGCGGCGGTGGCATACCACTCATCGGAGCCTGCGGGCCATGTCTGCCGGGAATCGCGCCCCGGGTCGGGCCGCTGGATGATCTGGGCCGAAAGCACGTGATTGGCGGAGTCAATGAGATAGAGCGTGATTTCGTCGTCCCCATTCATGGGAAAAGCCGTGTCCCAGCTGCGATAACCGCTGCCCGGCACCGATCCGTTGAGGGGGACCTTGTCACTGAAGTCCGTCCTCGTGGAAACGAAGAGACCCGCCACGGGCACCGCCGAAGGGGACATATTGCAGACCTCAACATAATCGATCTCGTCGGATCCGTTCCAGTGCACTTCGCTCAGGGCGATCAGTTCCCCCAGGCTCCCACTGCTGGCATTGGGCGCATCCCGGGTGGGACCGGTGAACAGGAACCAGTTGCCACTCCCCGCCGGTTTCCGTCCCAGCGATCGTCCATCCAGTGGCATCGGGGTGTTGATGGCATTGATCACTGTTGTCCCGTCAGGGGCGGTGAGGAAAACCACGGTCGGCGACTGGATCCCGAGGTTCGACTCCGTGAAGCCAACCGAGGCCAGCCCCATGGAGGGCAGCGAAATGTTATCCGTGATCCGGAACTTCGTCAGGTTTCCACCATCATCGCTGAGGTAGTGATTCTGCAGGTTGACGGCCGAACCGGTCGGGTTGTAGAACTCGACAAATCCCGTCCCCCCTCCCGCGGGCAGCACCTCGTTGAGGACGATACTCGGCGCGGATGGAACGGAGAGCCTCAGGCGGGCGCCAAAAACGCAGTCCGAACTGGAATTGCTGGTCTGGTGGACTTCTACCGCCAGGACATTGGCGCCGCTGTTCAGGGTGACAGCTCCACCGGTGACCTGGTTGAAGAGACCGGTGACTTCGGTGGCATTGCTGACCACAGCGGAAGCGGTGGTCTTCCAGTCCACCGCACCGTCCGGCATGCCGGAGCGTCCGAGTTCCACCCCGTTGAGATAGTAGATCGCGCCATCGTCCAGGATCTGGTCGACAGTGATGGTCACCCCGGTGGTCTCCCCGGTGTAGTTGAAGGTCTTGCGGGCGTAATAGGTGATATGGTTGGCAGCATTGCTGCTGTTCAGCCACGGCGTCCGGATCCCCGGGGCCGGCAGCGAAGCGGTCTCGAAACCAAAGAGGCCCACTCCCGAGTCCCAGGCCGCATCATTGAAACCCACCGTTTTCCAGCCCGGTTCGTTGCTCGCTACATCGGTATTATCGTCCCTGAACTTCCAGCTGTCCCCATAGTCGATAACGGGCAGACCACTGCTCAGGTCCACCTCCGGGTTCGAATAAGACTCCTCCTGTTCTTCCACTCCGGCCGTTCCCGGATTACCACCCGCCAGTTTGCTCATCCGCCAGTTACGCCAGTCGTCCACGACAAGATCGCGATCGACAATGACAAGGGAATGACCAGCCCCGTCCGGAGCCACCGGCCACTGACCGCGATCATTGTAGTCCAGGGTCGTCATGATGACCCCGTTCTTGTTTTCCAGGGTAATACGTTCACCCCCGTTGCCGAGCTGTCCCGTCCACGGACCAAAGACCCGCACATTGGGCGGGGTTCCGGGATACGCCGCCCGGAAGCTCGCCTCATTCACCCCGGTCAGGATGATGGTCTCCCGCGCCTTGAGGAAGGAATAGGTCCCGCTTCCCGAATTGAGATTGAGGGGAAACTCGTAACTCACCCCTTCGGTCATCTTCCAGTTCGCCATGTCAAAGGGCGTAAAGGATACGTTCTCGATCTCGATGAACTCGGGAAGTTCTCCCTTCGGATTGTACATCACCTCACTGAAAACCACGTACTCGGCTCGCAGAAGCGGCGTGGAGAAGAAGAGAATCAGAAGAAACGGAATTAACGGACGATGGCTAAGCTGGGCTTTCAAAACTTGAGCAGGGGATTAAGTTAGTATGATCGCTTCAATTTCATGATTCTCAACCGATTCCTCGGTTGAGGACGGAGCGCAGGGTTCAATCATACAATCTGACCCATGATCCCGGCGAGCAGGATTTCCCCAGAACAAATACCCCGGTCGGGCGATAAACAACGACCCACCATGACTGCTTTGGCAATATAGGCTCGCACCTTCAGGGGAGTGGAATTCAGAATCCACCGCACCCCCACATGACTCCCCGGCCCCCACCCCCGCTCCTGGCTCCACTCTTCCTGCTGCTCTTACTCGGGATTTCACTCGCTCCAGCCGCTCCGCGTATCAGCGAGTTCATGGCGAGCAACGACGGGATCGTTGCCGACGGGGACGGGGATTTTTCAGATTGGATTGAAATCTATAATCCTGATCCCCTCCCCCATGACCTGACCGGCTATGCCCTGACGGACAACCCCGCCAATCCGGCCAAGTGGATCTTTCCCACGGGCACAACAATAAGAAGTGGGGCGTATCTCCTGGTCTTCGCCTCGGGCAAGGATCGCGGCTCCCCCGGCACGGAGTTGCACACCAACTTCCAGCTGGATGCCAGCGGGGAATACCTCGCCCTCGTCTCCCCCGACGGGAGCACGATTCTCAGTGAATTCGGATCTGCTGCGGTGCCCTTTCCCCGGCAACGAGCCGACATCTCATACGGATCCGGCGAGGCCCTCCTCGAGACTGAACTCCTGAGTGAGACTGCTCCCCTTCGTTATCTTGTTCCCTCCAGTGCCGGGGCCCTCGATCCGGATTGGGCAACTCCTTCCTTTGATGACACCCTCTGGAACCCGGGATCTTCCGGAATCGGTTTCGCCGTCAACGAAGGCGGTGGAATCGCCGATGCACCCCTGACCCACTGGCCCCTGGACGATGGCTTTGGCACGGTCGCGCGCGACACCGCGGGCACCTTTCCCGGATCCCTCGTAGAAGCTGGTGATGGTTCCCCGTTCTGGGATGCGGACTCTCCTCCGGTCCCCGGGGGACCCGAGTCCTCACTGCGCTTTAACGGCACAAGCAACTACGTGCAAACAACCTTTCCCGGTATCGGGGGATCCAGTTCCCGCACGGTGGTTTTCTGGGTGAAATCCACAGACACTTCCGACCACGGCATCGTGTCCTGGGGCAGCAGCAACTCCAACTCTCACCGCTATCACATCCGCCTCAACAGCAATCCTGCCAGCGGAACGGAGGGAGCTATTCGTTGTGAAGTGGGAGGTGGCAACACGGTGGGCTCCACCGCCCTCGCGGACAACCAGTGGCATCACGTCGCAGTCGTGTTCGCGCAGGACGCCACTCCTAATATCTCCGACGTCCTCTTCTATGTCGACGGGGTCCTCGACCCCAGGAGCGGGACGGGGAACCTCGCTCTCGACACTGATATTTCCGGTCCGGATGCCACCCCCGTCGTAATCGGGCGCCGGGTGCTTGGAGCAAACCGTTACTTTTCGGGCCGACTGGCGGACGTCGCAATCTATGATGTGGCCCTGGATCCGGATGACATTGCTCAACTTGCGAACGGCACTGCCCGACCATCCAGTCCGATCGGCGTTGGCAACCACATCACCACCAGCGTGGAAGACGTGATGTTCGAAACGAATGCCTCCCTCTTCACCCGTGCCACCTTCGACCTGCCAGCGAACCATGGACTGGACCAGTTGCGTCTCTTTCTGCGCTACGATGATGGGGTCAGTGCCTTCCTCAATGGAGTGGAGGTGATGAGAGCAAATGCCCCGCCGAATAATTTCTGGAACGCGACTGCCCTCACCGGGCGTTCGGATCGCGAGACGGTTACTCCCTCCGAGTTCAGTGCCTCCGCCGCCCTGGCCACCCTTCGCCCGACTGGCAACGTGCTCGCCCTCCACGGAGTCAACCTCAGCGCCGCTGACGGGGACTTCCTCCTGCAGGCCCGCCTCGCCGGTGTCGACCTGGGCCGGCGGGTCGCCGGTTATTTCCTGAACCCGACTCCGGGAACTTCCAACACCGGAGAACCGGACGCTGAAGCCTTCGTGGCGGACACCAAGTTCGCTCCCAACCGCGGATTCCGCAACAGCCCCTTCCAGCTCGAAATCTCCAGTGCGACCGTCGGGGCCTCCATCTACTACACCCTTGATGGCAGCGAACCCTCCCCGGACAACGGCACCCTCTACACCGGTCCCCTGACCATCGACAAGACCGAGACCATTCGTGCGGCAGCCTTCAAGAACGGCCAGGTGCCTACCAACATCGATACTCACACCTACATCTTTCCTTCCAGCGTGCTGGCACAAAGCCCAACTCCTCCCGGCTTCCCCCCAACCTGGGGAACCCGCACGACCGACTACGAGATGGATCCCGACCTCATCGGAAATATCTATTCCCAGCAGCAGGTCATCGAATCGCTGCGCTCCCTTCCCTCGATCTCGGTTGTAATGGACGTCGACGATCTCTTCGACGGGACCACGGGTTTCTATGCCAATTCCGATCAACGTGGAGACCAATGGGAAAAGCCCTGCTCCTACGAATTCTTCGACTTCCCGGACGGGGAGCAGACCCAGTTGAATGGCGGAATCCGCGCAGTGGGGCGCGCCAGCCGCAATGCCAACCGGGGCAAGCACAACCTGCGAGCCGTCTTTCGCTCCGAGTACGGACCCACCAAGCTCCGTTTCCCGCTGTTTCCCGAATCGGAAGTCACCGAGTTCAACTCCCTCATCCTGCGCGGGGGAAACGGCGATTCCTGGCTGAACCCGGGCGTGGTGGAGCGGGCGCAGTATATCCGGGACCAGTGGCACCGCGATGCCCAGCGGGCCACCGGTCAGCCATTCCAGCACCAGATTTACGCCCACCTCTACCTCAACGGTCTCTACTGGGGCATGTATCACATCTTCGAGCGCTTTGAAGACGACATGCTGGCCGCGAATTTCGGAGGACGGGAGGAAGACTGGGATGCCATCAAGGATGCCGGTAGTGCCAGCGTGCTGGAGGTGGTCGATGGCGACCTCAGCGCCTGGAGCCGAACCCTGGCCATCGCTCGCCGGGATCTGAGCACTCCAAGGAACTACGCCAATGCCCTCATCTTCATCGATCCCGACACCTGGATCGATTACTTCCTGACCAACTTCTACTCCGGCAACACCGACTGGGACCAGTCGAACTGGAGGGCCGGACGGCCCCGCGAGCGGGAGGCCAAGTGGATGCTCTTCGCGTGGGACTCGGAACGCACCGACCGCAACGCTACCCGGGGCACCAACTCCAGCACCAACAACGCTACCAGCGAGAATACTCCGAACTTCCCCTCCAGCGTACATCAGAAGTTGACTGCCAACGAGGAATACAGGTTGCGCTTCGCCGACCGGGTGCGCCTCCATTGCTTCAATGGCGGGACCTTTACCCCGGAAGGTGCCGAACGCCTCTGGGAGGCCCGGGCCAACGAAATCTACGAGCCTCTCATCGCGGAAGCAGCACGGTGGGGGGATCGCCACCGTAATCCCCCCGCCCGCCGGGAAACCCACTGGCAGGACATGTACGACACCATGCGCAGCAGTTTCTTCCCCCAGCGAACCGACACCCTCCTCTCCCAGCTTCGCGCCCGCGGACTCTACCCGTCAGTGGACGCCCCGGACTTCTCTCCCCACGGCGGAATCTTTGCCCGCGCCGGAGAAGTAACCATCGAGGCCCCCACCGGCGGATCGATCTACTACACCACCGACGGAAGCGATCCACGTCGCCCCACCACCGCGGGAGCCCAGACCGTTCTCCTTCCCGAGGGATCCCCCGTGCGCGCCATTCTTCCCACCGACAACTCCCTTGGACTGGACTGGACCCTCCCCGGTTTCGACGATGCAGCCTGGCTCCGTGGGGCAAGCGGTATCGGATTCGAACTCGATGCCGGATTTGAGGGCTTGTTCGGAATCAATCTCGGCGCCATGCACAACGTCAACGGCTCGGCCTACGCCCGCTGGGAGTTCGAGATCTCGGACTGGGCAGAACTCGAGGCCATCACCTCCCTCACCCTGCGCGTCCGCTACGACGATGGATTCATCGCCTACCTCAATGGCCGTGAAGCGGCCTCTGCCAACCGGCCCGCCTCCCCCTCCTGGAACTCCAGGGCTTCTGCCGGCCATCCCGACGGAGCAGCCACCGGGTTTTCCGAATTCAACCTCACGGATGTCATCGGTCACCTGCGTCTCGGCACCAACGTCCTCGCCGTGCACTGCCTGAACCAGGAAATCGACAGCAACGACCTGCTCCTTGTCCCTGAACTCACTGCCGCCACCGGGGTCATTACCTCGGGAATTTCCCCAACCGCTCTCCTTTACCAGGGGCTTCCCCTTTCATTGGAAACGAGCACCCGCCTCAAGGCACGTGTTCTCAGCAATGGCACCTGGTCTGCGATCACAACCGCCATGTTCACCGTCGGCACGCCTGTCACCGCGGGGCATCTCGCGATCAGCGAGATCCACTACAATCCATCCCCCGGATCGCCCACCGAGTTCCTTGAACTCCTAAACATTTCCGACGAGCTCGTGGACTTGACCGGCCTTCACTTCGGCAACGGCGTGGACTTCACCTTCCCGGAGGCCACCGTCCTGGCCCCGGACGAGCGGATCCTTGTCGTCCAGGACATCACCGCCTTCGAAATTGCCTACGGCCTCGACCTCCCCATCGCCGGGGCCTTTGAAAACGGGACCCGGCTCTCCGACGGCGGGGAACGCCTCACTCTTCTTGCCCGCGATGGATCCGTCATCCTCGACTTCCGCTTCCGTGACACACATCCCTGGCCCGAGGCCCCCGATGGAACGGGGCGGAGCCTTGTCCTCTCTGCGCCCCGGAGCGCTGTCATTACCAATCCCCTGCACTGGCGATCCAGTCTCTCCCCCGGGGGAAATCCAGGTGAGTCCGATACCATTCCCTTCCCGGGAGGCGGAGCGGAAACCTTGCTGGCTTACGCCCTCGCAGGTTCCGCCACCCCCCGGATCATGACCGGGAACGACACCCCGCTCCTCACCTTCCGCATGACCACGGCCGCCGATCATGCCACGGTTTGGGTGGACTTCTCTCCCGATCTGAAGGACTGGTTTCCGGCCCAGGCGGAAGATCTCCTCTCCCGGGAGGACCACGCCGACGGCACGACGACCTTCCAATTCGCCATGCCCGCCTCCCGCCCGCTCTCACACCACTTCGCCCGTCTCCGCGTGGAGGGCCGGTAACCTGCCCGCCGCAGGGGCAGTCAAATGCCGCAACCCCGCCTTGCTCCCCGGGGAGCTCCTGCCCTACCCTCCCGCACAATGAACCACTTCACCTTGGTCCTCCTTCTCATTGTTTTCGCCTCAGGGGCCCGCGCCGATACCACCACCCTTCCCCTTGTCACCGATGGCAAGGCTGCTGCCGTGATCGTCCTGCCGGAAACCCCGGATCAGTGGACCGGGACCGCCGCCACGTGGTTGGTGCAATACACGGAATCCGTCAGCGGAGCCCAAATGAAGGTGGTCAGGGAGAAACCCGGGGCACAACTCCCCCCGGGGCCACGAATCTCGGTCGGCCACACCAGGCTGGCGGCAGAGGCGCGGATCAGCCTCGAAGAACTGAAATGGGACGGGTGCCGTCTCCTCGTGAAGGACGACACCCTCTTCCTGATCGGCCGGGACGACTTCGGAACAGCCACCCACGACTGGGTGGGGGCCCGCGGAACGTGCCGCGCGGTGATTCGCTTTCTTGAGAACCACTGTGGCGTGCGCTGGTTTATCCCCGGACCGCAGGGCGCAGTCGTGCCAACCTCCAGCTCGATCCAGGTTCCCCGTGATCTCGATGATTCCTTCCAACCCGCCCTCGCCTACTCGGATGGCCGCTCGGTCTACGACGCAAACGTCTTCGACAATCCGGGAAAGTCCCTCGAGGCCCAGGCCAACAATTTCCGGAAGGCGGTCAAGGCCGCCCCCGGTGGACACACCTACTATCATGCCGTTCCGGCCGATCCCTACTTCGAGAAACATCCCGAGTACTTCGCCATGCTTGATGGCAAGCGCACCGGAAAAGGCAACCACCTCTGCACGAGCCATCCCGACGTCCAGCGTCTCCTCGTAAAGCACATGCAAAGCCGTTTCGACGCGGGACTGGACTGGGTCTCCCTCGGGCAGGAAGACGGTTATCTGCGCTGCCAGTGCGAACGCTGTGAGAGCAGCGACAACTATCGCTTCATGGATTGGCTCAACAAGGTCGGGGGCCGTTGGGAAACCTTTCAGCGTACGACGCTCAAGACCACCCCCCCCGAACGCCTGTTTCGCCTTCACAAGGCGGTGGCCGATGAAGTCCTCGCCAACAATCCGGGGAAGAAGGTGATGCTCATGGCCTACGCTCCCACGGCCTGGCCATCCCATGAGATCCCGTCCTTCGGACCCGACGTCATCGCGGAGCTGATGAACCTGGGCACCGATTACATTGAGGCATGGAAGGGAAAGGTTGGGGGATTCACCGGCTTCACCTACTGGTTCAACACCCAGTGCCCCATGGGATTGAATGTCCACGTGACGCCGCAGGAAGTGGCTGCCCGGGTGCGCTTCCTCCACCAGAACGGCTTTCTCGCGGTGAGTTTCGATCCCGACGGCACCTGGGGACTGGAGGGTCCGGTCTACTATCTTCTTGGCCGACTCATGGGCGATCCCTCCATCGACGTGGATGCCACCCTCCGGGAATACTGCGACGGGGTGTATGGCCCTGCCGGCGAGACCATGCTCTCGTTCTTCAGGATCTTCCACGAACGCCTGCGCGAAGTCGCTCCCGTTGCCGATGAAGACATCGCCATCGATGCACGCAACACCCGCCTGCCCCGCTGGTTGTCCACTTCGCAGATGTATCTGGCCATGTATCCACCCGCTGTCCTGGCCAATCTTGAGAGCCTGCTCGCCGAAGCCGAGCAGCAGGCCAAGACCGCCCGTAACCGGGGCTGGGTGCGTCTCTCCCGTGATCATTTCGACTTTGTCCGTCTCCTCACCGAAATGCTGATTGCCTACCGGGCCTGGCAGGTGAAGGAGACCCCCGCCAACCGGGCCGAACTCAAGACAACCGTGGATGCCTTCGAGGCCTATCGCGNAAAAATCGTCAATTACGAAAAGGACTACACCGACACCTGGTTTCCTGGTCACAGCGCCTTCTGCAAGTGGCTGGTGGGGAACCTGGAAAACACCGACCATTCCTATTACGTGCCCTGGGACCGCCGCCGGGAAGAGGTCCTCAAGAAGGGCATCCGCGGACGAGCCATGGGCTACGGCGATTCCTACTATTATAGCTTCATCAAGGAGCCCCTGACCCTCGATTTAACTACGGAACAGTAGCTCCGCCCTTGTCCTTCATTTCAAAGTCGGTGACAGGCAAGCCTGTTGCCACTCGTAAAACCAGACCCCTGCCCGATGATGACTTGCCCTTCCCCCTTCCTGCTCGCCGCTCTTGCCGCAACCGCCTTCCTGCCCCTCGCCGCGATCGCCGGTGAATCCAAGCCCAACACCCTCTCCGCGGGGGAAAAGGCCGCCGGGTGGACGCTCCTCTTCGATGGCAGGACCCCGACTTCATGGCGCAGTTTCGGGAAACCGGAATTTCCCGCGAACGGGTGGATCGTCGCCGACGGCTGGCTGGTCAAACAGGGTGGGCAGAAGCCGGGCAACATCGTGACCCGGGATGAGTTCACCGACTTTGAGTTTTCCTGGGAGTGGCGCATGGCCCGGGGAGGCAACAACGGGGTGAAATACTTCGTGGACGAGAAGCGCGGTAAACTGGGACACGAATACCAGATGCTCTCCAACCCCGGCGGAAAACCCGGCAAGGGTGCCACCGCCGGATTCTACGCCGTGCTCGCCCCGCGGGATCTCCCGGAAATCAAGGTCGCCCCGGAGACCAACCACTCCCGCATCTCCGTGGAGGGCAGGCGGGTTCGACACTGGCTCAACGGAAAGCTGGTCCTCGACTACACCTGCGGTAGCGAAGAGGTCCTCGCCAATGTCGCCACGAGCAAGTTCAAGAAGGTCCCCGACTTCGGCAGGAAGCGGACCGCCCGCATCATGCTCACCGACCACGGAAGCGAGTGTGCCTTCCGGAACCTCAAAATCCGGACACTGCCCCCCGGCGAAAAGGCCAAGTAGGGCCGTCCCGTGCCGACCTCGCGCTCCCCGGAACCGTAGTTTACCGGGCAGCCCTCCCCCTTGCCTTGCTGCAACCGGGGGCCCGTAGACCAAAACGGGCTAAAACGACACCTCAACAACAGCTGGCATGCCCTTAGGAATACCTGTTTTCATGGACGAGGAGCCTGCTGCTTCCACCCTCTAACACTTTAAAGTTAAGCTCCTAAAATCTTAAAGTTACCTGAATCAAAAAGCCCCACAAACCCTTGACCCAATCGCCCCAAATTTCGAGAATTTGCTCAGTTCGCGGCACTCTTGATTTTAAAATTTTCGTTGCGCGCTCGCCCACCCAAAACCCACTGACCTCCTTACAGATGAAAAACCTGTGCCGTTGGCTACTGGCCATTCCAGTAGCTGCCATTCTGCCTGTTACCAGCCTGCCCCTTCACGCCCAACTGGCCGCCTCGGGAACTCCCGGTGACCGGGCCGTCTACACCATCGGCAGCGGGGCCACCCTTGCCACCGGTTTCGGAACCAGCGTGACCCACGATTTTGCCACCACCACGGTGGACGATACGGCCGATAGTTTTGAGCTCCAGGCGGGGGGTGCAGTCAGCCTGACTGCTGGCCACCACATCGTCATCTACGGCACCCGTTATCTGAATGGGGCTGGAGGTGCCCGTGCGGGCCTCGACAACACTCTCCTCCTGAACGGGAGCGCTATTGCCTACGGCGCCTCCTCGACCTATTCCCGCGATGGGACAAACAACAACCACTTCGTTCGCGGCGGGGCAATTGTCGAGGTCGCCCAGGGCGACTCGATCGCCCTTCAATCCCTGCGGACCGATAACCATCCCCAGACCCTGAACCAGCAGGACGCCGACCTCCAGCTGGTCAAGCTCGACGACAGCCTCAGCTTCCTACGACTCGGGGCGAGCGCCAACGTGGCCAACCTGATGAGCAACTCGTCTGCGGGACCGGTCCCGGTGAGCTATGACGTCCAGGATGAAGTGGACGCCGGATTCACCCACACCAGCGGCTCCGGCCAGGTCACTCTCAATGACGCTGGGAGCTATCTCGTCTTCGCCAATACCGGCTTCCGCATCAGCGGGGGCAACCGCCACCGCCAATCCATCACCCAGCGCCTCACCCTCGACGGCACCCCGGTGGAAGACTCCAACACCGTGGTCTACATCCGTTACTCAAGCGCCACCGACGGTGTCGGTGGCCTGATGGAGACCGGGGCCACCTCGCTCGGCACGATCATCAAGACCAGCGCCGCCAACAGCGTTCTCCAGGTGGAGGCCCTCCGGGACAACACCGCGGCGAACACCAATACGTCAGTTGCCCTTGAGGCCTCCCTGACCGGACTCACCATCCTGAAGCTCCCCGGCTATGGGGAATACCTCTCCCTTTCCGGCCCTGCCCAGAACATCAACTTCCCCCAGGGTAATCCCGAGACCGCCCTGGACCTGTCAGACATTTCCCCGGTTTCGAATGCCTCCTTCAGCTTCGATGCCACTACCAGCAGTTCGCAGGTAACGGTCAACAAGGCTGGCGACTACCTCTTTCTCTCCTCTCACTTCGTCAACAACTTCGATACTGCCGGCAATAACCAGCGCACCATTACGCGGCAGGGATTCCAGACTACTCCCAGCGGGGGATCGGCGGGCAAGATTTCCTACGGCAACGGTGGAGCCTACAACCGCGACGACACCGCCGGTGGCGACCGCGCCCGTGACTCGGGCGACTGGGCCGGGGCGATCCTGCCCCTCGGAGCCGGTGACCTGGTGGAGACGACCACCGCCCGCTTCGGTGGACCGGCCGCCTTGACCGCCAGCACGGTGGGTCTCCGGGCCCTCAACATCGGCAGCATCTCCTCCGCTCCCACCGCACCCGTGGTGGAAATCAATCTTCCCCTCAATACCGTCGTCAACTCAACGGGCAACATCATTACCGACGAGTCGCACCTGAAGACCATCCATATCAGCGACCCCGCCACCGACCTGACTTACACCCTCGACAGCGCCCCGGCCGGCGGCTCGCTTGAACTCAGCGGCGTCGCCCTTGCCGCTGGCGAGACCTTCACCCAGGACGATATCAACAACGACCGCCTCGCCTTCGCCGCTGGCGGCACTGCAACCGAGGGCGGATTCGATTTCACCGTGCGCGATACCAGCAGTAACGCCGTCTCAGGATCCTTCGTGGTTAACGTGGGAGCGGCCACCGCCCTCACCAACGACGCGGCAGCAACCAACGAGGACACCGGCGCCACCGAGGCCGACCTGACCTCTGGCGCCAACCTCCTCGCCAACGACAGCGGGAGCAGCCTCTCAATCACCAGCCACGACTCCAGCAGCACCAACGGCGCCAGCGTCACCGTGACAGCCACCGGTACCTTCAGCTACGACCCCACCGGCTCCGCTGCCCTGCAGGCCCTCGACACCGGTGACCAGCTCGACGACACCTTCACCTACACCGTCACCGACATCTTCAACCAGCAGACCACCGCCACCGTCACCGTTACGGTGGATGGCGTAAACGATGCCCCGGTAGCCGGCGACGACGCCTACACCAACGGGGAACGTTCCGTCTCGAGTGGCAACCTCCTCGCCAATGACACCGACGCCGATGGCAGCGATACCCTGGCCGTGACCAACGTGGGCGGGAGCGCCCCCGGAACCATCGTCACTCCGAAGGGAGCCACCCTCACCGTCAATGCCGATGGCAGTTTCAGTTACGATCCTTCCACCTCCGCCACCCTGAGCGCCCTTGCCTCCGGCACGAGTGACGTCGAGACCATCTCTTACGAAGTCAGCGACGGAACTGCCACCGTATCGGCCTCGATCATCTTCACCACCCTCGGGGAAGCCGGCGGCTCCCCCGACCACGGGACCGTGGACGCCACCGGTGCCTCCAGCACCGCCTCCCTTGCCATTCTGGCCAATGACAACATCGGCGGCGCGGCCGGAACACCCACCGCCGGGGCCCCCTTCGATCTCAATGCCAGCGATGCCACCGCCGCCAACACCGATGGTGTCTGGAACAACAGCAATACCGTCTCCGGCAAGTTCGTGACCATGGAGAACGCCGGGACTGGCTCCGTGCTCCTCACCCCCCTCGACAATTCCCCCCCGGGAATCACCCACGCCTACGACCTCTCCGGCACCGGCAGTGGAGGCACCCTCGGCGACACCGACACCCCCGCTGCTGCCAACTTTCTCTACGGCACCAACTTCAGTCGCTCCTCCTTCTCGGTGGAAGCCCTCATCCGGCCCGATGACCATGTCGGACCCGAGCCCATCTGGGGTTCAGGTGGTAACGGGACGGGGTCTTCCCTCATCCTGGTCGACGACCAGCTCATCTACACCATCGGCAACAGTGCACAGGTCGCCCAGGCCATTGCCATCATCCCGCAGAACGCTATTGCCGGCGGTGACTACGTCCACGTCCTCGGGACCTTCGACATCGCTGCTGACGTGATCTCCCTCTACATCAACGGAGTCCTCGCCGACACGGGCAACGCCCTCAATATCACGAACGGGGCAGCCGGAAACGTTACCGACTGGTCTGGATCG
>JAKVCR010000100.1 GCA_022448985.1 Roseibacillus sp.
GTCATTGGATCCGTCATTGTCGCTGTCGGCGTCAGTGGGGTCGGTCCCGTCGGTGTACTCGTCGGGATCGTTCACTCCATCGCCATCGAAGTCGCCGGGTCCGAGCTGGGTCAGGTCCCCGGGGAAGAATTGTTCCTCGTAGCCATCGGGGATGCTGTCGCCGTCGCTGTCGAGATTGGGATCAAAGCTGTCTAGGTAGGCCCCCCAGCTCTCCCCGTTGCCGTCGGTGTCAAAGACCGCGGGAGCCCCGCTGCTGACCCCGAAGGTGCCGGTGTAGCCGATGCCGCCGAAGTCGGCGGTGTTGGAGGAAGTACCATTGAAGTAGCCGAAACCGATGTCGCCTGCGGACTGGGCGCCGCCCCCGTCCTCGACGAGCCAGATATCGACATTGAACCAGCCGCCGGCACCGAAGTCGAAGTTGCCGTAGGTCCGGGCGTTCCAGCCCGCGTCGGTGTGCTCGGCAGATGCCCCGGTGGCGGTCAGGTTGGTGGAACCGGTGATCGGGGTGGCCACCACCTTGACGCGGTCGTCGAAGTTCTCGGTGAAGGAGAAGACGCCGTCGTCATCGTAGAACTGGAAGATGAAGGCGAGGTCGTAGTTGTCCCCGATGAGGCTAATACCCCCGTTTCCGGGCTCCCGGTCGATATCGATAGCGGTAATGAGGCTGGAATCCGGGTCGTCCAGTTCTCCGAAGGGAGCGACCTGGTCGGTGTTGTCGGGCAGGGCGCCGGTGAAGTCGTCACCGCCGACGTTGAGACCGTCCGTGCGGCGGTAGAGAAGGCTCTCGGGGGTGTGCTGCGCGAGCAACAGTGGAGAGATAAGGGCTGCACAGAGCAGCGAGGTGAATAGGGTGTGCACCTTCATCGGGATATGGGTTGGGTGGGTTGTTATTTTGGATTTTTTGTTGCGCCGGGATGCCTCATACGGGGGATACGAACCAAGCGACCGTTAGGTAATTGCCTGAGATACTTGCAATTAGGCGAGGAGTCATCAATGGAATTGTCCCTCGTATCCTTATGCTTTTCGGCTGATGGAAATGTCAGCCAAGGTGTATGAAGTGCGGCAAATGGGATTATCTGCCGCCAAGCGACCGGGAGACTCCGTTACCAGGTGGCGGGGTGTCCACCTGGGAAACGGAAGAGAAGGTCATAGCCGCTCACTCAACTGCCTGAGGCTCTGTCGCTGGCGGGGCTTGATGCCCTCGGCCTGAAGCCCACGGGCGATGATATCCTGAGCGGCGGCGACATTGCGAAGAGCCAGGTAGACCTTGGCCAGGTTGTTGTAGGCGATTCCGTCGTTGGGGCGCAGTTCGATGAGCCGCTTGAGGTGGATCTCGGCCTTGGAGAACTCGCGGCTGCGGAGGTAGCCCATGGAGAGGTAATTGTGGGCATCGGGAGAATTGGGTTCGAGGGTCCAGTATTCAAGAAAGAGGACCATGGCCTCGGAGGTCCGCTTCTCCTTCATGAGCTGCTTGCCAAGATTGTAGCGGGGAGCCGAGAAATTTTCCTCCAGGGTGCAGGCCTCGCGCCAGAGGCGCTTGGCCGCGACGGTGTTTCCTTCCTTGAGTAAAATGGCAGCGAGGGAATTGCGGGACTTGGCGTCGCTGGCTTCGCGCTTGACGACCTCCTGGAAGAGCCGCTTGGCATTGGCCAGATCCTGCAGGAGGAGGTAGCTCTGTGCGATGGTGGCCATGACTTCGCTGGCCTGGTCGGCGACCGATGCGTGCTGGATTGCCGCAATGAACACGCGTTCGGCCTCGTCGGGCATCTGGTTTTCGACGTATTCCTTGATCAGGATGGCGGGTCGCAGACCCATGGGCTTCTGGAACTGGGTGCCCTTGAAGATGCGCATCTTGGTGAGGAGTTCCTCATCGTCGAGCGGGAGGGTCTTGAGGTGTTGCGCGACTTCGTCGAGATCGATCTCTCCGCGGTAGACCGCCACCATGCGTCCCTTCTGGTCGAGGAGGAAGGAGGTGGGGACGGCCAGGTTGTAAGGGCGGTAAAAGAGGTGGCGGTGGAGGATCAGCATGCGTTCGACCACTTTCCCGGCAGTGAACCCCGCCGGGAATGGGAAGCCCGTCTTGGAAATGACCTGGGCAGCCGCTCCCGGATCCTCGTCGGAGGCGGGCTCGGCGGTGGTGGCCAGAACCTCAATACCAAGGCTGCGTATTTTCTCGGCCTCCCTCGTGAACATGGATAATTCCTCGAGGCACATGCTGCAGGAGGGATGCCAGAGCAGGAGGAGGGTGGGTTTGCCGGAGGTGACCCCGACCGTCGTTTTGTCGGTGGCGAGATCCCGGTAGCGGAGTGCGGGGAAGAGCTGGCGGGTTCTGAGCAGAATGCTGTTGCTGTCTTCCGGGCTTTCGATGCGGTCCTCTTCCTTCACGACCACGTCCTCAGGTGTGACAAAGCGCCCCCCCTTGGGCTGCAGGATCCGGGCCTGGCCCGTACCTTCCACGAGGAGGTGAAACCTGTTGCTCTCCACGCCTGAGAACGTCTCGGTGGCGTAGGTTGGGCCCGGCCAGCGTACGGTCACGGAGGAAATCGTGGCATTCTTTCCAAGGCCGAAGTGCAGGCGCTTGGAGGACTGGCTCTGGAATCCTTCTCCGAGGCGAACGGTGCGGGTGAGGGGTTGCTGTTCCTCCCCCTTGAGAAGAATCGTGACGCGCGCTCCCGCGGCGTCGCGGTTCGCCCTGGTTCCCTGCAGGTCAAGGGCAATGAAATCTCCCACCCGGGAACCCCAGCGGTTTTCAAAGACCTGCACGGTGGGGGCGGTGCGGTTGCTGACCCACACATCGAGGTCACCGTCCGCATCCCAGTCGGTGAGGCTGATGCCGCGTCCATCCCCATCCTGGTCGATTCCCGAGAGGGGCGAGACATCGGAGAAGCGCCGGTGGTTGCTGCCGGTATTGAGAAACATCACGTTGCGCTCCCGGCCGCTGAGAGAACGTCCTTCCCGGAGGTAGATCTCAAGCTGCTCGCGCGATTGGCTTTTTGTTCCTGATTCCGGCAGAACCTGCCGCCAGTAGAAACTTCACAAGTCGTCGACCACCGGGCCAGTGATGAAGCCGTTCATGGCCATCATGTCGAGATCGCCACTGTTGTCGAAATCACCAAAAAGCGTTCCCCACGTCCACTGGGTGTTGACCACCCCGGCCTGGGTGCTGCTCTCGTTGAAGTGTTTGCCCTCCTGGTTGACGAGGAGGGTATTGCCCCTCGCAAGATAGGCAATACGTTTAGCGTCCAGTCCCTCGGTGAGATCCTCTTCAAACTTGGGCTGGGCAGTCACCCGGTTGCCAGCTGCGGAGAACATGTTCCCGATGCAGGCGTCCATCAGGCCGTCCCGGTTGATGTCGCCCCAGGTAATGGACATCCCGGTGGAGGGATCATCGGCGCCCACGTCCGGCGCAATCTGGGTGAACTTGCCCTTGTCGTTGCGGTAGAGGCAATTGGGACCAAAGTCGTTGGCAACATAGAGATCGACATCGCCATCGTTATCAAAGTCCTCCCAGGAGGCAGCGAGGCTCATGCGGGTGGCTTCCACCTGCATTCCGGTGGCCTCCGTCTGGTCCGTGAAACTCAGTTTTCCCTCGTTGCGGTAGAGCCGGTTCATCCCGCCGTCGATCCCGTTGTAAATAGCATCCGAGAGGGCAACGGTCTCGGTCTCCGCGTCGCTGAGGTAGTTGCAGACGTAGAGGTCGAGGAGCCCATCGCCATCGTAGTCGGCAGCCGCGAGGGAAGAGGTGTCGCCCTGCGGGAATTCCAGGATGCGCTTGTAGTTCAGGCCGGTCCCATCGGTGTTCTCGTGAATGGCGAGGTGCTGGCGGGTGGCCACCACGAGATCCTGGTCCCCATCGTTATCGAAGTCGGCGAAGAGGGAGACGGTGCTATGATCCAGCCAGTCGAGCCCTGACTGCGCAGCCACTTCCCGGTGGCTGCCGTCGGGCTGGGAAAGGAAAAACAGATTGGGGACGTCCCGGATCTGGGGGGCGTAGACATCTTCAATTCCGTCGCCGTTGGCGTCAGCCACCGTGATCCCGATGAGAGAACGCCCGCTCTCGAATAATCCCCGGACGCTGAGTTCGTTGGCGCCCCAGTGAATGAAGCCACCCCGGGGGAGGCGGTCGAGGAGGTCCCCGGTGCGGTCCTGGAAGAGTGCGTGGGTGTCACTGCCCACGGCAAGTTCGGGGGAGGCGGACAGCTCGATTTCCTCGAAGTCCTTCGCCGTGACGGCCTGGATCAGGTAGGCCCCCGCGGTGGAGGAGTAGATCCAGTCGATCTGCCAGGTAGCATTCTGCACGCGTTCTCCTGCCGGGTTTGAAGCCTTGGCCTTGTAGAGGACGGTGCTGGAAGAGGTTTTGCTGCCTTCCTCGGGGGGACGGACCCGGAACTGCTTGAAGCGGACGGAGACATCGGCCCCGGCGCCGTGCAGCGAGGCCGCGAGGGCCTTCAGTTGCTCAGCAAGGGGGCCGGCAGGTGGGAAGGCCGGGGGAACCTTGGAGGTCCGGAGGATTTTCATGCCCTTGCGCTGGAATACGGGGGACAGGTCGGCAGGCCGGAGGACTGAGGAAGTCGCCTCCGGGCTCAGAATTGTGGGAGGCTCATCAAGGGAAAGGGCTTCCGCGAGCAACTTGAGCCGGGAAGAGGTCTCACCGTGGAAAGCCTCGCTTTCCCAGCCGTCATTCTGGGGGTTGAGCTCTATTTCACGCTGGGCTTGCTCCTGGCGCTCACGATCGCTCTGGACCTTGAAGGCAAAGAGGGCATTTCCCTCTTCGGGTGTCGGGATCGCTTCGCTCTTTCCCGGGCTTTCCCGGGCCGAATCCTCCGAGCAGCCAGTCAGGGCAAGAAGGAGGCCGATAGCTCCGGCCCGGAGCGCCTCCTGCATCCAATTGGGGTGGAAGTTTCTTCTATATCCCGCTTGCGCCATGGGGAGGGAACAATTCCGGAGAAGTAATGGTTTGGCAATGTGAAAAAGTTTGTGGGAGTCCTGTCCGGAAGGGAGGCCAACCGCGGTGGTTTAAAATGGTTTATAACAATGCGACCCGGTGCCCCGGAGGGCTATAAACAGGCGCAAGGGGGAGGTCATTTATCACCGTCGAAAATACGGGAAACCAAAGTAGATTGGGGGGCAAAAAAAAAATTCAATTTTACGCATTTAGTTCTTGGCCAACCCCCATGCAGGGTATGGAATCGGGGTGCTGAAAGGCCATAACGCCTTTTTTCTTAAACCCAACGATAACAACACAACTCGTATACGATGAAACTGAAAGCCCTACTTCCCCTTGTCCCCCTCAGCCTTGCATCTGCTCTTGCAGCTGGGATCTGGACTCCTAACCAAGCACTCTATCTTCGCACCAACGACCTCAATGTTGGCGGTGACGACTTCACTGGTTCGATTCCCTCGAACGATCTCAGTGTTATCAGCCAAGGGATCGCTGCCGTAGCTGCTGGTGGTGTTGGTGGTGTCCTCACGGATGCCGGTATCGACGTTGACCGCGAGCCTGGCGCCGGTGTTATCGACCTTTCTGGCGACAACCACGACATCGCCGTTACCTTCCAGTTCTTTGATGCTGACGGAGCCTTCTCCTTCACTGAGAACTACGACGACCGCGTTCAGGTCAACATCACTCCCATCGTAAGTAACCTCGACCTCACCGCCCGCGGTGACGCCGGTGCGACTCACCAGAACACTGGTTGGAACGCGCGGACCGAGGCTCGCTACAATTTCGGTGAAGGCGGTTGGTTCGCAGCCGAAGTGATCTTCACGGAAGATGGTGGTGGCGCCCAGTCCGCTGCTGACATCGGTTTCGGATTCTCAAGCGACGAGAATGCCCAGGGACCGGGATCATTCGGTGGCATCGGTTACGTTCCTGGCTTCGGTCAGAACGCTGGCGAGGCTGTCTTCGACGCCGACGGTAACGGCAACACCTGGGGATCGCTCCTCGTTCCCGAGCCGAGCTCACTGCTTCTCAGCCTTGGAGGTCTCTTCGTCCTCTTCCGGCGCCGTCGTTAGTCGATCGGATTTAAGAAATATTTCAGCATAGCAAGGCCGGTGAGTTCGCTCACCGGCCTTCTTCTTTTGTAATGGGGGCAGGCTTGGGACGCGGGATGATCGCACCAGCTTGAAGGTTGCCTCCAGCCCCGCTACGGGGAGATGCTCCCGATGACGTCCCGCAATTGGTTCCAGAGCCGACGGTCGGCTCCTGCCAGCTCAAGGGTCTCCACTTCCTGCAGGGGCATCCACCGGATGGCAGCATGCTCCAGGGCGCGTGGTTCGGGGGATGACGGGGCGAGGCGGCAGGGGAAGGCCTGCAGGCGCAGGGAGAGTGCAGGGTAATGGTGTTCAAGGGCGGGGAGGGCCTCCCCAACCTCGATCGAGCAGGCAAGTTCCTCCCGGATCTCCCGCTGCAGGGCGGCGACTGCTTCCTCGTCCTCTTCCACCTTGCCGCCGGGGAATTCCCAGGAGCCGGCGAGATGTTTCCCAGGGGCCCGTTGACAGAGCAGGACCTGGTGGTCACGGATGATGATGGCACAGACGACCTCGAGCACGGGGGATACCTAGCACGGGAAGGGGACGACGACCACCCTCCTCGGGAAAGGTGCGACTGCCTGATGGCTGGAAAGATGAACGTTGCTCCCGGCCGGGGTGGACCTAGAGTTGTGAGCTCTCTTCCTCCTTTCCTGAAGCCATGCGGACCAAGGCCCCTCTCGCATTCCTCCTTGTGCTGTTGCTCAGTGGGGGCTGGGTCTACAGTGCGCCCAAGCGCCTCGAACTCGGCTTCCCCCAGCTTGCGGAGCGCTTGCAGGTGGTTCTTCCCGGGAACTACAGCCCGGACCGCAAATGGCCAGCGGTATTCTACTACCACGGCACCGGAGGCAGTCCCACTACCGATCTGATCCGGGCTCACACGCAGGACAAGGACTGGATCGTGGTGGGCATGACCTACACGCAGGAAGGGAACCTGCCGGCGACCGCGGAATACATCGAGAAGGAGTTCCTCATCCTGACCTCCACCCGGCGGCACCTGGCGGCCAAGTGGAATCTCGATCCCAGGCGTTGTTACGTGGCGGGCTTCAGCAAGGGCGGGTGGATGGCGGGATTTCTCCTGCAGCATGACCCCGGGCTGGCCGGGGCCATCGTCCTCGGGGCGGGGCACCAGTTTCTTATCAGGAAGCCCGCCAGGTTTCGCCGTTCCAAATCACTCTTCGTGGGAGTCGGGCGGCTGGACGAGAACTATCCTTTCGCGTTGCGGTCCCTCGTTCACTATCGGCCGCTGGGGGCGCGGACCACATTTGAGACCTGGCACGGACTGGAACATCGTTTTCCCGAGAGCGGATCGCCGGCCCTGCGCCAGTGGCTGGAGATCGAAGCAAACCCGAAGGGAGATCATGAGGTGGCGGCCGAAGAGTGGGTGACCGGGCGTATCGACGAGATCAAGGGGATGCCGAACCTGGTGGACCAGTGGGTCGCATTCCGTGATCTGGAAAAGGCCCCGTATCTTCGCCTCCTTGGTGAGAAGGGGGAAGCTCGTGTGGGCGCCCTCGTGACGAGGCTGGAGCAAGGCGGGCGGGTGGCTGCGGAGGCGAAGGCGCTGGCGGCCCACCGCGTGCTCTTGCGCGAGGAGGCGAAGGGCCACACCATCCCGCTCTGCCAGAGACTGGCAGGTGAGTATCTCGCCCTCAGCGAGGCCCATCGTGGGACCCGCCAGGCAGAGATCGCCCTCCACGATCACGAACGGGTCAAGAAGCTGGCCCTCCATTTCAAGGAGCAGCTCAGGATCTTGAAGGAAAAGGAAGCGGAGGAGCAGAAAAAGAAGGGCCTCATTCCGCCGGAGGGGAAGGAGCTTGATCCCTTCAAGCGTGTCCCGGACAACCGCCCGCGGCTCCCACGCAATCCGCTTGTTCCACCGCGGAGGTAGTACCGTGCTTGTGCCGGGCCGCATCCCGGTCAGCGGGTTCTGCAACGGGGGGTGTTGCGACGACCTTGCTATCTTCCGTCCGAGAGCCGGTCCGCCAGGCTGGAGGGCAGGCCGGCGTCCAGGATCTTCTGCTGGGTCGTTTTTCGATCGTAGTCGATCCGACGGAAGTTGATCAGCTTCCTGGAGATATCGTAGATGACGTAGCAGGCCCGCGGGTTCCCGTCGCGGGGCTGGCCTACCGAGCCGATGTTGATGAAGTACTTGAGCCCATCCTCCACCTCGACCAGTTCAGCAGCGGCTTCGCGGACGCGGCCATCCCCGGCGAAGACACGGGGGACGTGGGTGTGCCCGTGGAAGCAGACGGGGGTGAACTGGTAGGCGAAGTTCGACATGGCATCGAACTTGTTGGTGACGTAATTCCACGCCTGCGGTTGATCGAGGGTGGAGTGCACCACCGTGAAGTCGGAAACCTGCCGGACCATGCGCAGGGTGTGGAGCCATTCCCGCTGTTCGTCGGAGAGTTGCTCGCGGGTCCACTCAAGGGCAGTGGCCGCGGTCGGGTTCATGGCTTCGAGGGAGTGGTCACCGCTGGCATCCTCGTCGTGGTTCCCTTTCACGACTGGGCATTCCATATTCTGGACGATCTCCAGGCACTCGGCAGGATTGGCATTGTAGCCTACGATATCGCCAAGACAGACCCACTCGGTGCAACCCTGGTCGGTAGCATCCTCCAGGACGGCATTGAGAGCCTCCAGGTTGGCATGTATGTCCCCAAAGAGCGCGATTCGCATGTCGTTATCCCGCCAGGGCGGGAGGCAAGGAATAGAAACGGGTCGAAGGACTGTCGAGTGAAAGGTTTGGGCCGGGCAAGCCCCTCAGGGAGAAGATCCTACTGCGTTGCTTCCGCTGAGCGCAGGTAGCTCCAGTAACTGTCGCGGGGCCGGTTCATCCAGATACTACGCCAGGTCCTCGTCCGGGGTTTGCCCGTTATGGGATGCGGGGAGTAGGGTTTCAGGGTGAAGGGATCATGATCGAAGGTTTTCCCGGGAGGATGGGTGAGGGGGTGGAAGCGGTTGGGGACCTTGAATTCCTCACAGAGCTGACCGATCATCTCCTCCACTCCGTCCATGGGAAAGCCCTCGACCTGCCGAAACCAGTAGTCGGTGAGTTTCTGCGCCGCGTGCCTGCGGGAGCCGAGGATTTCCTCCATGCTGTAAGTGGTCTCGCCTGCCCACGACTGCAGGGCAAAAAAGATGGTCTGCGGTGTAGGGAAACGACGGTTTCCCTTGTCGGCCCACATTTCCCGGCAGGCGTCCCACGCCTCCACCTTGCGGCTTGGAATACGGGACAGGCAATAAACGTGACTGCGCTGTAGTTGTGGGGCTCCGCTGGTGGCATAACCCTGCGCGAAGCATTCCACTGCACGCTCAAGATTCTGGGGACGCCAGTTGCCACTGAGGGCGTTTCCGAGGAGGCGGCAGAGGCGCCAGTCCTGCGGGTTCTGTTGCACTCCCCGCTCAAGGAAGGTGATGCCCTTGTCGAAGAATTCCTTCTGCTTTCGTTTGCGACGTCCTTCGCTCAGTCCGGGTTTGTCCGCGTAGTCGGCGTAGGCATTGCTGTAGAGGTGCCAGCTGCCGGTACCCCAGTAGTAACGCACCCTTGGCTGGAGCGCCACGATGGTAACGTAGCTCTGTTCCACTTCGTACCAGTCCTGTTCTTCCCAGTAGCCATGGGCCTCGAGGTTGAGCATGGCAGCGACCAGTGGACGAAGGCCGCCGAGGGCAATGGCAAGGGCGGTCTGGCCCAGTTCCTCGCGCGTATCCAGTTCAATGGGAGGAGGAAGGAGATTGCGCTCCTGCATGTTTGCGGCCAGGCGGTCATCAAAGGGGCGCCGGAGAAGGCCGGCCAGGATGATGGCGGCCAGGACCACGGAGAGGTTACGGATAAGTTTCACGGGGTTCTGGAGTCTGGGAGCCCACAGGCCTTCCTAGATCTCCTTGTAGGTGAAGATAAACCAGCTCAGGACCGCGTAAAGAGCCACATACAGCCCCGTAGAGAGGGCAAGGCTGCCGAGGATATCGGGAGGGAAGGCCTGGCCCGAAAGCACTTCGTCGACAATCTTGAAGGGGCGGTAATCCGGAAAAGCCACGAAGAGAGCCTTGGTCGAAAAGTATCCCAGGCTGCCCTCGTTGATCCCGGAAGATCCCTGCCAGTGGTCAAGACCATCTGCGATAAAGTTCCCGATGAAGTAGGACAGGGTGGAAATGACGACCGTGAAAAGAGTACTGGTTGAGAAGGTGGAAACCAGGAGAGCAAGGGCTGCGATGATGGCGGCCTCGAAGAAGATAACCAGAATGGCTGCTTGAAGGCTCCAGGTTACCCCGTGGCTCAGGAGTTCCGTCCTGGCCTCCGCACGGTCCTCAAGAGTCCATTGCTGTTGCTCCACCAGGATATCGGCCAGCCGGTCAAAGTCCGTAAGAATTCCCTGTGCCCGGTACCACAGGACCAAGTCAAGAAGCAGGGTCATGACTGTCAGGCCGGCAAGGATGAGAAGAAGGACACCAAAGAGTTTGCCCAGGAGGTAATCAAGGCGTGGTACCGGTTTGGCCAGGATCGTGTAGAGGGTGCGGTCTTCCACATCACGCGGAATGAGAAGGGCGGTGGCCACGATTCCGATGATGATGGCGAAGAGCTTCATTGTGCCCACCAGCGGAGCCTTCAGGAGGCGGAGTTCCTCACCACCCGCGCTACCCATGCTTTCCGGCCCGACGGTGTGGGGCAGCTTGAATACATTCAAGCCGAGCCAGATCAGCACGAAGACGAGCAGGAAATAGAAGATCTTCATCCGCATGAGATGGGTGAAGGTGTTCCCCGCAATGATTCCGATCCGGCTGAAGGAGAAGAGGGGCGTGGAGTGGGGAGGGCGGCTCATGCGGAATCCTCCTTGCTTTCCCGGTTGCTGCCCACGGAGCTTGTGTGTGGGGTCCCGCTTTCCGGGTGGTCCCCGGAGTCCCGCTGGAGGGTTTCACGGAGGAAAAGCCGTTCCAGGGTGGTGCGCGGGTTGCCGCTGCGCACAAGTTCGACGCCCTCCTCGTGATCGGCGAGGTCGCGGATTTTCTCGAGGAGATCCGGCGTGGCGTTGCGCAGGACGATCTCAGTCTGGTCTTCGATGGCAATAAGTTCTTCCAGGCGACCTTCCTTCACGAGGGCCCCCTTGTGAATGATTCCTACCCGGTCGCATACCTCCTGCACCTGCTCGAGGAGGTGGGAGCAGAGGAAGACGGTGAAGCCGCGTTTCTTGAGCGTGAAGATGAGGTCGCGGATCTGGCGCGATCCGATGGGATCTACCCCGGCGGTCGGTTCGTCGAGAATAAGAAGGCGCGGATCCTGTACCAGAGCCTGTGCCAGACCGATGCGTTGCAGCATCCCTTTCGAGTAGCCTCCCAGGCGGCGCTTTCTGGCGTCCTGCAGGTTGACGAGCTCAAGAAGTTCCATTGTGCGGTCCCTGAGGGCGCTGCCCCGCATCCCACAGAGCTTGCCGTAGAAGCGGATGGTCTCCTCGCCGCTCAGGTGCTTGTAGAAGTAGGGGTTTTCCGGCAGGAAGCCAACCTCCTGCCGTGAGTCGACCTTGGTAGAGTCCCGGCCGAAGATTGCACAGCGACCTGCGGTGGGGGATACCAGGCCAAGGAGGGCCTTCATGGTGGTCGATTTCCCTGATCCATTGGGACCGATGAGCCCATAAACCTCACCAGGCGCGATTTCGAAGGAGACTTCGTTGACGGCCCGGATCATCCCCTGTCCGAAGGACCCCCGGAAGTCCTTTACCAGACTGTTGACCTGGACCGCCGGCGTTTCGCTCATCCCTCCCCGAGCATACCGTCCCTTCCCGGAGTGGCAACGGGTTTTGGAAGGCGAGGAGCAATTCCCTGCGAAAATCCCGGGGTTGTGGATTTCTGCGACCCTTCGGCAATCGTGCCCGGGGGACCGGATGGCTCCGAATTTGTAGTGGCACAATACACACGAGGTGAGAAGGTGACGGCCTCATGAAACAACGAATCGCTCTATGGATTGCAGGCCTGTGGACACTCATTGGCCTGTCGGGCTGTCTTGAGGTCGAGCAGGTGATCACTCTGAAAAAGGATGGGAGTGGGACCATTACCGAGGAAGTCGTGATGGGGGCGCAGATCGTTGCGATGCTGGAAGGGCTGCCGGCGGGCGCTGGAGCTGATAATCCCTTCGCGGATCTTGACAACGTCGAAAAGTACAAGGCGAAGGCCGCTGAGTACGGCAAGGGGGTGACCTACTCAAGGATGGAGAAGATCGAACGTAATGGAGGGAAGGGAGTGAAGGTGACTTACGTGTTTGAGGATATCAACAATGTGGTCCTCACTCCCGGTTCGGCCATGGACGATTTTAACGAGGAGGAGAAGGAGGCAAAGGAAGCCGGGGCGGTGAAGGACGATCCCCTGAAGTTTGCCTATGCTGGAGGTGTTCTGACCGTAACCGTGCCCGAACCCGCCGAGAAGGAGGGAGAAAGCGCAGAGGAGGAAGCGGGAGTCTTGGAGCTGAACCAGGATGATCCTGCCATGCAGGCCATGATGGCCCAGATGCTCAAGGGGATGAAGATCAGCACCAAGCTGGTGACCGTTGCCGGGATCCAGAAGGCTGATGCCACCTACGTGAAGGACAATACCGTCACGTTCATGCTGATGGACTTTGATGAGATCATGAAGAACCCCAATGGTCTCAAGACACTGCAGAAACTGGAAGGTGCCAAGCGGGCTGAGGTCGCGGAAGCCCTCAAGGGAGTCAAGGGCGTGAAGGTGGAGACCAAGAAGGAAATCCGTATCAAGCTGAAGTAGGCCCCCTTCCGGCTGCCCGAACTAATGTCAGGAAGGGAGGGGGGTGATCCTTCCCTCCCTTTTCCCGGGATTATTCCTCGATGCGCACGCGGATGTAGCGCTCTTCCCCGGTTCCGATCGGCTGGGAATCCCGGACCGTGATGGTGCGGGTGCCATCGGCATTCCCCTCCTCTGAGACCAGCACGACATCCGGGCTCCAGGTTTGGAGGTCCTGGCTTACCTCGGCCGTTACGGTTGCGCCGGCCAGATCAGACCGGAGCTGGTAGGTAAGGGTCAGGTAGTCGGAGCCGTTCAGGTAATCGACCGCCACAATACTCAACTGGTGGGCCGGGGTGGCGCCGAGGTCGTAGCCCTGGGCATACAGCATGAAGTTGCTGAGGCCACCCGGACCAGGAACGAGATCGGGATCAGCGAGCACCGGATCCCCGGCTGCGAGCGGGCCATGAAACTTGCGGACCCAGAGCTCGTAGGACCAGTCGTCGGCGAAATCGGGGGCTCCATGGTCGAGGAAGGACGTCCGCCAGCGGGATCCTTCATCCAGCTCTTCCTCCGGAGTGCCGAGAGGATCGATCAGGACGAGGCTGGGACCCTCTCCATCGGGTTGAATTGGCCAGGGGGCCTTGTCATCGTAGGGGAAACTGAAAATCTTCTCCCCGAAGGGGTTCTCCAGGGCAAGGCGTTCCCCCTTGTTGGAGAGATTGGTGTCGCTGCCAAACTCGCCGAAAATGGCAGGCTCCACCGATTGGCCGTAGCGGGCGAGGAAAGCGTCCCGGCTATTGACGACCAGAGCCCTCTGGCCTGCCTGAAGATAGGTCCCGGCCGGGAACTGGAAGTCGATGCCATTGTCGAACCGGCAGAGGCTGAGATCGATGTCACCATTACTCACGTTCTGCAGTTCAAGAAACTCGAAGTCGTTGTCGGAGTCGGAGAGAGCCAGCTCGGCCTCGGTTACAGGATCGGCGGGATGGTAGTGGATCTCGGTGATCCTGAGATTGTCAAAGGAGGCGGGGGTGCCGATCTGGTAGAAGAGGTCGAGAAGGGCGGACCAGGTTCCATCATTGCGCCGGGTGCGGGCCTTGAGCCACGTAGTCTGGTTCAGGAACATGTTCCCATCGTAGACCTGGGCCGAGGGGGACACCGTGCCCCCGGCTGCGCCGGTGTCGCCTTCCAGCACGGCCTGGATCAGGAAGTCGCTGCTGCGGGAGGTACGATTGAACCCGTGAATGGCCAGGATATTTTCGCCCTCCTGCAGGAACCTGATGTCGCTGGTTTGATCGAAGGTGATGTAGTTGCTCGCAGAGGAATCAGTGTGACTTGCGGAAGAGGTGGAGTTCCAAAGGGAAGCGCTTACGTTCCGGGACTCGATACGCACACCGTTCAGATAAGCCACGAAACCGTCGTCGTAGCGGATGCGGAGGTTGAGCGAGCTGAGGGAATCGATGGTGGCCTGGTCAGGAATGGTGAACTTGTAGCGAATATAGGCGGACGGATTGACATCATACATGTTCGTGAGCTCCGTCTGGATGAGATCATCGTAGCTGGGGTTGCTGTTGGGAAACTGCTCGAAGCCGACCCCATTGGGGCCGGTTACCCAGTCGTCTATGTTGGAGGGGTCGTCGAGCTGGCGCCAGCTTGTGCCGATTTGGGCATTACTGGTCGCGGTAGGCACGTGTGCCTGTACCGGGTGGTCGTCCGTTACGAAGGAGAGAATACTCTGCGTGTTCGTCAGACGGGGGTCGGTTCCATCGGTGGTGAGATAGATGGTGGAGCCGGGGGTAGTGGTCCTGAGGGTGAGGTTGACCGGGGTGGGGAAAAGAGTGTCCTGCAGGGAGGGCATGGGAGCTACTACATCGGGATAGAGATCCGCGGCGTTAAACTGAGCGAGGATGGTGTTGCTGCGGTTGACGAGAAATTGGGAACGGACCCAGTTGACCGCAGGGGTCCATTGCGAATTCCGGGTGTAGGGGGAGAAGCGATTGCCGGTCCAGCTATCGAGTCCCCAGCGTGCTGACTCACCCACAACCGGGCTGTAGACAGTATCGACGAGGTGATTCCAGTGGCCCTGCAGGCGCTGTACTGAGAGAGCGCCCTTGTTGAAGATGTGTTTGTGCAGACGGTCGGCAAAGCGCAGCTGGAACTCGGGATGCCGACGGAGAGCATCGTAGACGATGCCCGGGGAGTTCGGATTGTCCACCCGGGTGAAATCGTTCTCCCAACTCCGCGGGTTTGTAATGCCGTTGGTGCGCGAGAAGGGGATGCCCATCGACATTTCCGCATCCCAGGTGTAGAAGATGAAGGGTTCCTCGCCGTTGCGGCTCTTGCGGGCGACGTACCAGTTCTTGTCGTCGGAAAATGTGGAGATGGACTGGCCGTTACGGGTGGCAGGTGCGAGCCAGTCTTCGTCACTGGACCATATCCGGTGGATCATGGCGTCGGCGAAATTGTCGATATCGATGAATCGCTGGATGGCGGCATAGTCGGAATCCGAATCGATTCCGTCCTCCGCCATGCTGATCAATTCATTCCAGGCGACCGAGTTGCCGGCTTCCACTTCGGCCCCGTGCTTGATGATGTCCCAGTCTTCCGGATCTCCACCATGGTGGTCCGCGTTGAAGTGTTCGTGGGGAAATTCCTGCAACTCGTAGACACCCCAGTAGTCGCCGTTGAGGAAAAGGCTTACCATGCGACCGCGGGGCGAAGGCTGGCCCATGTCCTGCTGCACGCGGTGGAGGAATTCGTTCCGGATGAAACTGGCATTGTCCCAGTCGTCGCGGAAGGTCCACGCGTCATGGCCTCCCCCACGCAGGAGGATGCTTTTGAAGCTTTCGACCGGGGATCCGGGGAAGAGGCGGTGATTGAGGCGGGACTTGCCGTAATCGGAGCGGAAATAGAGCCGGAAGGGCTTCTTCGGGTGTCGTCGGGCGTTTCCGCCATGGATGCGTATGCCGGCCGGTTCCTGGGTCGAGTCGGAAAGGTTGGAGGGATCGAAGAACTCGAAGTGCGCCTCGCGCTCGCTTGTGCTGCCGCTGAGGGTGGGGAGGTTGTGAATCCCGCCGGCGCCGAACAGGTCGGTTGGATTGAAGGAGAGCGAAACCACGGGAAGATCCTTGAGAGCGGATTGAATCTCGTCGCGATAGGTTGTGGAATTCACTATCGAACTGTTCATGTTGCTCTGCTCGATGATATCCCCGGTGTAGAGGTAGCTCTTGGAATCCACGTTGGTGGGAACCATTTCCGACTTGTAGGCCATCGCTCGCAGGACGGTGGTGGAGCTGACGGTTAGGGGACCGGTATAGATCTGCCCGAAAGTGGGGGTCGGCTCCCGTCCGTTTGTTGTGTAGCGGATGCTGGCACCAGGGGTGGCGGAGCTGATGGTGACCGCGATCGGATCATCGTAGAATCCGCGTTGATGTGAGAAGACCGTATCCGCCACGAATCCACTGAGAGGAATCCCATTGGCACTGTTAGGAGTGGCAGGGTAGAGGTAGCCGATGGTTCCGTTGCTGCCGATCCCGTAGCCGATATCGCGCTTGAGTTTGGGGAAGGACGGGGTGAATTCGTGAATTACGGCGCCGCCAGGATCGCACAGGGCGAGATACTCGCCATCTGAGTCGAGAGAGAAATTGGTGTGCAGCTGCTGGCCCAGGACGGCACGGTCCTTGCCAGAGGCGAAGACAACGAGATAGGAGTTCGGCCCAAGGAACTGGCCTCCGGGAAAGACCCACTTTCCGGGCAGGGCAGGGTCATCCGTCAGGCTGTAGCCGCCAAGATTCAGCTGGGTCCCGGTGTTGCGGATCTCGATCCAGTCCGAGGATTCGCCATCCACGTCATCGATCGTGTTCTTGTTGTTGGCGACAATTTCATTGATCACGAGTTGTCCCGTGGCGGGAAGGGAGGCCAGGGCCAGAACAAGGGCCAGAAGCCATCCGGTACATGTCAGGGGACGGGAGAGAGGGGTCGCAACTCTGGTCGGGAGCAGCTCGGGGGTGGCGTGAGTCATGAGGTAAATTTCCGAGGCAAGGAGGAGAGATCATTATTCTAGCCTCCTGCTACGACCGTGCAAGCGGGCTCGGAGGCCAATTGGCACCAGTTATACCCAATTTGGGTTTTATGAATTGAGCCGCCGTGCCGCTCCGATGACCCGCGAGGATGTCTCAGGTCATGCCGGTTTCCAGTGGCTCGCTGAAGAGGTGTTCACGCCCTGGGATGAAATCGCTGGTGGACCTTCTTCAGTCGCCGGTCGTCGACGTGGGTATAAATCTGGGTGGTGGCAATATCGGCGTGCCCGAGAAGTTCCTGGATCACCCGCAGATCAGCTCCGTTTTGGAGGAGGTGGGTGGCAAAGGAGTGGCGCAGGAGGTGCGGATAGATGTTCTGTTTGAACCCGGCCTGGCGGGCACGTTCCTTTACGATTTTCCGGACCCGATCCGGACCGAGCGGACCGCCGCGTACAGATAGAAAGATTTCGGAGGAGGTGTGGCGTTTGACAAGTCCGGGGCGTTCGTTTGCCAGATAGCTTTCGAGGGCGGTCCGGGCCCGGCCCCCTACCGGAACGATGCGGGTCTTGTTACCCTTGCCGGTGACCCGGAGGAAGCCATCCTCAAGATCCAGCGTTTCCAGTCGTGCGGAGCAGATTTCGGCGAGACGCAGACCGGAAGAGTAGAAGAGTTCCAGGATCGCAAGATCACGGCGTCCGAGAGCCTTGCCGGGGTCGATGGACTCCAGCAGCTGTGCGACCTGGGATTCATGAAGTGTCTCCGGCAGGTGATTTCCGGTCCTGGGGGAGAGGAGAGGCTCGGCGGGGTCGTCCTCAATGAGATTCCGGAGGGCAAGAAAGCGGAAGAAGATCTTGAGGTGAACCACTGCGATGCGGAGGGAGGAGGCCTCCAGGCCTTTCTTCTTCAGCCGGGCGAGGAACTCCCTGAGGTGATCGATGTCAAGGTCACTCCAGGCACCGAACTTCCGCTCCTGGGCCCAGTCTGCGAGTGTCTCCAGGCTGCGTCTTACGGAGAGTTGATAGGAATCTGAGAGACCACGCTCGGTGGCGAGGTAGAGGATGAAGCTGTCAATTTGTGGAGCCAACAGGCACATTGTAGCAGAAACCCGGAGCGAGGGTACGCCGAAAAAGGCTTTGTTCGTCATGGCTTGCCGTTCCGGCTTCAGGTGTGGCCCGGTGAGCTGAAGGTTGATCTTTTGTGGCAGGGACGCTAAGGATCCCGCCCCGTCGTGAGCCCACAGGGGGACGATCATGCCCAAAGTATTCATCAAGACCTACGGGTGACAGATGAACGAACGTGATTCCGAGCAGGTTGCCCGGATGTTCGTGGAGGGAGGCTATACCCTCACCGGTGAGGAGCAGGAGGCTGATGCCATCCTGGTCAACACCTGCTCGGTGCGTGACCAGGCCGAGCAGAAGGCCCTGGGTAAGATGGGCATGATGGGGAAGCATCGTGAGAAGCGTGCCCACGTGGTCTACGGTTTCATGGGGTGTATGGCGCAGAGCCGTGGGGAGGAACTATTCGAGCGCATTCCACATCTAGACCTGGTAGTGGGCACACAGAAATACCACCGGGTGTTTGGCCATGTGGACGGGATCCTGCGCAAGCGGATGGAGGAGCGAATGGACGTGCTCCCAATGTCTCTCGAGGGGAATGCTGTCGAGGAGGAGGGGATCCGGATCCCGGATCCGGCATTGGGCAGGCTGGTAGACACCGACGTAGAGGAGGGGAGCCAGAACACTATCCGGGACCATGTTGCGGTAGAGAAGCAGGCATCGGCCTTTGTCTCCATCATGCAGGGTTGCAACATGCGATGCAGTTTCTGCATCGTGCCTGACACGCGGGGCCAGGAGCGCGGTCGCCCCATTGCCGATGTGGTAGAGGAGGTGAAGCGGTTGGCGGAGCAGGGGACCAGGGAAGTGACTCTCCTGGGGCAGATCGTGAATCTTTATGGGCGGACCGAGTTCGAAAAGGTCGATGGCAAGTCGCCCTTCGTGCAACTTCTGGAGGCCGTGCACGAGGTGGAGGGAATCAAACGCATTCGTTTCACCTCGCCCCATCCCATTGGCTATCGTGACGACCTGGTGGCAGCCTTCACTTATCTTCCCAAGCTGTGCTCGCATATTCACTTCCCCATGCAGAGCGGAAGCGACCGGATCCTGAAGGCGATGCGGCGTCCCTACAGGAATGAGAAATTCGTTGCGATCTGCGAGAAGATGAAGACGGCCCGTCCCGACCTGGCGATCACCACCGATATCATCGTCGGGTTCCCAACCGAAACGGAAGAGGATTTTCAGGCTACGGTTGATTGTGTGAAGCGTCTGCAGTTCGACAACAGCTTCATCTTTCGCTACTCCAGCCGGAAGAACACGCCAGCGGCTGAGATGGAGGGGCAACTTCCGGAGCGGTTGAAGGAAGAGCGAAATCAGGAACTGCTGCGGATTCAGGGCGAGATTGCCACTCGTAAGAATGCGGCCCTCATCGGCAGCCGCCAGGAGGTCCTTTGCACGGGGCCCAGCAAGACCAACAAGGAACGCCTGAGTAGCCGCACCTCCCAGAACAAGATTGTCATCCTTGACGGTGACCAGGAGCGGCTGACGGGGGAGATCTTTGAGGTGGAAATCGAGGATTCGACCGGTTTCACCCTCTTCGGGACGGCGGTAGTGGAGGGCTAGGGGACCCCGGTTCGGGATTCAGAACCCCGTTTCAGGCTCCAGTCGAGTGGTGGTTTCAGAGGAATTCCAGCCTTTACCCTTTACCTGCCCCCGGTGCTGGCGTAGCTAGCGCCCACGAGAATGGGCCCGCATCCCTACGAAAGTCTTCCCCTCAATCTTGCGGGTTACGCCATGGCGAGCTACCTCCTGGTTGCTCATGGCCTCATGGTCTGGAAGGCGGAGGCCTGCAAGGAGTGGCTCATCAAGTTGCCGCGGCACCGTAGTGCTGGGATCTACACCCTCGCGGTGGGCATGTTCTGGTTCTGGCTCCTCATTGCCCCGGAGGACCGGGGTGTGTTGTCCGCCCTGACCATGGACATCGGGGAGTTCAACGCGGTGAAACCATGGCTGCGTATCCTCGTACCCATCGCCTTCCTGGGGATGGTTCTTTATGTGAAGGAGTTTCTTTTCGTGCGTGCCCTGGGAGTCCTGGCCCTGATGGTGACCGGGCCGTTGCTGGAGGCCTCCTTCAACAGGGATCCCACCACCCGCCTACTGGTTCCGATCTTCTCCTACCTGCTTCTCACCAAGGGGCTCTTCTGGGTGGGGATGCCCTACACCTTCCGCGATCTGGTAACCTGGGCGACAGCCAACGACACGCGCTGGCGGATCCTGGCTTTCAGTGGGCTGGGTTACGGAGCCCTTACCTTGCTGTGTGCCCTGTTTTTCTGGAACGGGCATTAGTTCTCCTGAACGGGAAGCGCTTCCTGGACCGCATGCCGGACTCCGGGTTGGGACTGGGAGAGTTCCGCAATTACTTTTCGCGCACGGTGCCGGGCCGCGAAAAAGTAGGTAATGAAGGCGGTGACGATGGCCGGGATGAGCGCGATGAGGGTGGAGACCCAGCTGACCCGCAGGATGACATGAGAGGTTTCGACGATGGGAGGTCCAATGGGGAGGATGATAAGGGCCACCGTGGCCAGAAGGAGGAGAGCTGAGATCATGGTGGCGATTCCCCAGGCGGTCAGGCAGGTGAGGGAGAGGGACCGCCCCTGCGAGCCTCCCCGCCACCCGAGTTTCCAGCCGATCGGAATGGGCGAGAGCGCTGCCCCGAAGAGCCCGGTGGCCGCCATGAATTCCCCGGTGATCAAACCCAGAGGCAGGAATTCTCCTATCATGACTAATACATCTTACCACTGATGTGATAGAATCCCAACTCCCTCCCATAGAAATTTAGAATAATTCTAATTGTTTCTTGCGAAGTAGTTTCACAGGCGTAACTTCCGGGCATGGTAAGCAACGACGGCGAAAAACCACCGACTTCGGCGGAAGAGATCCCCCCGATGGTGCGCGGACTTCGTATGACGAAGCAGCGTCGGGAGGTGTATAGTGTGCTTCTTCACAATCGTGATCACCCTACCGCCAACGAGGTCTTTGGGCGGGTCCAGAGTGGCATGCCCACCATCTCCCTCGCCACGGTATACAATTGTCTCGATGCCCTGGTGGATCATGGCCTGGTAAACCAGGTGAACTTCGATCGGGAGCCGTCTCGCTTCTGTGTGAATCTGTCACCCCATGTCCACTTTCAGGACAAGAAGACGGGGGTAATACACGATATTTCCTTCAAGGACGGCTGCCAGATTACCGATCTCCTCGACCTGCCGGATGGCGCCGAGGTGAGCGAGCTGGAGCTCACCATTCGTGGATCCCTCCCCAAAGGTTCCTGATCTGCGCCGCGATCCCATTACAGCCCAGTTAAGATGAGTCTGGTCATCACAAATCTCCATGCCGCCATTGGTGGTAACGATATTCTCAAGGGCCTGAGCCTCGAAGTTCCCCCCGGCGAAGTACACGCCATCATGGGACCGAACGGGTCTGGCAAGTCCACCCTCGCCAAGGTCATCGCCGGCCATGAGGACTACGAGGTGACGGGGGGATCGGTTACCATGAACGGGGAGGATCTCCTCAAACTTGAGATCGATGAGCGGAGCCGGGCGGGGCTCTTCCTGGCTTTCCAGTACCCTGCCGAAGTCCCGGGGGTGACCATGGCAAATTTCATCCGCGCCGCCCGCCAGGCGCGTCTGCCAAAAGGCGAGGAGATCGATGCGGTGGCCTACTACAAGGAGCTCTACGAGAAAATGGACCAGCTGGGAATCGACCGGCGGTTCACCTCGCGTTCCGTTAACGAAGGCTTTTCGGGTGGCGAAAAAAAACGCAACGAAGTACTGCAGATGATGATGCTGGAGCCGGGGTATTGCGTGATGGATGAGACCGACTCTGGTCTCGACATTGATGCCCTGAAGGTGGTGGCCAGTGGGGTGAACTCGATGCGTTCGCCGGAGCGTGGTTTTCTTGTCATCACGCACTATCAGCGCCTGCTGGACTATATTGAACCGGATCATGTGCACGTCCTGGCAGACGGCCAGATCGTGCGCAGCGGCAGCAAGGAGCTGGCCCTCGAACTGGAAGAGAAGGGCTACGATCTCCTGAAGGAGGAAGTGCCGGTGGCGGGATAAAGCTTGGAATAAAGGGAACAGAACATGAGTGAAGCAGTCTTGGATTCCGGAACACAGGCGGCGATTGATATCGACCAGAGCAAGGGGGACTTTTCCTACCCCGAGTCGCACAAGTATGATGCAGGTCGTGGGCTGAGTTCCGCCACCATCGATTATATCTGTGATGTGAAGGAGGACCCGGACTGGGTCCGGGAGTTCCGTCACAGGGCTCTCAAGACCTTCCTTGCCAAGCCCATGCCCACGCACTGGGCCACCAAGGATCTCGAGAACATCGACTTTGACGTCATTCGCTATTATCTCTCGGATGGGACGAAACCGACCCGGAGCTGGGACGAGGTGCCCGATGATATCAAGGAGACCTTCGAGCGTCTGGGTATCCCGGAGCAGGAGCGGGCCTTCCTGGCGGGGGTGGAGGCCCAGTATGATTCGGAGGCGGCCTACTCCAATGTGAAGGAGGAACTGGAGAAGGACGGGGGCATCTTCGTCAACTCGACGGAGGGGCTGAAGGATCATGAGGAGATCTTCCGGCCGTGGTTCGGCAAGGTGATTCCCACGGGAGACAACAAGTTTTCGGCTCTTAACAGCGCGGTCTTTTCGGGGGGATCGTTCATCTACGTGCCGAAGGGAGTGAAGGTGCGGCATCCGCTGCAGGCCTACTTCCGGATCAATTCCGAGAACTTCGGTCAGTTTGAGCGCACTCTCATTATCTGCGACGAGGGCTCGGAATTAACTTATATGGAGGGCTGTACCGCCCCCAAGTTCGAGACCGCCACCCTGCACTCGGCGGTGGTTGAGCTGGTGGCCATGAAGGACGCCAAGCTGCAGTACATCACCGTGCAGAACTGGAGTGACAATGTGTTCAACCTGGTGACCAAGCGCGGGATTGCCCACGAGAATGCAGAAGTGCGCTGGATCGATTGCAACATCGGGAGCCGGCTCACGATGAAGTATCCCGGGGTCGTCATGAAGGGTCGCAGGGCTCGGGGCGAGGTGATTTCGATTGCCCTCGCCAATTCAGGCCAGCACCAGGATACGGGGGCCAAGATGATTCATGCTGCCGATGAGACGACCTCCAACGTTGTTTCCAAGTCGATCTCGGTGGGCGAGGGGCGCTCGACCTATCGCGGCCAGGTCCACATTCCCAAACACCTTAAGGGTTGTCGGAACAACACGGAGTGCGATGCCCTTCTCATCAATACCAACAGCCGGACGGATACCTACCCGGCCATCACGGTGCGGGGCAACCAGCACGCCACCCAGCATGAGGCGAGTGTTTCCCAGGTTTCCGAGGAAATGCTGTTCTACCTGCAGCAACGGGGGTTGAGTGAGGGCGAGGCTATGAGCCTGGCGGTGAACGGCTTCGTCAATGACCTGGTGCGGGAGTTCCCGATGGAGTACTCGGTGGAACTCAAGCGTCTCATCGAGTTGGAGATGGAAGGGAGTGTGGGATAGTTCCCCATGAGCCCCGTTCAGTTTTCAGTGGATCAAATTTGATGACAGCGACATTGGATCGAGGGAATGCCCTGGAGGGGGAGCCGGGCCGACTGGGCGGAGTGCCGGACTGGTTCAATGCCTCGCGACAGGCCGGGTGGAAGCGCTTTCAGGAGTTGCCCATGCCGTCCCGGAAGGACGAGGAATGGCGTTTTGCCGGCCTGAGGCATCTCGACTTCGAGGGTGTGCAGCTTCCCGACCCACAGTCCATGGGTGGGCATCGGGGAGCCAGTGGCCTGGAGAAGCGAGCTGCCCGGATCGGATTCGTCAATGACGGGCTGAACGAGCAGGAATTCAATCTCCCTGACGGGGTCGTGTGCCTGCCTCTGCGGCGGGCCCTGGAGGAACATCCTGATCTCTTGCAGCAGTACTTCATGAAGTCCGACTACCCGTTGGGGTCGGCCAAGTTCGCTGCTCTGCACCAGGCTCACGTTTCCACCGGGATGTTCATTTATGTTCCGGATGGTGTGGTGGTGGAGGATCCCATCGAGATCTTTCACTGGCTTGTTGGCGATCACATCATCACCTTTCCCCACAGTCTGGTAGTGACCGGGAGAAACGCCCGGGTTACGGTGGTCGACTACTTTCAGTCTGATGCCAGCGCCCGCGATGGGTGGACTATTGCGGTCAATGACCTGGTGGCTGGTCCGGGATCGCAGCTGACCTATCTGGCCCTGCAGGACCTCTGTGATCAGGCCCGGATGATCCAGGTGGGCAACGCTACCGTTGCTCGTGACGCCACCTCCAAGTCATTTATCCTGAATGCGGGGGCGGCCTGGGCGCGGCAGGAATTCCTCAGCCGCCTGGAGGGCGAGAATTCCCATTCCGATATGCTCTCGGTGAGCATTGCGCGGGATGAGCAGGAATACGACCAGCGTACCTTCCAGCATCATGCCAGCGCGCGTAGCTACTCCGATCTCCTCTACAAGAACACGCTCTATGACGAGAGCCGGACTATCTTTTCCGGTCTCATCCTGGTCGATGAGGAAGCGCACCAGACCGACGCCTACCAGACCTGTCGTAACCTGCTCATGAGTGAAGCTGCCGAGGCAAACTCCATGCCCGGTCTGGAGATCAATGCAGACCAGGTAAAGTGTTCCCATGGGAGCACCTCGGCCATGATCGATGATGACGAGATCTTCTATCTCCGGGCCCGGGGCATCAAACCGCATGTTGCGAGGCAGCTCGTGGCCCAGGGATTCAGCGTGGAATCGATATCGCGTTTGAGGAACGAAGCCCTTGAGGAACTGGTGCTGAGTTTTGCAGCGCGCGAATTTCACCGGATTTCAGAGCGGGTGGTTGTTGACTGACTGATTTGCCATGGCAGGGATCTGACCCTCGATCTCAAAGCTCGTGCGCAACAGGAATGATGGAGGAGAAATTGTTCACTGAACCGGGCGGGAGGACTGTCGATGGCGTTACCTGTTCTTGAGTTGGAGGACGTCACGGTCTGGCGGGGTGACCAGAGGGTCTTTGACGGGCTCTCCCTGCGGATCGAATCCGGGGAGCGGGTTGCGATCCTGGGGCCCAACGGGGCAGGTAAGAGCACCCTCCTGGCCCTGATCTCGGGGGATGTCCATCCGGTTGCAGACCAGGGCCGCTCGCGTCTTTTCGGAGAAGAGTGCTGGTCGCTCTACGATTTACGTGAGCGGATTGGGCTCGTCACCCCCGAGCAATGCGGCCTTTTCGATCGGGATGAACTGGCCAGTGATGTGGTGCTGACAGGCTTGCATGGAACCTATGGGATCACGCGTGGGCAGACTTTTACGGCCGCAGAGAAGCGCAGGGCCTGGAAGGCCATGAAGGCAGCAGGGGTGCACGAACTGATGTGGCGGGACTACGGGGAACTCTCCTCGGGCGAGCGTCGCCGGTTTCTCCTCGCCCGGGCCCTCGTGCACGAACCCGGGATGCTCATCTTCGACGAACCCACCACTTCCCTGGACCTCCCCGGGGCATGGGGATTGATCGAGATAGTGCGCACTCTTCTGAGGAAGGGAACAGGAGTCATGCTGGTCACCCACGATGTGCGCGAGATTCCTCCCGAGATCGACCGGGTGGTCCTGATGAAGAAAGGCCGGATCCTGGCCGATGGAACGAAGCGCCGGGTTCTCACCGCGGAGCGCCTCAGTGCCTGCTACGGGGTGGAGGTCAGGGTGAGCTGGAGGGACGGATTCTGTGAAATCCGGCCGGAGTCGTAGTCGACTCCCGGCAACGGAAGGGAAGCCGGGGGATCAGCGCCTGCTGTCCAGAACCTGCTGTTGCAGCTCAGCTTGCCTGGTTCCGGCTATCTGGAACTCGTTTATCGCCTTGTTGAAAACCGCGATGGCTTCGTCATTTTCGAATTCGAGGGAGCCGGTAGCGGCATTCACACTCCACTTCCCCTGTTCCTTTTCGAGAAGGGTGATGACCCGGATCCCGATTTCGCAGCAGGTGATTTCGCACTGCCGGATTCCACGGACGAGCTTCAGCATCGGGCCGAATTCTGAATTGAATCCCCGTTCGATACCCAGTCGTTCCCGCCCCTGCAAATTGATCTCGTCTAGTCGCTTGCTTATATTATCCGGGGCGCTTTCGAAGAATGCAGTCACATCGCGGTTGTACTGCGCATATTCCGTCATGAATTTGCGCCGGGTCTCGTAATCGCCTTCGTTTGCGAGGGTGTCCCAGTCGAGCATCTTTAAAAACTGATTGCCCCTTTGTCCGATCTCCTTGCTGACTTTGTTCGATTCGGCTTGGAACTCGGCCATGACCTTGAGGGCTTGCCCCCTCTTCCCTCCGATCTTGTCTGCAATTTCCGCAGTTGCCTTCTGGGTTTTGTCGAGGGCCTCCTGGTCGACGACCAGTCCTTCCTCAGTCATCTTGATGGCATCCTTGTGTTCCTCCTGAATGGCAGCCAGCTCGTTGAGGGCGTCCTGTTCCTGTTGATCTCCGGTATAGGATATTCCGCCTACAGGGGATTCGTTGTTGCAACCACCAAGGAATGGGATGAGGCCGGCGAGGAGGATTGCCGGGGCGGGGGCGAAAAGGGAGGGGAGGATAGGTTTGGTGAGCTTCACGGGGTGTCCAGATAGTGGTTACCTGCCCTCAACCGTGGAGACCGGGGGGGATTTTCAATTATCCGCAGGCATGCTCTCCCGGGTCAGGGGCTGGGCCCACAGGGGCCGGAACAGGATCTCAGAGTCCGCGGGAGTATTGCCGATGCTCATCGATGCGGTCGATGCCGGGATCGTAGAAGAATTTCCCGGGGGAATGCTCCCTTGAGAAGCTACCCGATCGGGCGCTAGCTCACCCCTGCATTCTTCCAGTAGGAGTATTCGCTGCGATTGAAATCGATATACTCCGGGGAAATATCACTGGTGTAGATGGTGTAGTCCGCCTTGCCGAGGTTGAGGTTCACCGTGATGGTGAAGCTGTCCCGGGCCGCGATGTCCCGCAGGGTCTTGATGGGAGTCCTGGCCATCAGGCCACCTTCGCAGGCTGGTTTTCCCTCGTAGGAAATGTCGATGAGCTCTTCCCGGATCGGAGCCCGGGAATAGCCGATGGCGTGGATGATGCGGCCCCAGTTGGGATCCCCGCCGTTCCAGGACGACTTGACGAGAGCGGACTTGGCAATCGCTTCCGCGACCTTCTTGGCGTCGAGATAGACCGAGGCACCGCGGACCTCAAGGGTGACGAACTTGCTCACGCGCTCGCCATCGCGCACGCAGGCCTTGGCGAGCTCCAGGAGCACATGCTGCAGGGCGGCACAGAATTCACGACAGGCCTTGCTTCCCCGTGCGATAGGCTTTCCCCCGGCCTGTCCGTTGGCGAGCACCAGGACCGTGTCGTTGGTGCTCATGTCACCGTCGATGCAGATGCGGTTGAACGATCCCTCCACTGCTTCCAGGAGTGATTTTTGCAGGCAGGACTTACTTATGTTGGCATCCGTGGTGACGAAGCAGAGCATGGTCGCCATGCTGGGACAGATCATTCCCGCTCCCTTGGCGCAGGCCCCGATGTGCACCTTCCGCCCTCCGATGGTAGCACTGATGGCGATCTCCTTCACCGTGGTATCGCTCGTCATGATGGCCTCGGCCACTTCGGTCCCGCCCTTGGAGCTGAGGCGATCGGCCAGTTCCGTCAGGCCGGGTTCCACCCGGTCCATGGGCATAGGCAGACCGATTACTCCGGTGGAGCACACGCCCACTTCGCGCTGCCGGAGCCCCAGGGTGGTGGCCACCGTCTTGGCCATGGCCCGGGCATCCGTGATGCCGGGAACACCGGTGCAGGCGTTGGCATTGCCACTGTTGGCTACGATGGCACGCAGTTCGCGTGCGCGGAGGTGGGCCTGAGTGACTTTCACCGGCGCGGCCTTCACCCGGTTGGTAGTGAATGTTCCGGCTGAAACGCAGGGATACTTGGAGTAAACGAGTGCCAGGTCGGGGCGAGGATTCTTTGGGTCCTTGATCCCGCAACTCAGCGCTCCGCCGAGGAATCCCTGTGAGGCGCAGACTCCTCCTTTCACCTTCCTGAAGGCCATCACCAAGTGTTCTTTCCGTCCTTCCCTAAACTATTTCCAACCCTGTCACATCCGGTAATCCGGCCATAAGATTGAAACTCTGCACGGCCTGACCGGCCGCTCCTTTTCCAAGGTTGTCTTCCGCACTCAGCAGGAGAAGACGACCAGTGCGTTCATCGTGTTGCCAACCGATGTCGATGAAGTTTGTGCGCGTCACATTCTTAGTATCAGGGAAAGCCTCTGTCCCAAGCAAGCGCACGAAAGAACTGTTTTTGTAAGTGGAACGAAGGGCGTGTTCCACGCTTGCCAAATCCCCCTGCAGCATGGCGGTGGTGGTGGTGCAGATTCCGTTATTCACAGGGACGAGATGAGGAACGAAGGTGATGGTGACTTTGCTCCCGGCGGCAGATGAAAGCTCCTGCTCAATCTCGGACAGGTGGCGATGCTTCGGGATTCCGTAGGCCCGCGTGCTTTCGTTGCACTCCACGAAGAGAAGTCCGAGATCTGCCTTGCGCCCAGCCCCGCTCACTCCGCTCAGGGAGTTCGCCACGATGGTGGCGGGATCAATCAGCCCTTCCCGCAGGAGAGGAATGAGAGGGAGCAGGATGGAGGTGGGATAGCAACCGGGAGAAGCCACCAGGTGAGCAGCCGCAATGGCCTCCCCGTGAACTTCTGGCAGTCCGTAAACCGCCGTCGCAAGGAGCTCCGGGGCAGGGTGGGAGTCTTCGTAGAATTCCTTATAGGTGGCAGCCTCACGCAGCCGGAAGTCGGCGCTCAGATCGATTACACGGAGGCCTCTTTCCAGCAGGGCGCTGGCATATTGCGCCGCCGCACCATGAGGGAGGGCAAGAAAGGCGACCGTGGCCCCGCTGGTCGCCACCGCCTCAATGTCTGGTTCGCTAAAGGGCAGTTCGCTGCCAGGGAGCCGGGAAAATCTGGGGAATACCTCATCGATCCGCCTCCCGGCATTGGTGCGGGAGGTGGCAGCGGTGATTTGCGCTGCGGGGTGGACCAGAAGGAGCCTGACGAGCTCCATCCCGGTGTAGCCGCTGGCGCCCAGGATGGCGACCTTGGTGGTTTCCATGGTGAGCGGGTGGACATGGCAGGAAAATCGCGGCTTGCCAATGACGAATGCGGCAGGTTACACAGCGCGCGGCTCCCGGCCCCATCCAAATTGCCAACATCGGGACGTGGCGCAGCTTGGTAGCGCGCCTCACTGGGGGTGAGGAGGTCGCTGGTTCGAATCCAGTCGTCCCGACCATTTGTATTCTCAAGGAACGAGAG
>JAKVCR010000101.1 GCA_022448985.1 Roseibacillus sp.
CGCCGCCCTGGTTCTCGTCCTCGCGCTCACTGCCGGCGCGATTTCCGCCCAGCAGGAGAGCAGGCAGCACACATGGGACGGCATCGAGCGCATCGTGGCGGTCGGCGATGTCCATGGCGACCATGGCCAGTTCCTGAAAACGCTCTTCGCCGCGAAGGTCATCGACCAGGACACCCAGTGGATCGGCGGAAAGACCCATCTCATACAGACCGGGGACCTCTTCGACCGGGGACCTGACTCGCGCAAGGCCATGGACCTCCTGATGAGGCTGGAGGTCGAGGCGAAAAAGGCCGGGGGCCACGTACACTGCCTCGTCGGCAACCATGAGGAGATGGTCCTGCGGGGCGACTGGCGCTACCTGCACCCGGGTGAGGTGCAGGCATTCGGGGACAAGGCGAAATTCAGTGCCGCGATCGGCCCCGAGGGTGTCTACGGAAAGTGGCTCCGCAGGCTCAACGGCGTCGTCAAGCTCAACAACATCCTCTTTGTTCACGCCGGGCTCGGCGGCCCCTACGCCACCATGTCGCTGGACCAGCTCAACGAAGGTATCCGCCAGGGCCTCAACACCGGTACCGGCATGGCCCGCGACTCGAACGGCCCTCTCTGGTACCGGACCCTCGCCAAGGCAGATGACGCGAGCGCCAGCGAGATGGTCAAGCCGATCTTCAAGACCCACTCGGTAAACCATATCGTCATCGGCCACACTCCGGTCGGGCGCATTCTTCCAAAGGCCGGGGGCAAGGTCATCCTCATCGATGTCGGGATGTCGAAGGCCTACGGCGGTCCCGCCGGCTGCCTCGTTATCGAAAAGGGCGCCTTCTATGCCAACTACGCCGGTCATCCCCAGCTGAAGCTGCCCATCGCGACAGGCCTTCCGGCCAAAGCTGAAAAATAGGAGGCATGGGCATGAGCTACAGTCGCGCGGGGGTCTTCCCCCTTTCTCTTCCCGGGAGCCCCTCACCCCGCCTGGGCACGTCTGGATAGATCGCAACCATTATACCCGGAATCATGTCCCTCCCCTGCGAAAACTGCGGCAAAACGACTACCTACGACGGCGTCTACGGGGGACCTGCCTGCCAGCATTGCGGTCACAAACGACCGCATTCCTTGCTCGGCAGCCCCCTTCTTCCTTTCCTGTTCTACTTCGGCATCTGCCTGCTCATCGAGATGTTCGCTCCCCTTCCCGTTCCGGAACTCCTGAAAATCCCCCTCTACATGGCGGGGCTCGTGGTGCTCTTCTTTCTTGTCTGCTGCTTCTGGAAACCGCGTGGGCCGAAACCACCCAACTCATCAGACGAGGGAGAGAATAAGAAAGGTCCCGGCAGTTAGCCCCGCCCCACCAGGCAAAAGCCTCCGGCAGACCTGAAGAAGAATCTCAAGTCTAATCTGATCCCGCCCCGATCCGCGTGGATTGCCCCTCCTCCTCCCCGGGGCGGCATGCTTCGTCTGGAGCCGACACCTCAACAGACCCACGAGGTCCTTCACTCCATCAGGCTCACCCGCTGGCGGATATAATTCGTCCCATCCGGCACTCCCGCGCGAAAGGAGAACATGGCCGCTCCATTCTCGGGAGGATCGGTTCCCGTGAACTCCCATTCACCGCCCAAGGGTCGCCAGTTCTCCAGGTCATCCGAGATCTCGATTTCAAAGTCCAGGCCCTCGGCCAAGAGGCTCCGCCGGAAGGCAACAACCACGGCTTCATCCCCGGGATCGAAATTTACCCGGACGGTTTCACCAACCGGGGTGGGTTCATCCGGGGATCCACCTTCCGCGAACTCAAGGAGGGCGAGGCGTTGATCGTGATCCTCATCGGAGTCGGGATCAGGGCTCCCGAACTGGGCGGCCCACTCCGGATAGTGCAGGGCGTCAGTCCCCCCCGGAGTTCCTCCCCCCCGGGCACTTGGTTGCCAGTTCACAGGTAAATCGTGATCCGGACCACTGAACGGGCTGGAGAGGACCAGACTCGCCCCGTCACCGTCAGCCACCTCCGGCCACGGGGAATTATCCCTGTATCTGAAATCCTGTACCGTGCTTCCGTCTGCCGCGATGAGAGCCAGGCGCTCTCCTCCATTGGCCAGTCCGGAGTCCTCCGCAAATTCCCCGATGACCCGCGCAGCGGCATCCTCCCCATAACGGAACCCGAAGGCCGCAGCGTCCCGGACGAGGAGAACCCGTTCTCCCGGGTCCAGGCGCGAAATCGTGGCCCCGGAGAATTCAAACTTGAGTCCCGAGACGAACTGAACTCCGGCGAGCGAGAGAGAATCCTCCCCGGTATTGAGCAGTTCGAGGTATTCGAAAAGATCCGGGTCGTCATAGCCATTCGCCAGTTCCTCCGCACTGGGATCAGGCGGGTTGTACATGATCTCCGAGATCACCAGGTTGTTCCTGCCCGCCATCTGGTCGGACACCACGAAGGTCACGGTTTCCGGGGCACTCCAGATCCGGTTGCGATAGGTCCGGGCGGTGATGATCCGGGTCTCATTGATGATAACGGGAGAAGATGAGATGACCCGGGTCACGCTCAACTCGGGCCGGACCAGGAAGTCGCTCTCATTGGCGTTGGAATTGAAACCGTGCAACGCAATCACGTTGCTCCCCTCGCGCAGATGCTCCCGCGCGCGGATGAGGTCGAGGGTCTCCGGCAGATGGAGCACGGTGGTGTCCCCCCCGGGACGTCCGGCATTGCCAGCGGTGGTGCTGTTCCACGCCGGTTCGGCAGGCTTCAGAAGGCTGCCAATCTCCACCCCGTTCAGGTAGGCTACGAAGCCGTCATCGCTGTAAATACCAAGGGTGGCCTCAACAAGGCTGTCCAGATCCTCGAGCTCAAAGTGATAGCGGACATAGCACGACGCGTTCACATTCCTCATCTCTCCACCCACGTCCGTATCAATGAGCTCCAGGATATTCCGGCCCGAATCGAAGCCAATCCCGCCTGTCCCCTCGGACCAACTCGAATCATCGAATTGCCCGGGACCTGCGATCCAGTTCAGCCCAAGGGCATCACTGGCTGGAATGTGATAGCGACAGGGCGAATCACCATCGAGCAGGGTGCTGGCCGTTACTGTTCCCTGGAACGGCGTCGCGGAGGGAGAAATGCCTCCTCGATCGCTGCGAGGATCACTGCCATCGGTGGTATAGTAAACCGATCCGTCCGGTGACCCCATCGCGAGTTCGAATCCGGGACCGGTCGCCCCACCAGTCGAATTGAAAGACGGTGGGGAGTAGTATTGCGCATCGAGCCAGTCTACACGCGCCCTCAACCAACCCTTCATGTGGGAGATTTCAGCGGCCCAGCCCCGCATTCCAGGAGCAGCGAAGTTCCCCCCGTCGGGAGGATGCTGCCTCCATTTCGCAAAGTTGCGTCGCTGAGCCTCCCGGATTTCATCGGCCATCCCGTCGATGACGGTGTAGAGATTTGACAGGGCGAACGCGCCTTGACGCAGTTCCGCCCACCGGTCGGTGTGTCGCTGGCGGATGTCGGGATAGTTGGCCTGCGCTGGATCGGCGGATGGCCCGAGAAGACGCCCGTACCATGGATAACGACTATCATACCAGGTTTTACTGGAAACCGTTCCCACTGCGTTGACTCCACCCTCCCAGGCGAGTGGGTTGTCATCGCGCACGTCTTCACAACCCAGGCTACGGTCGTAATCCCAGACCGGTCCGCTCACGACCTTGCCGTCACGATCCTTGTAGAAGAAGGCGCTGTGCCGTCCCCAGTCGATATTCAGCGCGAGGATGTTGAGGTGGTGGTGGTCAATCCATGAATCGACATCCAGGTAATCCGAGAGGTGGAGGCGGGTGCTGCGGTTGATCCCGGAGGGCACGTTGGTGAGGGCACTGTTCAATTCGTTCAGGTGGGCCGTGATCCAGGAGCGCTGACGGGTAGTCATCTCCGCCCCGTCCGGATCGACTCCGGTGAGACTTCCCATCCCGGCCACATTGAAGGTGGGCTCTCCCGGATCCGGGCGATCATTCTTGAAGATATAGCCCCCGGTGATCTCTGGTTCAGTATCTTCCCACGGCCTGAGTGGCTCGATGTCCACTCGATTGGGATCCGTCTCAATCCGTTCGATGAGCGAGTAGACCCCGAAGTAATCGCTGTTTGACACATCCGTGCCTGAGGTGTCGCTGAAAACCTCCACGAACCGGGTTCTGGGCGCATAGCGCCCGATCTGCCGGCTGATTTCGTAAACGAAGGGATTGCGAAGAAGGGTCAGATCCCACTCATAACGGGCATTGAGGATCCAATCGGCCTCCCGGGGCAGGCCCAGGGGTTCGATGTTGCGATCTTCGTCGTCGCCATCACGCCATGTTTCCACCGCAAGGGAATACTTCGGCCAGTTGCCCGAACTCGATCCGCGTCTTCGAATCCCGGCCCGCGTGGTCAGCACGGGAGCCCCGGTCAACCGGGTCCGGCCCGTTTCCGGGTCCGGTTCGAAGAAGAGCATGGAAACGGCCCTTCGACTCGTTGAACCGGTGGAGGGCGGCGTTCCTGTCCCGTAGGAGGAAATCACGACGACTGGCAGGTTCGAGGAGAATCCTGCCAGGCTGCTCGCCAGCCTGAGATAGGCCTGAGCGGTCACCGTCCCCGCCAGTCCCCCGGATACATAAGCCCGGGCCCGAACCTGCGTATTCCCCGAGACCGGGATGGGACCGCGATAGATCGTCGATCGGCTTCCGGGCACACTGCTGTCCGTGGTGTAGCGGATGACCGCGCCGGGAGTGGGGCAACTCAGTTCCAGGTTGAAGGACTCGGTGAACATGTGGCTGCTCTCCGAAAAGATGATCCCCGCGGGGGGAGGCCCGGAAACCGCCCCGTTCCTTCGGCCCGGGGTGGGGTCTTCAAAATAACCGAGGTCGAGGGGATTTCCCGCGGGAGCCACCCCATAGGAGACTCCTTCAAACTGCTCAGGATATCGCGGGGCGATCTCGCTCACGACGGTAAGGCCGTCCGGGGCAACGAGCGCGAGGTAGTCTCCACCACGATCGAGGGTGAAGCTAGCGTGCAACTCCTGGCCGGTCCGGTCCTTCGCGGAAGCGTAAATGACCAGGTAGGAGCCAGCTGCGATGCTCACATCCGGAAACTCCCACCGCGTGAGGTCGTCCGGGTTGTTGGTGAGATAGTGCCCGTGAAGCGACTTCCGCTGCGAACCGGTATTGGCGATCTCAAGCCAATCCGAGGGGGCCCCGTCTTCGTCCCGGCGGTCCTCGTCCGCCACGGCCATCAACTCGTTGAGCACGAGATCGGCCCGGGACGTGCCCGATAACCCCGGCAGGAGGGCGACGAGGAGAACAAGTCCCACGTGCACCAGACGGGCCCGGGGAAGAAGGGAGAACCCTTGGATCATGCGACGAGGGGGGATCTTGGAGGCCGGGGGCGCCTCACGTTGGGCCATCCAATCAAGTTACGACCCCGGGAGCAAGGCACGGGGCAGTCGAAAAATGATTCCGGACACCGGATACGACACGGTGCATTTCCCTCATTCCTTGCCAGCACGTAGAACCTTCAGCAATTCACCGTCGCCAGCGACAAGGTTCAGTTTTCCGGTTTGGCCTTCACCTCCAGCCACAAGTGGGAGCGGGTTCCACTTACCCGTCTTCTTGTCCATCTTCTCCACCGTCCTGACCGTTTTATCGAAAGACAGGATCGCTTCCTGCTTCATCCCCGGGTGCCTGTTGGTCACCAGGAGGAAATCCCCGCCCTTTTCATGCTCAAGCACCCCAACCAGGAGATGGGAGCCGGAGGGCTTGCACCACGCATCCGCTGGGGCCTTGCCCCCACTGATGGGAAGCGGATCCGTGTGATACATCGCAACCGAGCGGCAGTCTGTCAGCACCGGGCTCATCTTCCGGACCTCCTTGGCGATGTCGGTCAGGTGCGGGAGGGTCACATACATGCTTAGTTTGCCGTCCTTCAACACCGCATTTCCCTCCTTGTCCTTCTCGTGAGCAAATATCCAGGGAGTCCAGAAATGAAACCCCTTCACCCCGTAGGCCAGGCTTGTGTAGATCGTCTGCCTCAGGACCGCCGGGGGCGAACTGCTGCTGGTGCAACGCATCACCGGAATTCCATGCTCCTCTCCCAGGCCGCGGAACATGAGCAGGTAAAGGTAATACCGGTCAGCATGCCTCCGCGGCATCGCGTGATAATGATAGAAGTCGAGCAGCATCGGTTTGACCTCCTTGGCAAAATCCCCGAACTCATTCCAAGCCGCGCGATTGATGAAGATTGTCGGGTGATTGGGGTCAACCTTCTCAAAGATACGCGCGATCTTGGCGAATGTCGGAAAGGAGTCACGCCTTCGGCGATCAGAGACAAAATAGCCAAATACCGCAGGGTCATCCTTCAGCTTGGAAGCGATATTCAGCGTCGCCTGGTCACCGCCGAGCTGCACCATCAGGCCATTCCTGCGGCAGACGTCCAGCACCTCCACTCCTCCCTCCACGACGTTAAACCCATGATCGACGACAAACCTGGCCATCGCATCGTGGTGCTTGGGATCCTTCGGCCAGTCGGCATGTGCTAACATGACAATTGATGGCATACGGTAGCGCACCTTGACCTCGGGCGCCGGGGCCGCTTCCTCACAAATGGCTGTCGCAGCCGCAAATGAGGTTCCCAGGACAATAACAAGAAGCTGTGTGATATTGCAGGCTCTCCGGTATCGTTTCATCTGATCCTTGCAATGACGAAAAGCGGGGCAACGGCGATACGAATACTCCCGTTTTTGTTTATCCTTCATACTTAACATTTATTACGCATGAAAAAATGGAACGGGGTTAATGCCCTTCCTTACACCGTCCCCCAAGCAAGCATCAAGCACCGATGCCCCCCGGAATCCCTTTGCCCTCCACGCATGGCGACTGGGTTGAGGGAAAATAGTTGTCTCCCCTGCCCCCGGTGGGATATCACAGCCCAATGCGTCGCCCGATCTCTGCGCTACCTACCTTTTTGGCCAAGGCCTTACTGGGGATCGGGTTGCTGTCGACACATGTAATAGCGCAGAACCCCACAGAGCCGGACTCAGATCCTTACGATTATAGTGACCCATTCAGCGGGATGTGGGATCTGCCCTGGTGGGTAGTTGTCCTGATGCTGATAGGGGTCCCAGCCCTTTTCTACTACGACACTCTTGGAAGAACAGAGGAGGTGAAGAAATGGAGTCGTTTTGTGGGTTGTGTGTTCCTAACCCTCGCAGCCATCGCGCTGGCGGGCGCGCTTTCCTCAATTTTTGGGTGGTTCCATTAATCTGAGCAGAGCGGAAGGAGTTACCGTTCGGCTTAATCCGCAGAGAAACAGGGTCCTATGACATCATTTTCAGACCTGCCGGACAGGCACGGGCTCATGGATGAATCTGATTTCCTGTCATTGCCGCTGATGCGGAGGCTGAATGCAGATCCATATTTGCGATGAGGGTCAATCGGCCACTTCGATATTGTCAATGGAGAGCCCGCTAAAAGCGTCCGGGCCGCTATCGCTCGTGAAGTTCCACTCGATGAGAATGGTCTCCCCGATCGCTTCCGGGGCAACCGGAATACTAAGGGTAACCCAGTCCTTATCAATTGGCATCATGTCAATCTCCGTGTCCGCGCCCAGTTGAACCTGGTCGCTGGCCCGCAAGAAACGGATCTTGGCGAAATCCCCGAAACCGTCCGCATCGCGGTAGGCCTCAAAGGTCAGCCTGGCGCTGGCTACCCCGCTGAGATCAATGGCTGGTGAACGGAGTGAAATGTCGGCATCGGGGCCGTAGTCTCCCAGGTTCGTGGACCAGGCATTGCCTGAGTCGTCGGCTCCTGTGAGCGGACCGGTGCTGCCGGCGGGCGTGCCCAGTTGCCAGACGGTGTCGCCAACCTCATCGTTAACAAGGGTCGTCCAGTCACCCACACCCGATTCAAGGTCATCGGAGAAAGCCACCACCGGCGGAGCGTCATATTCTTCGATGACGAAGTAACGACCGGGATCGACCGGCCGCGGAATGGTCAGCGTGTTCTCGGGCGGGGTAGCGGCGATGCCCGCATGCGTGCCAAGGATGGGCCACTCAGAGGGAGCGGGCGGTTCCGTCTCGGGAGGGATGGGAGCAGAGGGGTCGGTCACGCTCCGCAAGTTGTAGAGCTTCCCGGCCTGGCTGTCCCACTTGAAGTCGAGATTCGCTCCGTTGTTTGCAATGCTCATGTTCAGCCTGAACTCCAATGATGAAGCCGGCACAAATACCGTGCCATCCGGTTGCACCGGGTTCGGCGGGATATAGGAGTCAACGTTCAACCAGTTGGCGCTGCCGTCAAAGCCGTCGGCGCCGTCCCCATTATCCCCTTCAGAGGAAAGGATCAGGTCAACGATGTCACCCGCATAGATATTGGCATAGAACGTGCGCACCTCCCCGGCATCGTCACCAGCACTAATCTGCAGCGAATCCACGCGCTCCCCGTTAATATGCAGGGCACCGGTCACCCCGCTGCCACCATTGAGGTTGGTCTTGCGGACGTTCCAGCACAGTGCCAACGGCTTGCGTAACCCGACAGCATCGCCGGCAATCCAACGACGCACCGTCCAGTGCAGTCCCCCACCATTCGCAGCGTTATTACTGCCGTTGGGGTGGGTCCCCTCACGCCCAAGCTCCGTCCACGGCGGGTTGCCCGGGAGCTCCCATTGGCTGCCGGTCCATTGGCCCGCATCGAATGCAATAAAATCGGCAATCGCGTCATAGTCCTGCGCTCCACCGTCAGCGGTCAGGTTGCGGTAACCATAATGCCAGTCGTCCTGGCCCTGGACTCCGCTGAAATCGAGGCGCGAGTCGGCAATGGCTGTTGCACTGACGACATTGAGCGCCGCGAAGTCCGATCCCATCCAGTTGCCGCCACCGCTGTCGTTGTAATTGATCCCGCGCAATTCGACATAGTTATCGAACCCGGGGCCAAGCTGGGCATTGACGCTGTCGAGGGTGAATTGCGGGGTGGTGATGACAGTGTTGAGATTGCCGGGGTTGACATCAACTTCCTCCCCCACGAGGACATTGTTGAAATAGACCTCCACGCCGTAATGTTCGGTCCCACCCTGCCCATGCAGATTGTTCGCCGCGAAGGAGACTGAGAGCAGGTCGGTCTCACCGACACCGTCGACTGGCAGGTTGAAGTGATAGCGGAGGGAATTGTCGGTGCCGGCAAAGGCCCGTTCAGCGCCAAGCTCATCGGTGGCAACGACCCCTACCGGAGTATAGGTGCCTCCGTCGACCGCGGTGGTGTAAACGCCGGCAAAGTAATAGTCGTCGTCGCTCTGCCGGGCTACCAGCGAACTGGTGGGACTGCCGGGAAGGTTATTCACTCCGCTTTCCTGGATAAAGTCGACGTCAGGTCCACCCCCAACGCCATCAAGAGGCCAGGCCCGTCCGGGGGCACCTGCCTGCCAAACGGTAAGGGATGACAAACATCCTCTCCTTATGATGCCTGCAACATCTTCATTGACCGCCACTGTCACTTCCTCGGTCACCACGACCCCATCGAGTCCGGCACTCAGCGTATAGGTCGTCGTCTGGTCCGGCGTGACGTCGATCGTCGTCAGGTTGGTTACATCAACATCACCCGGGTTCAGCGTTAATGTATCAAAGTTACCTGCCGTCCATGACAGGCTGCTGGCTTCTCCCGGCGAGACGAGCACCGGATTGGCGGTGAAGGTGTCAATTGTTGGCGGAGGAATTGAACTGACGGAATTGAGCGCCACGTAGTCATGTCCCATCCAGTTGCCGCCACCGCTGGCGTTGTAATTGATCCCGCGCAATTCGACATAGTTATCGAACCCGGGGCCAAGTTGGGCATTGACGCTGTCGAGGGTAAATTGCGGGGTGGTGATGACGGTGTTGAGATTGCCGGGGTTGACGTCAACTTCGGACGCCACGAGGACATTGTTGAAATAGACCTCCACGCCGTAATGTTCGGATCCACCCTGCTCATGCAGGTTGTTCGCCTCGAAGGAAACAGAGAACAGGTCGGCCGGATCGACGGTTGTCAGGTTGAAGTGGAAGCGGGAGGAATTGTCGACGCCCGCAAAGGCCCGTTCAGCTCCAAGCTCATCGGTGGCAACAACCCCTACCGGAGTATAGGTGCCTCCGTCGACTACGGTGGTGTAAACGCCGGCAAAGTAATAGTCGTCGTCGCTGGTACGGGCTGCCAGTCCGCTGTCGGGAGCTCCGGGAAGATCATTCACTGCTGTTTCCTGGATCCAGTCGACGTCAGGTCCGCCCCCGACGCCATCAAGAGGCCACGCCCTTCCGGGGGCACCTACCTGCCAGACAATGGCAGCGTGAGAAGCGATTGCGCTGAGCGCAAAAATGGTCAGTAAGGGCAAGGGCATGTGGGTTTTTGCCATGCCTAAAAACTGCCAACTGCCATGGCATAATACAAACATTTCTGGTCGCTTATTTTCGGAAGTGAGCGCCCTCAGGCTCGTAACCGCGATAACCCGTAACTTTCCTCAGCCTGGATCCGCGGGGCTTGCCTTTGCCCCCTGCGCCTGAATCCATCACGCCCGGTTCGTCATCCATCTGCTTGATTCCATGGAGCCGTCAAATCAAAGAAGTGCGCCCCGCGAGCCAGATCCCCAAGCGCTACCGGCTTCATACTACACGCCAATTCCCGGGCCGCCTCGTGGCTGAAACGGTTTGCATTACGGTCACTCCCCGTATTCCCCCGTCCCTCCCGGTTCCACCGCACTTCAAGGGGCGCGGACCGACCCGGCGCGTAGGCAACGAGCACCTCGCAGATTTCCTCGCCCATCACCACCGCCTCGACACACGCCTTGCGGGCGGCGTAGGCCCCGGCACGGTCGATGTGGGTGAGATCCTTGCCCGACAAGGCCCCTCCCCCGATCGGGACCCGCGGCCCGTAATAATCGACCGCCAGTTTACGTCCCGTCTGGCCGTTGTCGCCGTCGCTCCCGCCATTGAGGAGCGGGCCGTTCGGGTTCACCAGTAACTCGATGTCCCGCCACTCCGCCCGCCAACGGGAATCGTCCGCGACGATCGCTTCATACGCCTCCTCGACCACCTCCGCCACCCCCTCGCAGACCGCCCCGAATTCATCGCCCGGTCGTTGCTGCACGGTGACGAGGACCTGCTCGAGCTCCCACGTGTTCCGGCGACAACCCTTCGGGCTCGCGTTCTCGCGGAGTCGCACGAGGAGCTTCCCGTCGGGCCCTTGCTTCCTGAGTCGTCCCCCAACCCGGAATGAAGCATCCAGCGCCTCCCGCAGCGAGTGCGCCAGAAAGTGTTCCGGTGGCAGGAAGCGCACCCGTTGGTCGTAACCGGCCCAACCAATCACGATGCACTGGTCATTCACGTAGTTCGTCCACTCGGTCGGGTCGCCCGGGATCCGGCAGATGGCATCCGAGATCCTGTAATTCTCGGCATCGATCGAGTTGCACCCCTCGTCTTCCGGATCGTAGCGCAAAGCATCGCGGCAGTAGCCGGTGTCGACTCCCACCTCCACGATGAGCTTCTCGAGGTCGACGTCGAAGGGATCGCGCGTGACGATGCCCCCGTTCAGCCAGATAAAGTCCGACCACGTGGCGACTTCCACCTGGGCGTAGGCTTCAGGATCGATCGCGTAGGCCGCCGCCACGATGGCGTCGGCGATGCGGTCGCAGAATTTGTCGGGGTGGCCGGAGAGAACGGCCTCGGAACAACGGATCATGATATTGGTTCGGTCAGGGGTTTCAATCGGGGTGTGTAGAGAGTTGCGTGCAGCCGATACCGGCCCGCTCGAGTTCTCCCGGGCTACCATCGCGGGAGACAAGGGCGTGGATGACCGTGCCACGCGCCGCGGCGAGAAGTCCCGGATCACACTGCTCGATGTAGCCGTCCGTTACGACCAGGGCCCTCTCAGGGCGCGTCTCGGCGAGGTGTTCCAGCACACAGTTCATGGCCGTGCCGCCGGTGGTGCGCGTCTCGAGGACACCCTGCACGATGATGGCCGGCGCTACCTCGTTGCTGAAGGCCCAGAACGGCAGGCGGATCCACCGACGCAGGCGATTCAGGAGGGTCACCAGGGACTGCATCTCAGCTTCCATCGAACCGCTCACGTCGAGGTACACAACGGTCGTGCCCGCCATCCGGCGCTCCGGAAGGTCCCAGCCGATTTCCGGGATCAGGGGACTCCACAGCGAGCGCAGGAAGCCCCGCCGGTCGCTACCATTCAGGACTGGTAGCGCCGACCGCCGATCCTCCCAGTCGAAGCGTTGAGACTTCGGGTCGGGCGTCAGGAGGGGCCGCAATACCTCCCACGTGGTGCGTTCCCACCGGCGCATCTTTTCGTCGTGCGCGGCCCAGCCGTGATCGACCGGCGGTGCGGCGCAGCCGTGGTCCTTCGGTTCACGAAAGATTCCCTCCCCATTGAACTGCCGGAACGTTCCCCTGAGCGCCTCCACCACGAGCTCGCTCCCCGGTCCGCCCATGCCCGCCTGCTGCGACGGGTCGTGGTTGCCGATGAATTCACGAGCCCCTGGCAAATTCAGCGCCCCGGATGGCAGGTCGCTGGCGAGGTCGAGGATATCGTCCGCCAGCACCCGACCCAGCAACAATCCCCGGCGCAGCGACCGCAGGGCGTCTCGCCTTGACTCCAATGAAGTAGTCCGAACCGTTGGCAGATGGGCGTAGGAATGCGGGGGAACAAGGAGCTGCCGCCAACCCTTCACCCCCCGGTAGTAGCGCCGGAAGAACTCGCTGTATTCCGGTCCGCAACTCCGGTGGATGATGTGGTTGATGACAGCGTCGAGCGCGAGGTTCACCGCCGGGTTCGCGACCTCATACTCGCCGGTATGGTTCAGCAGGACGTGCAGGAACTCGTGGAGGAGCACCGCCTTGACGTGTTCCTCCTTCGTGCAGTGCTCGCGGACGAACTCAAGGTTCACGAGGAGCTTCGGCGGGTCGTCCCGCAGCGTCACCGCCAGCGTCGGCACGCTGTCGGTGTAGACCACCTTCGAGATCGAGAGAATCCCCTGGCACGCGAGGGCGTTCTCCTCGATCAACTCGAGCAGGATCGCTTCAAAGTAGCCGGAGTCGATGGTCATGATTCTTCGCCGTAGAAGGATTCGCGGATCTCGTAGAGTTCGAGGCGCTCCTGCAACCGCTTCTCGGTGAGGATCACCGGGCGCCCAGGGTCGTAGAGCCCCCGGCAACACTTCCCGAGGACCAGCGCCCTGCGCAGAAACTCGAGCGCATCGTCGCCTGGGAGAACCGCCCCCTCTCTCGAATACTCTCCGGAAGCGCGCCGGCAGTGGAGCCGGACTCGCGGGATCCCGTTGAGTTTGGCGAAAGCCTCGTCGGGATTCGTAAAGCCCCGCTTGGAGACGGCCTCCAGCGCCGCGTCACGAAGGCTCCCGGTCTCGTCGAAAACGGCCCACAGGCCCCCGACGCGTTGGGCTCCCAGATGACCTCCCTCATCCGGATCGGACAATTGTGAGCCTCGGTCCGGAAACAACGAGGCGCCAAGCTTCTCGGTGCGCGTGCGACTCCGTGGCCCCCCGGTGTTGTGGAATCCGCCGACCTCCGGCGCGATCTCAATGGTCGGCGGCGTCCCACCCTGCGCACCTGCGAGGGCCGGCCGCATTGGCGGAAGCAGTCCGTCGAGGAAAGACCGGATGGCAGCGATCACGCCACTTTCCGCAGGCTGGATGACACTTTCAGGATGCATCGGTTCAGGTCGCGCTCGAGAATTTCGGGTTCGGGCACCGGTAACTGGTTCACGAGGAGGTGATAGAAGACCTGGCGGGCGCGCTCCTTGCGCTTCCCGCGCAGCTTCGCCAGCACCCGGGAGCACTGGTCGAGTTCCGGATGCCGGGTGCCGGTCGCCTGCAAGCGCTCCTGCCAGCTGATCTCCCCCTGCACATCGAGGATCGACGCCGCCATCTTGGCGAGCGCCGTGGCCCCTTCGGTGCCGACCGGCACGTGGCCCTCAAGGACCGCAGGATACAGCGCAAAGGAGAAGATCGTGCGACTCACGGGATCGAGGGTGGCCAGCAACCGCTGCACCGCCACCGCCCCGGTATCCTCGTCCGGGCAGTGCACGATGATCTTCTCGATCTTCCGGTCGAGCCTGCACTCGAGCAGGACGTCGTTGAGCCACTTCTCCCTGCCCTCGAGGAAAGCCTGGTCCCACGCGATGTCATGCGCGGCCCGCAGCGCCGGTTCCTGCACTTCGGCCCCCCAGGCTAACTGCGGCAGTGAGGCCTTCAGTCCGAGGAAGAACAACCGACTGTCCGGCGTCCCGCCGTGCACCGCGGTGAGGGCGAGGAGGTTCCCCGCGAGGACGCGCACCCGGCGCGGCGAGAGGCGGACGCGTTTCTGCTTCAGGGCGTTGGCCACCGTCACCGCGTAGGCCACCGCGTTGGCGCGGAAGCACTCGCGAATCGCCGGGAGCCGCTTGAGACTCTCGCCCACCCTCGCGGCGAGCCGGCCCTCGTCCCGTGAGATCGCTCCGTCGCCCTCCGGGTCGGCCACCAACTCCCGGTCGCCATCCTCCAGTTCGTCCCAGTCGGGCACCTCGATCACAAACGCGAAGCGGTCCGCCAGCGCCTGGTCGAGCGGCACCGATCCTTCGTAGTAATCCTCGACCCCCTGGTCCGCGGCACACGGGTTCATCGCCGCCCAGCAGTATTTCAAGCGCTCGAGTTTCAGCCCCTGGATGCGCCGCTCGTGCACCAGCGAGAAAAGCCGGTTCTGGTGCTCCGGCTTGCAGCGACTGATCTCGTCAATCAGGACCGACTCCGCCTCCCAGACGGTGGCCGGGGTCGGGAGGTAGCGAATCCCCTCGCCCGCCTCCTCGGGGTAGGGAAATCCCACGAGATCGTCGAAGGCAATGAGGCTCGCATTGTAGTGCCGGTGCTCCAGCGCGAGCGCCTCGGAGATCGAGTTCAGCAGAAACGTCTTCCCCGTCCCCGCCTTCCCGATGAGCAGGAGCGGTTTGCCGGTCACGAGGGCCGCGATCACGACCGGTTCCACCACATCATACCCGTAGACGCCGAGGCCGCGAAGCACTCCGGATGAGACGCTCATGCTGCAGCCCTCCCTTCCGATTGGGCGAAGAGGTTGTCCCGGCGGCTCCGCGCCTGCTCAAGATCGTGGGTTTCGAGGGAGAAGCGAAGGCGCTTCGAGAACGGTCCATGGTGGACCGTGAGCTGGCACCACCAGATTCCGTTGTTGTTGAAGAGGTGGTGGTTGGGATGGGTCGCCCGCGGCTTGCTAACGAGGCGGACGACTGGTCGATTGGTGGCGGTATTGCTCATGATACAGGTTCCAGTTTGATGGAGATGCATCGGAGCCGCAGCCAAGCTGAACGGAAGCCGCCGAAGCGACCGAGGAGAAATTCGTTCAGCCCTTTCGAGCCGCGCATCGTGCCAGCTGGCACAGGCACCTTGGCGTCTCCACGCC
>JAKVCR010000102.1 GCA_022448985.1 Roseibacillus sp.
GGTGAACGAGGTGAGTTGGAAGACCTTCGGGAACACGGAGGCGGTGGGTCTGCTCTTTGAACCGAGCGGCAGGGCGCCGCTGGCGGATATCATTGCGTTGCCGGATGCGGATCAGGATCCGGAAGAACTGGGGGCGATGGAACCTTATTTTGAGAACCAGCAGACTCATCCTTTTGCGGCAGAAATGGCCTTGGCCGGATGCCGGGTCCTGGTGCCGGTAATGATCAAGCGAATGGAACATCACGCCATGCCCATGCGGGAGTGGTTACACCGTCCGGCCTGGGAGTTGGGGCGTACCCTCGCGGGCTATGAGGTGCTCAAGGTCCTGGCGGCGGTCGATTGCTTCCGGAGAGACGACCCGAGCCGGTCCGGGAAAAGTACGAGCGGGAAGCTGGCAGTTGTTGGTTGGGGAGAAGGCGGACGGCTTGCTCTTTATGCTGCTGCCCTCGACGAACGGCTCGATGGGTCCCTTGTAAGCGGGTATTTCGGTCCGCGGGGGAGGGTGTGGGATGAGCCCGCAGACCGCACGGTCTTCGGTTTGCTGCGCGGTCACTCGGATGCTGAGATCGCCCGTCTGATCGCTCCCCGGCCGCTTGTGATCGAGACCGGTCATTTTCCGGAGTATGGTTTCCGTCTCGACCAGCAGGGCGTGCCGGAGCGAGTCCGGAAAGGAGCAGGCAAGCGGGGCAAGCCGGGAAGACTGTTGGAACCGAAGGGTGAGGAGGTTCGGATCGAGGCCGGGCTCATCGGCAATGAGACAGTGGCTCTGCGCTCCACGGATAGTGCGATTCAGCCGGAGAGCTGGCGGACGTTGCTGGAGAAGATTGGGGTGGGGGTCCCGGCGAACAACCTGGGGAAGCGCGATCTCGGCTGGGCGGCTATCAAGCCCTTGCAGACCGCGAAGGGCATTGCCCGCCGCCACGCGGAACAAGTGCAGGCAATCGACCGGCACAATCAGCGGGTCCTGGTTGAATCGGAGCGGGTGCGGGGGGAGTTCTTCAAAGTCGTGAAGCTGGATAGCTTGGAAAACTATGAAGCGAGTATTGCGCCGCTGCGGGAAAGGTTCAGCAGGGAGGTGATTGGCGAGCATGCAAGCCTGCAAAATCTGGCGGAGCCCAATGCGCATACCCGCAGCTACCAGGAAGGACCAGATACGATCAGTTACGAGGTGGTGCTCGATGTGCAGGCAGGGGTCCAAGCCTACGGGATCCTGACTCTCCCCAAGGACATGAAGCTCGATGGTTCGGAGAAGCGGCCGGTGGTGGTTTGCCAGCACGGTCTGGAAGGGCGGCCGCAGTCGACAGTGGGGGAGAAGGATTATCATTACTACAAGGCCTTTGCGACCCGCCTGGCGGAGCGTGGGTTCGTGACTTTCGCCCCTCAGAATCTCTACCTCGGGTGGGATCTTTTCCGGATCCTCCAGTTCAAGGCCAATGCGGTGGGGTGCACCTTGTTCTCGGTGATGGTTCCCCAGCATCGGCAGATCACGGACTGGCTGGCAGGGCTGCCTTTCGTCGACGGTGAGCGGATCGGTTTCTATGGTCTCAGTTATGGAGGAAAGTCGGCCATGCGCATCCCTCCCCTGGTGGATCGTTATTGTCTCTCGATCTGCTCTGCAGATTTCAACGAGTGGGTATGGAAAAATGCGGCTACTGATCCTCTTGCGCTGGGCTACAGTTATGCCAACAAGGGGGAGTACGAGATCTTCGAGTTCGATCTGGGGGGAACCTTCAACTACTTTGAGATGGCCGCGCTCATCTGCCCGCGGCCCTTCATGGTGGAGCGGGGGCACTTTGATGGGGTGGCACCGGACAAGACGGTGGCCTATGAGTTTGCGAAGGTGCGCTTTCTCTATGCCGCCCGGCTCGGGATTGGCGACCGGGCGGAGATCGAATGGTTCGTGGGGCCGCATACCATCAACGGGAAGAAAACCTATGAGTTCCTGCACCGGCATTTGAGGTGGCCGGGAGCGGTGAGATAATCGATGCCGCCGGGGTGCTGGGTGCTGGCTTTCGGAAGCGCAGGCATTCAACCGGAAAACCCAGGGTGCAGAAGCGGGTTCGCGGTCACTGCCCTTGAAAGGGAAGGTCCTGTCACAGGATTGAGGGCGTCGGCCGGGAGAATTGGCACCGAATCTGTGGTTCCAGGCCCCTTCCCGTCCGGTTACATAAATGTCCGAGTTTTGGAATCGCACTGGAATCCCGGGACGGGTATTATTTCCCCATGTTGGAGATCGATATAGGGGGGAAGAAGGTCCAGCTGAATGCCCCCGAGTTCAAGCCGGGACTTATATTGATGGGGATTGTGGCCGTGTTCATCGCTGTCGGATTACTGACCTCATTTTACACGGTCCAGGCGGATGAGGAAGGTGTGGTCCTGCGCTTCGGGAAGTATGAAAAAACAGAATCCCCGGGGCTTCATTTCAAACTGCCCTTCTTCATCGACAGGGTGGAGAAGGTGGAAGTCCTGCGCCAGATGAAGCAGGAATTCGGATTTGGAACGCGGGGAAACACCAATCCCCACCAGTATACGGGGGACTCGGAACAGGAGCAGGAGAAGAAGATGGTGACCGGGGACCTGAATGCGGCCCGGGTTGAATGGGTGGTGCAGTATCGGATCGATAAGCCACAGGAATACCTCTTTAACGTGCGGAATGCCGATGACACCCTGCGACATGCTTCCGAGTCCGTGATGCGTGAAGTGGTGGGGGATCGGACGGTGGATGAGGTGATCACGATCGGACGCCAGGAGATTGAAAGCGAAAGCTTCCGGAAGCTGCAGAGCCTGGTCAACAAGTACGAAATGGGCATCAGCATCGACCAGGTTCAGCTCAAGAATGTAAAACCACCCCGGGAGGTTGAGGAATCCTTCAATGAGGTCAACCGGGCGGAGCAGGAACGTGCCACCGCCGTCAACATTGCCAATGGGCAGTATAACAAGAGGGTCCCGAAAGCGAAGGGGGAGGCAGAGCAGTCGATCAGCCAGGCCCAGGGCTACGCGACCAAGCGAGTCAATGAAGCAGAGGGAGACGCGACCCGGTTTAATGCTCTGCTAGAAGCCTACAAGGAGGCCCCGGAAGTCACGCGACGGCGCATGTACCTGGAGGCGATGCAGCAGGTGATGCCGTTGCTGGAGAGAAAGATCATCATAGATGAGACAGGGCAGCAGATCCTGCCTCTTCTGCAATTGAACCAGGGAGGGTTACAGCGATGAACAATCCCCCACCACTTCACGCATCACGGACTCGGAAGAAAGTGTTTGCAGGTTGTCTTACCGCGATCGTCATCGTGGCCGGACTTGTTGTGCTCAGCAGTGCAGCCTACACGGTGAACATGCGCGAGCAGGTGATTATCACTCAGTTCGGTGACCCGAAAGGTGATCCTGTCACGGAAGCGGGGCTCCATTTCAAGCTGCCTTTCATCCAGAAGATCAACATCATCGAAAAGAGGATCCTGGAATGGGATGGGCCGCGGGACCAGATTGCGACCAAGGAGAAGACCCTGATCATGGTCGATACCTACGGGCGGTGGCAGATCTCGGATCCGCTCAAGTATTTCCAACGCCTCAGGGATGAGCGCAGTGCGCAGTCCCGTCTGGACGATATTCTCGGGTCGGAAACACGGAATACCATTGCCAAGCATGGGTTGATTGAAGTGATCCGGACGACCAAGGACCGGGTTCCAAGGCAGTCTGATGAGTTGGCGGATGCTGACGTGGGGGGCGTGGTAGGAGTCCTGCCCGAGATCACCGAGGGCCGCACAGCCCTGGAAGAGGAGATCCTTGAAAAGAGCCGTGAAAAGTTGGAGGAATTTGGAATTAATCTGCTGGATGTCCGTTTCAAGCGGGTGAACTACAATCAAACCGTGGAGAGACAAATCTATGCGCGGATGACTTCAGAGCGCATGCAGATTGCGGAGAGGTTTCGCTCGGAGGGTGCGGGCGAGGCGGCCAAGATCACCGGACGAATGGAGAAGGAGCTGTTTACGATCGAATCGGAGGCGTACAAGGAGGTTCAGACCCTCAAGGGTGCAGCGGATGCTGAAGCGACGGGAATTTATGCTGCCGCCTACAACCAGAGTCCGCAGGCCGCGGAGTTTTACGAGTTCTCCCGGACCATGGAACTGTATCCGGATATCGTCGGGGGCAAAAGCATGGTGATCCTGTCCACTGATAGCGACCTGTTCAAGTACATGAAGGAGGTTCAGCCTGATCCCATACCAGCGGTTGATCCAACAGGAGACGAGGGCGAATAGGATAGCGAGGCAGGGGGTCCGGGCAGATGGAGCGAAGGCATCCTTGTCTTCCCGAACAGCGGGACCGGGAATGATGCCCCATTCAGGATCCAGCAGGTTTGCAGGTTGAGGAAGGGTCTCAGGAGGCAAGCGCCTTCAGATGTGCAGCCACTGATCTGGCCAATGCGTTGAGGTTGTAGCCGCCCTCCAGGGTCGAGATGATGCGCCCCTCGCAGTGTTGCCTCGCGGCCGCCACGATCAAATCGGTCACCCAGGTGAAGTCTTCCTCCTTGAGATGGATATCCCCGAGGGGGTCGTCGGTGTGGGCGTCAAACCCGGCGGAGATGAAGATGAGCTGGGGTTTGAATTTCTCGAGGGCAGGCAGCCAATCGCGCTCAATGGCCTTGCGGAACCCCAGGCCATCCGTGCCAGCCACCAGGGGGGTGTTGATGATATTCGGTCGTTTCAGGTCGTAGTAGCGGTGGGGGTAGTGGGGGTGTTGAAAGCTTGAGGCGACGAGGACCTCGGGCTTGTCCTTGAAGATGTCCACGGTTCCGTTCCCGTGATGAACGTCGAAGTCCAGAACCGCCACCCGGTCGATGTCCTTGTGGGCGAGTGCGGCAGCAGCCCCCACTGCCACATTGTTGTAGAAGCAGAAGCCCATCCCGGCATCGTGTTCAGCATGGTGCCCGGGTGGACGGGCACAGGAGAACACGCGCGTTCCCTTGCCGGAGAGGACGAGGTCAACTGCCCCCTCCAGGGCCCCGGCGGCCATCCGGGCGGCCGGAAGGGAGCCGGGTGCGAGATGGGTATCGGGATCGACCATGACGAGGCCGGAAGCGGGAGCACTGGCAGCCAGTTTCTTGAGATAAAGTGGTTCGTGGACGCGCTTGAGGGCCTCTTCGCTCACGATCCCAGGTTTACGTTGCTCGAATTCGGCTAGCTGACCCGTCTCCTTGAGATGGGAAAGAATCGACTGGGTGCGTTCGGGGCGCTCGGGATGCCCGGCATGCATCTTGTGCTCGTCGTAGGAAGAATGGGTAAAGAAGGTGAGCATGACCAATCTTGGCCTGGTCCCTGTAGCCAGTCCAAGATCGAATTTCAGGCAACCGGGATCTGGGGTCTGGCACCGGGGAGGGGAGAAAAGTGAAAGCGTTGACAGCAGGGACCCGGGACAGTTCTTTCAGAGCATGCAGAAACGACGCCTGGGTGACAGTGAACTGGAGTTAACCACGATCGGAATCGGGACGTGGGCTATTGGAGGCGGGGACTGGTCCTTCGGGTGGGGTGATCAGGATGAGGGTGAGGCGATCGTGGGCATCCGGAAGGGGGTTGAACTGGGGGTGAACTGGATTGACACCGCGGCGATCTACGGGGATGGAGCCAGCGAGGTGCTGGTGGGGAAGGCCTTGCGGGAGATTCCGGAATCAGAGCGGCCCATCGTGGCGACCAAGTGTGGCCGCATCATGCAGGAGGACGGCACGGTGAAGGGGTGCCTGAAGAAAGAGAGCGTTGTCAGGGAGTGCGAGGCCAGCCTGCGCCGCCTGGGAGTGGACTGCATCGATCTCTACCAGATCCATTGGCCAGACCCGGATGAGGATATAGAGGAAGCTTGGAGTGCGATGGTGACATTGAAGGAGGAGGGAAAGATCCGTGAGATTGGAGTATCCAATCACGGTGTGGAGCAGATGGAGCGTCTCCAGCCAATCCATGCGGTAGCTTCCCTGCAGCCTCCCTACAGCATGTTGAACCGGGAGATTGAGGACGATCGTCTGCCCTACTGTGGAGAGAAGGGGGTGGGTGTGGTGTGTTACAGCCCAATGATGAAGGGACTGCTGACCGGAGCATTCACCCGGGAACGGGCAGAGGCCCTCTCAGACAAAGACCACCGCAGCCGGGACCCGAAATTCACGCCCCCGCAACTGGAGCTTAACCTGGAGGTAGTGGAGACCATTCGACCCCTCGCCGAAGAAGCAGGGCGCTCCATGGCGCAGTTGCCCCTGGCCTGGGTCCTGCGCCGGGCGGAGGTCACTTCTGCCATCGTCGGGGTAAGGAAGCCGTCGCAGATTGAGGAGACAGTGGGGGGGGGAGACTGGGTTCTGACACAGGAGGAACTCGATGTTATCGAGGGAGCCCTCCACCTCCGGGAGGAGAAGCTGGCCCAGCTTGGGGAGACGAGCCAGGGATGGGTGTAGGTACCCGGGCAGGGAGGGAACCCAGCCTATCCTGCGTCGATGGGCAGGGGCACATCATGGTAGTTGAGAGCCCATTCCCGCATGAAGCGGACGCGGTGGGGAACGATGCGGTAGATGATCAACTCGGGGTTGTCGCTCAGACCGAGATACTGGCGGAGAAGGGGATTATCCTCCCATATCTCATCGATGAGAGGTTGCTCGCTTGCGTCGAGCTGGTGGGCTACTCCGGTAATGCGGAGCTGGTCATGTTCAGGGGCGAGATAGCATAGCTCCACCTTGGGATTGGCCGCAAGCTCGCCTGTCTTGTGGTAGCTGCGGAGGTTGGCGACATAGACGGTGAATCCGTCTACCCGGACTGGAGAGACAGGGCGCAGGCGGGGTTGATCGCCATCCATGCTGGCCAGCATGGGGAACTTGGCCTCCTTGATGACCTTGCGCGCAAGAGCAGGAAGCTCGGATGGTTCAAAGGGATCGGGACTGGGCTTCGGCATCGTTTACGGGGGAGTTTATCGCCGGGGGGGAAAGAGATCGCGAGCGCAATCCGTGACTTCCTGCCGGAATGGCTCTAGGCTTGTGGCGCTCAATCGAGTGTTTCCGTGCGTCTTCTCTGGCTCTTCCTGATCCTGGCTGTGCTTATGCTGGTGCCTTTCGTGATTTGGGGGGACTACTTTGCGGATCGATTTGACCTGCAGGATACGAACGCCTGGCTGGTGGAGCTGGGGAGACCCTGGGCCTGGGCGGTTGGAATCGGGTTGTTGCTATCGGACCTGTTCCTTCCGATTCCTGGAACGATCGTCATGTCGTCGCTGGGCTTTGTCTACGGGCCATGGCTGGGGGGAATCCTCGCGGTAACGGGATCGATGTTGTCCGGAATTGTGGCCTACGGGCTCTGCCGGAAACTAGGACGGCCGGGGGCAGAGTGGATTGCAGGCAAGAAGGACCTGGACCGGGGTGAAGCTCTCTTCGGGGGCAGGGCCGGTGGCTGGATGGTAGCCCTTTCACGCTGGCTTCCAATCATGCCCGAAGTGATTGCCTGCATTGCCGGGATGGTGCGAATGCCCTTTCGCCGCTACCTCGTGGCGCTGGGCTGTGGAAGTCTGCCCCTGGGGTTTACCTTTGCCGCGATCGGCCAGTGGGCGCAGGAGCATCCTGCTTTTGCCCTGTTGCTGAGCGCGGGATTTCCTCCCCTGCTCTGGGTAGTCATTGGTCCAATTGTGATGCGCCGGGGAGCTGCTTCGGATGACGACCCAGATGGGTGAGACCGGGAAGTGGACAGGGATACCGGTGCAGCTGGTTCTTGCCAGCCGTGAGGCGCTGGTCTCTAGTGCCCGGCGAGATGGCATCCTTTGATCTCACTGAGCTACCCAAGTCAGACCCCACTCCGCTCCTGCGTTATCGCGACGGAATTTACGCAGCCGACTTTCTTGCCTGTGCGATCCTGCACCTTGACCTGTTCAACTGGTTGACGAGTGCCTCCGCGAGCTTGGAAGAGATCTGTGAGCATTGTCAGATTCATGAGAGGCCGGCCGATGTCCTTATGACGCTGGCCTGCGCGAATGGACTGGTGGAGAAAGAGGGGGACAGGTTTTCAGCGACCGAACTGTGCAGGGAGCACCTAGGCCATGATTCTCCGTGGGCCCTGGAGTCCTACTATGCGTCGCTTGGGGACCGTCCGGTTGTAAAGGAGGTGTTGGCTGTGTTGCGGACGGGCAAGCCTGGAAACTGGGAGAGTGAAATGGCCGAGGCAGATTGGCATGAGTCCATGGAGTCCGCGGAGTTCGCGCGGATGTTCACCGCCGCGATGGATTGCCGGGGTGTATTCCTGGGGCAGAGACTGGCCACGAAGCTGGACCTGGCGGGACGAAGCCGTGTGCTCGATATCGGAGGAGGCTCCGGGATTTATGCCTGTTGCCTGGTGGCAGCCAACGAGGGGCTGGGGGCGACGGTCTTTGAGAAGAGCCCGGTAGAGGGGATTGCGGAGAGCGAAATTTCGAGGAGGGAGATGAGCGACCGGATCAAGGTTCTGGAAGGGGATATGTTTGAAGATGCCTATCCGGATGGCCACGATGTCCACCTCCTGTCGAACGTGCTGCATGACTGGGATCTTGCAGAGGTGGAGATCCTGTTGCGCAAGTCACACCAGTCCCTTCCATGTGGCGGACTAGTGGTTGCGCACGAGACTTTTCTTAACGAGGAGAAGACCGGGCCGCGTGCGGCGGCTGAGTACTCGACCGTGCTTGTCACGATCACCCAGGGGCGCTGTTACGGGGTAGCTGAGATTCGTGAAATGATGGAGCGTGTGGGGTTCGCAGATGTGCAGCAATTTGAGACGGGGGGAGATCGCAGCGCGATCATGGCCTTTAAACCCTAGAACAGGTATTCGAGACTTCGTCCGGGTTGTTTGTCTACCCGTTGTTTGTTGCCGGTCTGGTTCTGGTAAATTCTGGAATCCGGGATTGAAAGCCGGGAAGGAGGACGGTAGGAGGTATACAAATGAAGATGTTTCGTGCCTTCGTACTGGCCCTGGCAGGCGCCATTCTCCTTCCGGCCCTCTCCCTTGCTGATAACAAGAACAACCGGAGGATTGTGCCCCCGACCCGGAAGGGAGCGGCCTCCGAGTTGCCCACCATCAAGAAAGTGGGAGGTGACAGCGTTACAGTGGGGAAGAAAACCTACAAGATTACGAGTTTCACGAAGATCCTGGTCAATGGCAGGAAGGCGACGTTGCGTGATCTCAAGGCGGGGATGCAGGCATCGGTTGCCGGTGGGGTCCTCCGCTACGGCAAGGGCGAATCCGATACGGTCTACAAGGCAAGCCGGATCACGGCCAAGGCCGATAACAAGCTGGAAGAGAAGCGCAGGGAATTCAACAAGAAGCAGGCCGAGCGCGCGCGTGAATTGAATCGGCGTTACAATCAGAACCGCAATCGGCGGTAGGTGTTAACGTGCTGTTTCCGTATTTTGCGGGGCCTTCTCCTTTCCTTCCGGCACGGAAGGCGGGAGCTCAGGGAACATAGTCTACCTTCAAGCGGACAAAGCGCCTGAGCAGGTTGGCCCGGTCATCAGTGATCGTAAGGCGCACCCGGCCATTGAAGGGTGGATCTGCGATTATGGTGCCGGGGCCGTCAAAGGAGGATGTGTCGGTCTTGGTGAGCAGGGGATCCCAGGTCACGAGATCAGTGGAAGTTTCTACCGTGTAAACGATGTCGTTCGCTCCGTAACCATCAGTAGCAGCTGTATTTACGGGAAGGGCAAAGGAGATAACCGTGAGGCCTTCAGGGGAGAGGTAAATCTCCGGGAGGGAGACGCGACCGTTAACGCCCAGATCAAGGAGAGGATCGAGACCGAGGCCGAATTCCATCAGCGCGAGGAGGCCGTCGTCGTCGCCATCCTCAAGGGCAGTCAGTCCGTAGAAGGCAAGCCACGTCTGGAACTCCGTAGGGATGAGAATGGCACCTCCATTAGGTGTGCCATCCACGTTTTCACTGGGTTGCCAGCTGGTTCTCCTGTCGAAATCACGGGCAGGCGGAAGGGGTTCGCGCAGTTCCATGGAGCGACCGGAGCCTGCAGTGGAAGGCCACCAGACTGGATCGTAGGCAAAGCGGAGGATAGCTGCATCAAAGGGCAGGGGCAGGGAGAGGACAATCGTCTCACCGTCGTTGTCCAGATTTCCACCGAAGACCCCGGCCACGTTGAGGGATTCTCCGTAGCGTGACTCGAAGGCGGAAAGGTCCCCAGCCACGACAACCTCCTCTCCCGGCTCAAGGGTCAGGGAAGGGAAGATAAAGGAGATCCCGTCGGTGAAGCGTAATCCGGTGAGATCGAGTATCACGGGACCGGTATTCCTGAGTTCGATGAACTCGTATGGTTTGCCGCCCTGAGGTTCGTACATGATTTCTGAAATGCGGAGGTAACGCAGGAGGGCGAGAGCGTTGTCGAAACCGGGGATGCTGGATTGTCCTTCCCGTCCGTTCGGAAGGCCGCCGGTAGGGAGAGTAAAGTAGCCGAGACCCGTGGCGGAAGGATCCCAACGTCCCTGGGAGATATCCGAGGCCTGTGGACCAAAGATGACCTCGTCGATGATCCTGCCTCCGGCATCGAAAAGCAGGAGACGGTCTTCATCCGCGTCGAGGGCGAAAGGAACATGATCAGGACCCGCGGATACATCGCGGTCCGCAATGAGCTTGAGGAAGCCATTCCCGGCAATGAAGCTAAGGGGCGGGAAGGAGTGGTCTTGGGGATTATCAGGATGATCACTCACGCTGAATCCTGCCAGGGCGACAGGAAGAGGGTCGGGATTCTGGATCTCGAACCAGTCGTCCCGGTAGAGAACATCGCCTTCGGTCATCCATTCGCTGATGCGCAGAGTGGCGGGATTCCCGGTGGGTTGTCTGACGTTGGAGGCGCCCGGAGTGGGAGTGTTGAGGGTCCACTGGTCGCCTCTGTGGTTCCGCCCGATTGAGAGACCGGGAACCTGCGGACCGAACTCGATGGAGTCTAGCAGGCGTCGGCCGCGGGCCGGGGTATCAAAGAGGTAGACGCCTTCTCCAGAAGCGCTGAGCGAAAATTGAAGGTGGATGCCCGAAGTGCCGTTGGCGTCGTCGGCGAAGAGGACAAGAAAATCGCCGGGGGCGAGTGTCATTCCTGCGGGGAAGGTGAACTCGTCGGGAGAGTCGGGGTTGTCGGAGAGGCCCATTCCGGCGAGGTCCACAGGAGATGCGCCTGAATTGCGGAGTTCAATGATGTCGGGGAAGGTGCCCTCGTGTGCGACTGCTCCGTCGTTGTCGGCAAGAACCTCATTGATGACAAGACGGGAGAGGGCCGAGTCGACCGTCCAGCTCCGGGATGCAGTTGGGGTGGATTGCCAGACGCCGGCGTAGGTGCGTCCTTCCACAAACACGGTGTAGGTGCCGTCTGCCAGTTCACTGAGCTGGATCTGTGCCGTCCGGACGGTGGGTTCTCCGGGAACGAGGCCGCCGGGGTTCCCGATGTCGAACTCTGGACTCCAAGGGCCGTCATTGACCCGGTAGCGGTAACCGAAGAGCCCCGGTCCCCCCACCGTGAGGGTGGCGTTGGATGAGGAGGTAAAGGCGGGGGGCTCCCCCGTGATCTGGATCTGGTCGGAAACGAGGGCGCCAAGGTCTCCTCCGAGCGGTCCGGCGCCGAGGGCGGGAGATCCTGGCAGAAGACTGAAGTCGCCGTTGTCGGGATCGGCGAAGAGAGGGAGGCCAGTGAAGCTTCCGGTGCCCAGGTCGTATATCGTCTCCCCCGGATGTTCGACCCCTACGCTGGTGTCGGTGATGGCAGGATCGACGAGGTTGTGGAAGAACTCGAGGGGTGTGCGGAAGGTGGAGTCCTCGGTAAGCATGTCGGCGTTGCTGAAGACCCGGGGGATATCAAGGAAGATATTGGAGCTGGCGTAGGCTCCTGCGGCAGGAGTGGGCGAACTGTCCCCGGGGACGAAGAGGTTGATGGCGGAGCCGATGTTGTTGTTGTCAAACGTATCCACGAAGTCGGGGTGGACCTTGTAGACGGTGTTGTATTCAAATATGGTATCCGATTCGTTCTTCAGGCTGATGGCGTGGTCAACATCCCAGAAGATGTTGCGGGCAAGCATCGTTGTGGTGTTGGACCTGTCCCCCGTGGAGATCGCATTGGCATAGCCGCGGTCCGAAGTCTCATCATCCTTGAAGACGTTGGTGAAGGTGTTTCCCGCGATATAAAGATCACCACCGAGATCCAGTTCTTCGCAGCGGGATCCTGTAAAGTAGTTGTTGAGGATCTGGACGATGGGGTCCGGGCGGCTTCCACTCAAAACGTCGACCACGTCGTTGTGCCCCTTGTTGGTGCCAAACCTGTTGTCACGGATGATGTAGCGTCCGCCAGAGGGAATGTCGCCCTCGCCCTTGATATGTTCGCTGATGTTGTCCAGACCTAGTGCGGCAGCCTGTTCATCAGGGGCGAACATGTCGGGGAAGATGCAGTTCTCCACGATGACGGAGGCATCTTCGGTGTAGATCATGCGGATGTGGGTGCCGCTGAAACGCACGTCATCGATCACGCATTGCGAACGAATGATGCCGATTGAGCCCTCCCTGTGCTGGGCGTTGCGGATGTCCAGATGGGCAATGCGGTTGGCGGGATCCATCGAGTCAACGATCTTGATGCCATCCCACTTTGGGGGGCCCGGAGGAAGGTCATCGCTGGCGGGGTCGTCTTCGAGGGGGGCTCCCGGAACGCTCGTGAACTGTACCCGCATGGTGGGGGTGCCCTCGATCCGGACCGTGCCGTTGACGGTGAGGCGGGTCCCGGGTTCGAAGTAGATATTGGTTCCGGCCTCAATGATCAGGCTGTTACCGGTGGGCACGGTGGCATCGGAGGATACCTGGTAGGGTCCATTGGCGGCCAGCCAGCGGATTTCGGATCCCGCCCCGTCGAAGACGCTGTCGTAGCGATGGCGGCCGAGATCCCGGGGGGTGCCGTCCGGATCCGGGGCAAGGGTTGGATCAGCGGCATCCCTGGCAGGGGAGGAAGCGGTGAGATGGTAGTTGTTGTTTTCCGCATCAACGAAGAGCGGATCGACATTGAGATTGCTCGGATCCTGGCTGGCGGCATCGGGCCAGGGCTGACCGATGAGGGTGTTGTGCACGGTGATATCGGCGGGATCGTAGTCCGTCCGGATGTCTTCCCCGTTGTTCCAGATGATGGAATTCGTTATGTCGTAGAAACTCGGGTCATCGTTTCCATTCTTGTTCTCGGCCTGCAGGCCCATGGAATCGTTCCCGGTAATTGTGCAGAACCGAAGGATGGCACGTGCATCGTTCTTGGCGGAGAATCCAATGTCACAGGCGGTGAAGAGGCTGTTCGTGACGGTCGCGGTTCCCCCCAGCATGCTCATTCCCTTGTCCGCGATGTTGCGGCTGAGGCAGTCCTCGACAAGAAGGTCAGCGTCCAGGGTGTCGATGCCATCATCGTCGCAGTTGGCAACAACCAGGCGACGGAGAACGATGGACTGGCCAGTTCCGGCGCCGTGCAGGTAGATGGCATCGTTATCATCGGTTTCTCCATCCTCCCGGTACTGACCGAGCATGTCCGTGATCCAGCAGTCCTCCATGAGGACCCCGGTATCAAAGGTCTCTATTCCCATCACGGAGCGTGCCCAGTGACACTCCCGGAAGACCATCTCCGAGTCGGAACCTCCCTGGCGGCTGGTCTCCCCCACCTTGCCCCGGTTATCGGAGATCGTGCAGTTGTCGAAGGTGACGTTTGATCCCATGATGCGCAGGACCCGTCCGTGGCCGGTGTGGCCCCCGCGGGGGGAATGACCGGCCCGGTTGATGTTGCTGAAGCTGAACCGGGCCGACTGGGAGTTGTCGAAGAGAATCTGTCCCCAGGGCGCATTGGCGGTAGAGGAGGTGAAGGTGATGGGCCGGTCTTCTGTTCCTGCGGCCTCAATATGCCCCTGGACGATCAGATCACTGCCCTCCGTCCCTTCGGGGGTGGGGTCGCCGTTGATGAGAATGAGGGTGCCGGGCTCAATGGTGAGGCTGTGGCCGACCGGAACGGTGGTGTCACCTGTAAGACGCACGATTCCATTCCAAGTGGTGGAAGTTCCGGCAAGAGTGCCGCTGACGGGGGTGAGGTCCCGGTCGTAGAGGCTGACGAGGGACTTACGAGCCTCCTGCTGGGCCGCATTGGCCGTGATTGTGAGGTCCCCTGGATTTGTCGCCGGCAGCGTTGCGGTCAGTTCGAAGTCGAAGCTGATGTCCGAGCTCTCGTCATCATCCTGATGCATCTCGACGGCAATGGTATTGGTGCCATTGACGAGCAGGGTGTGAATGTCATCGGCCGCAAAATCCAGGTCCCCGGGATCCAGAAAATCATCCTCCTGGCTCGAACCGTTTCTTGCCTCGGTGAGGTAGTCCGGATTCTCCGCTACGTGGTCGCGCCCGATGACGGTACCGTTGAGATAAAGTACCATTCCATCATCCCGCTTAATCCGATAGTCCAGAGCCACCACCTGGGAAGCATCGGTGACTGTAAAATCCTTCCGAAAGTAGGTGGTGATATATTTTTCGTCCTCGTCATTATCATCGTTGTCCTCGTTGGGTCCGAACCGCACTTCAGTAGCCTCATCATTGTCCCCGTAGCCGAGTTCGGCTGGTCCGCTTCGCCAGGAGTCGTCATTGAAATCCCGGTTGCGCCAGGCAGTCCCCTGGTCGGACCCATCGTCGAGGTAGTTCCATACTTCGCCTCGATCGATCAGATTGGACTGAATCCCTCCGCTGCCTCCTCCAATCGTCACGAGGGCCGAACCCAGTCCGTTACGAATGGTGACTGTGTCAGGTGTGAGGGTGACTCCCTGGACATCACTGGTCAGGGTGGCGGTGGTTTCCCACAGGTTCCGGTTGAAGGTCCCGTCGGGATTACGGAACTCGAGCCGGACGAGAACGGGGTTGGAAGGAAGGTAGGAGTCCCGCGTGACAATTTTGAGGCTCCCGGTGGGGATTTCGCCGACCAGGGTGCCCGAGACATCAGTGGTGGTGCCCGTGTCATTCCAGATGTCGAGGAAGGTCTCATCGATTAGGGAGCCGCTGCCCGCAGGTCCGCTGAAACACTGCACGACAACCCGGTTTAGGCCCGGGGTGAAGAAGGGTTCTCCGGGGGTCACCTCGAACTGCCAGGTCCCGGACCGTTGGTTCCGATCTGCTTCCACACCATTGAGAAGAACCGAGAGGGCCCGGCCGGATCGGAAATCGCCGTCGAACTGGGCGGCTCCGTTGGTGGTTCGGAAATAGCCAGCACGCACCGGCAGGTCGCAGTCGGCGGAAAAGCTGTCTGGAATCTGGTCGCGTGCACCATTCACCCGTCGGGTAGTCCAGTTCCGGGCATCGTCGATTTCATCCTCCTCCACCCAGTCACCAAGCAGTTCTTCGATCATCGGATGCAGGAGGGCAGGGTCGAATGCCCCATCGAGGAGTTCCCGTAACTTGGCGTAGTAACGGTGGATGATCTCGTCGTTCCGGAAAAAACGTGTCAGCCCGGGCAGATCGTCAAAGCTCCAGATGGACCTGTCGGTGTCAACGGTGGTGTTTCCCAGGTTGAACACCGTATCAAGATCGTGAGGGACGAGGATAAAACGCTGATCAATTATGCCGCGGTAGAGTCCGTAGTCATCTCCCTTGGAGGTGATCAATCCCCCTTCCCGGTTGCCAGCGAGAGTATCGAGGGCAAAGTAAGTGAGCCATTGGTCGATATTGAGGACCTGACCGACATCCTGCACATAGGTTTCTGCGGGGGCATTGTTCAGGACATCGGTGAGGGTGATGAGGTCACTCCAGTCGTCCTCTGACTGGTTGGTCTGCTTGAAGTAGGTATCGCGATAGCTGTCCGCATCCGGGCCTTCGTAGAGGAGGTCTCCCTCCTCATCAGCATCCTCATCATCGCGCACCTGGTAGAAGTTGCCATCCGGATCCAGGGGCCAGTGGTTCTCTGCGTATTCGCTGCCGAAGCTTTCGACCCGTGCGTAGGAGCCGTACATGTTGGAGCCGCTCCGGGCGAGGTCGTTGCCGTTGACCCGGAGAAGAGCTGCCGCGGTGTTTGCGGTTTCCACCCCGGCATGGCGGAAATACCAGCTTCCAAAAACCTGGGAATGGGGATACTGGGCATTGAACTTGATGGAGGGTTGGCCGTTCCAGGCCTCATCACTGCGAAACTTGACGAGGAAGTTGTTGGGTGGGGGATTACGGGAACTGGCCCCGCGGTTACGGACACTGGAGAGGTAACGCAAAGCGATCCCCGTGCCATCCTCCACGATGAAGGTGCAGTTCATCTCGGCATTGCTTTCCTCCTCGTTCCGGGGCGACTCGCTGTCATCCCCAATGTCGGCCAGTTCGGCACGCTCGTCCTCCGTCATGATGATGCGGTATTTCGGCTGGGCGCCGGGGGACCAGGGAGCATCTGGATCGTAGGAGTTGTCGAATTGGATCAGGGCATTGGCTTCCTGTTCTCCGCTTGGCTGGGTCGGAGCGGGCCAGGTGCGCTCAGCGGTAGCGGTGGTGGTCCGGATGTAGAATTCGATGACGGTTTCATCGGGTTGGCCCGGGATTTCCGAACTCAGTTCACCCCTTCCATTGTCGATCAGGTCCTGGGAAGTCCAGTTTGATTCGCCGTCCACCCGCCAGTAGAGAGTGGTGGCTCCGGTTATGGTAGCGTGTTCCAGTTCGGCGGTGATGACCACGCTCTCACCGGAACGCGGAATGACAGGATTGTGCTGGACGTCCCGGATCAGGGGAGCCTCGTTACTGGAGGCTACCGAGTTCGCTGTTCCCGGTGAGCCGCCCGCAGCCGTGCTGGAGGACCAATTCTGTCCCTGGTTGTTGGAAAGGGATGGATTGATCAGTTCAAGGGAGGATCCGCCCCCATCGTGGTCGGCTAGCCAGGTCCAGCCCCGGTGGCCATTGTCCAGGGCCCCCCGGACCCTGATGGCCCAGTCTCCTTCATCAGCATATTGGACCCGGTCAGCCCGGATCCCGGCCTCATTCTCAAGGGCAATGGTTTCGCCTGAATTCCGGAGGCGACCAACCCATGGGCCGAACACGTTGGTTCCGTCATCTATCCCGGGATGGACGGCTTGAAAGGTCGGGGGATCCGCAGCGACCACGAGGTAACCGTTGGCGGGGATGCTGGTCCCGGGCGGAAAGGTGTAGGATACTCCGCGGCTGATGCTCCAGTTGGAGAGGTCGATGCCAGTCGGGGTGGGATTGTGAAGCTCGATCCACTCAGTCAATGGATTTTCCGGATCGGTCCCATGATCCTCGTGGTAAAAGACCTCGTTGATGACGGGATTGGCCGCGCCTGGCAGGATGAGCGCCAGAAGCGCAACCAGGAAGAGGGAGGTAGCGCAGCGCTGGGGCAGGTACAGGGCGGCGAATTGTTGCATGGGCGGGGGAGTTGGTCCGCGTTGACCGGGAACCTTGCCGGTTATCGTTACGAGGGTTCCCGGGCGCTTCATCGTATGGAGGCAGTAGTTTCGAGGGCAAGCGTATTTCCGGACCGTCACGGCGGGCGATCGGAGGGAAGAGGCCTTTTCCAAATGTTCTAAGATTCCTGTGGCTGCAGGTTCTCTATACCTGAAGGTAACTGGTTAAATAGGATCAACAAGGACGACAACCGAAAGTAAGATGCGAATCAGGATGAAGACGAAGTTGTTAATCTCGTTCATGCTTGTGCTGACGATTCCCTCATTTGGAGTAGAGCAGGACTACGCGGATGGGGCCATTCTCACCGGGGGGCAGGAAAAAGAGGTGATTGCCCTGGCCCGGGAATGTGGGATCGGGGAAGTGTTGAGGATTTCAACCTACAACATGTTCCCCACTCCCTTCCGCGGAATAACCGTGCGCGGAGTTGAGCAGGTCAAGGGACGCGAAGTCTCCTGCCAGGTCCTGAATGTGAGCTACCTGAAATGGCTGGAACCGGGGGCCAGGTTGCAGAAAGGGCAAGTGCGGAGAGGGGACTTCTGGGCGGGGAAACCACGGGCACACAAGCAAACCATTCTGAGGACGGGGGGAGAAGAATACCGGGTCGGATCGCTGGGAGGAATGACGGCTGAGGAATGTGAGACGATCCTGGGGCTCTTCCTTGATGGGAAATACAAACCCGGTCCTGCTGTAAATAGCAGGATGCTCAGGCAGGTGGACTGGGCCAGGCCCCTCAGCTTTTCCAGGCGGGGTGAATCCATCACGGCTGGATTCCAGCACAAAGCCAAGGACTCCGGATTCTTTGACCTCCAGGTCAGGGTGGCTGGTAAGAAGCTCACCATCGAGCAGATGTTCCAAGCCGTTCCCTAGGTCCACGATATGTCTCGTCGCAGGCAGTGATGTGACGAGGGGCCGGGAAGGGGATAACCCGCCGTATGCAGGAGAACCCTCCTGCCGAAGGCGGAAATGAGGATTGTTTCCGACCCCTGGGATGAGACCATTCCGTTCCCGGAACAGAAAAGTAAGAATGCTGTGGGGATCACGTTTAAGAAGAAATGAAAAAGACCAAGATTACATCACCTCTGCTGGTTGTTCTTTCCTCGGTGTCGGTGACGCTGTCAGCATCGGCAAAGGATCTTCCTCCCGGACAAACCCTGCCGGATCCTGACGGGAAGCCGGCGGATATGAGCAAGCCGGCGCAGGTGTTCCTGATCATGGGGCAATCCAACACGTTGGAGATGGGCCGGGTTAAGGGCGACAAGGAGGGCACCCTTGAACACGCTCTTAAGAAGGAAAACCTCTATCCGTTCATGGCGGATGACGCGGGCAACTGGACCAAGCGTATGGATGTGCGCAACGTCCACACGCAGGGCAGCGGCGGTCCGGGTGGCCGGGGCGGAGTTCGGCGTAATGACTGGCTGACCGTCTCTGGCGGCAAGATTGGCATTGAGATCGGTATCGGGCATCATCTGGGTAACGCGCTGGATGAACCGGTCCTCATTCTCAAGAGCTCTATCGGTAACCGTTCACTGGGTTGGGATCTCCTTCCTCCCGGCAGCCCGAGACACGAGGTCGAGACAACCGACCGGAAGACTGGTAAGAAAGTGACCCTGGTGACCCCGGCCTATAACGATGAGGTTCGGTATCCGAGTTGGACCAAGGGCGAGGTGCCCGATCCTCCCAAGCATAACTGGCATGCCGGCCTGCAATACGCCGGTGACGTGGCCCGGGCCAAGGCCGTGCTCAAGGACCTCGAAAAGCACTATCCCGGAGGCAAGGGTTACGAGGTGGCGGGCTTCCTCTGGTGGCAGGGAGACAAGGACCGCTACAACGCGGCTCATTCGGCCATGTATGAAAAGAATCTCAACCAACTCTTCAAGGCCCTTCGCAAGGAGTTCAATGCGCCCAAGGCTAAGATGGTCGTCGCCACGCTCGGCCAGACCAACAAGGATACTGCTAAGGGAAATGAGAAGCTAATCATCGATGGCATGTTTGCCTTCGGCGAGGCCCATAAGGGAGAGGTCGCCATCGTCTACACTCACCCGCTTTCCATGGGCGGAGCCTCCAACGGGCACTACGGGGGCAATGCCAAGACCTACATGAACGTGGGGCTGGGCATGGGCAAGGCCATGGTCGGACTTCTCAAGGACAAGTAAGGAGAACGCTTTGAGAGGGAAACCATGATGAGCAATAAGGATGAAGCGGTAGTGCTTGTGGCTTCGGCTGTGATCCTCCTGCTTACCTGTCCTGCGCTCGCGGAGAAGGCGCCGTCTTCCCAGAAACAGTTGGAGAGTATCGCCACCCATATCGTGGTAGGCAAGGTGCAGGCGATCTATACCCGGACGGAGCGGGAGGGAAATTACGAGTATGTCCGGAAGGTCGCGGAAGTGAAGCTCGACAGGCTCGAGAAGGGCAAGGGCCCATCCGGGGTGATCCACGTCCGCTATTTTGACAGGCATTGGAAAGGAAAGGGCCTGGTTCCCCCAGGAGGCGGCTCCTACTGGCCGCAACCGAAGAAGGGCGGGACCTACAGGTTTTATCTTGCCCGCAATGCCTACGACGGCTGGTCCGCCGAAGGAACGAAGGATGGGGGCTACAACGTTGTCTACGTGAACGGCGTGCAACCCGTAAAGCAATAGCGGGGTTGGCTTGCGGCAGCGCGGGCGAGGCTCGAATCCTTATTCTGCTGGCGCAGGGTTCTTCTTGCCCGGTCGCCGGAGGGTCATGATGCCGTGATCACCCTTGTCGGATTTGTAGGAGGCATCGAAGGCCTTGGCATTGAGTTTTCCGTCGAGGGAATGGGTTCCCACCAGTTTGGGGAGAATCATCTCACCCTTGACGAGGTAGGAGCCGTCGGGAGCCCGTTGTGCGGGGATGGTATGAACATAGTTTCCAAACTGAAGAACGCCCCAACCGGCTCGATAGCGGAAATCGAAGGTCCCCGGTTTCTCCGGAGTGGGAGTGACAATGCACCAGAGCGGTCCTTCATGCCCGTTCCAGTTGCTCTTCCACGTTCCTTTCCAAGGGCCGGTGATGTCAGTGGGCTTGCCACCTGCGGCGGCCTGGGCCACGGCCTTCTCAAAGCGAGCGTGGTAGCTCAGGCAGGAAGGAAGGCTCAGCAGGCAGCAAAGCAGGAGAAGGGATCGGCAGAAGCGTTTTTTCATGCCGTGGAATGGCAGGCGACAGGATTCAGGCTTCAAGCCGGGTTCGACCCGGACTTGAAGCCTTAAGGTTGGAACAGTTTAGATCTTGGGTTCCCAGCCCGGGCGGTAGTCGCGCTTGACGAGCTTGGAGGCTTCCTCGTTGTCCTTGGACTTCATGTCCGGGCCGTCCCATTCGATGGGGCGTCCTTCCCCAATCTGCTGGGCAAGGCAGCCGAGGAGGATCACCTCGTTGAGATAGGCCGCGATCTCGAAGCTTGAGTAGGCGGGCTTCTTGGGATCCTTCATCATCTGGAACCACTCCTTCACGTGACCGGGGGAACGCGGGATGACCTTGGGGACATCCTTGCAGGCGGGGTGGTTGTTGATGTTGGTGTAGGTCTTTTCCCCCTTGCGCATGAGGAAAACGTTCTGCCCGTAGTCGTCGGGGGAGTAGATTTCACCTTCCGAGCCCTTGATGAGGCAGCAGCTCGCCGGGAGCCTGTTGCCCTGCTTGGCAACCAGGTTGGCAGTGATATCGCTGTAGGGGCGGATGGGGGCCTGGCGGTCACGGGGATTGCCGTCATACCACCAGAACTTGAGGGCCGGCCAGTCGCCGCGGGAGGGGAAATCGAAGCGGACCCTTGAACTGAGCGGAAAGGTCTCCTTGTAGGGGCGGGAGGCCATCTCGCATTCGATGCGGTCGGGGTAGCCGAGCTTGAGGGCCCGGAAGGGCATGTTGACCGTGTGGCACGCCATGTCGCCGAGGGCGCCGGTGCCAAAGTCAAACCATCCGCGCCACTTGAAGGTGTGGTAGACACCGGCCTTGTAGGGACGGGGCAGGGCGGGTCCCAGCCAGAGGTCCCAGTCGAGGTGGCCGGGAACGGGGTCAGAGCCCTTGGGGCGGTCGATGCCCTGGGGCCAGACGGGACGGTTGGTCCAGACATGAAGTTCCTGGGGTTTGCCGATGGCGCCAGCGTGGATGACCTCGACCCCGCGGCGCAGTCCTTCGTTGGCACTTCCCTGGTTTCCCATCTGGGTGGCCAGTTTCTTCTCGCGGGCCAAGTTACGCATGATGCGCGATTCCCAGACGGTCTGGGCGAGCGGCTTCTGCACGTAGGCATGCTTGCCCATGGCCATGGCGGTGATGGCGGCTACTCCGTGGCAGTGGTCGGGAGTTGAGACCGTGACGGCGTCGATCTGATTCTCCATTTCCTCCAGCAGTTTCCTGAAGTCCTGGTACTGCTTGGCCTTGGGGAATTTCTGGGCCTTCCGCTTGAGCATGTTGCGATCGATGTCGCAGAGGGCCACGATCTCACCTCCTTCGCGGGCGGCGTTGTCGGTGTCGCTGCTGCCCTTGCCCCCGGTACCGATGCATGCCACGCGGATCTTGGAGTTCAGGTTTTGCCCGCTCACGATGGCAGGGAACCCGAGAACGGAACCGGCTGTGATACCGGTGTTTTTGACAAATTTACGACGAGTGAATTGCTTCATGACTTGGGTGGGGAGTGTAGAGGTCCGGGCGAAGGTGGGAAGCGGATTTTTGTGCCTTAAGATATGATCTTTTGATCGATTTTTGTCCGGGTGGGCGTAAAAAGGGCCTTGGTATCAGGTCGATCGATTGAGAACCTCAGCAGAACAGGAACGGTGGCAGAAGTGAATGATTCGGAAACAGAAACAATGAAGGGCGGATCGGTCGTGACCAAGCGGCGTTCGTTCGTAAAGGGGGCGGCCGGGGCCGGTTTGTTCCAGATCGTGGCTCCCCACGTCCTGGGTGGACGCGAGCGCACGCCACCCAGTGAGACCTTTGGAGCGGTCCTCATCGGGGCCGGGGGCCGGGGACCGGGCACCTTCGGGGATCTCAGCCGGAAGCACAAACTGGCCATCCGGGAGATTGCACGGTGTGACGTGAAGTGGGTGGGCAAGTCTGATAACAAGACGCGCTACACGGATTTTCGTCGGGTGCTTGAACGAAATGACGTGGATGTCGTTGCGATCGGCACCCCGCCCCACTGGCATGCCTTGATTTCGATTGCGGCGATGGAGGCAGGCAAGGATGTGGTGTGCGAGAAGCCGATGACGCGATTCGTGGCGGAAGGCCGTGCAGTGGTGGAAGCCTCCCTTCGCACCAAGCGGATCTTCCAGGTCGGGACCTATGGGCGTTTCGGCGCCTCCAATGGCCGGAACGACATGCGTAAGATCATACGGGCCGGACTTGTGAACGGGCGGGAGGTGCGTGTAGTTCACCGGGGAGGATTCAAGGTGAGACAGTGGTCCGGTCCTGTGCAGATAAAACCCCAACCAGTGCCCGGCTATCTTGACTGGGACATGTATTGCGGGCCCTCCCCATTGAAGCCGTTTCATCCGCCGCGGTTCGGGGGGATGCACCGCGGGTACTGGGATTATGACGGCGGTGGACTGGGCGACATGGGGCAGCATGCCCTTGATCCCATTACCTATCGCATGGGTAAGGACGAGACGTCTCCGGTGGAGATCATTCCGCACGCTCCACCAGCGCACCCCGAGGTGGCCGGGATGTGGGGATGGGTGCGTTTCAAGTATGAGGATGGAGTGGAGCTTGTCCTGGAGAGTGGGGAGTGGGGCGAGCCGCATGGCCTGAAGGCGAAGAATATCAGCCGGGAGGACCTGAACGAAGAGGAGCGCCGTGCGTTTGACGCGATTCCCGATGAGGAACCCCTGGTCGGGTTCGGGGAGGCGGTGAAGACGCGGGTGCTTGCCGGGGGACATCCCGAGGTGGCTCATCGCACCGTGTGTCTCATGCACCTTGCCAATGTGGCTTTCCGGATTGGACGCACGATCAAGTTCGATCCCAAGACCGAGCGTGCGATCGGTGACGAGGAGGCAAACCGCCTTATTGACCAGCCGATGCGGGCCCCCTGGCATCTGTAAGGTTGGGATCCTGGATTTAAGTCAGCAACGAATTCGAACAATGGCAGAAGAAACCAAGATCAAACGGAGCGTTTTCGTGGAGCGGTTGCCGGCTCTGAGAAACAGCAGGTGGGGAGGAATCAAGAAGGAGGAGGGTGATAAGCTGGTAGCTGACATTCTGAAGGAGGGAATGGATGCGGTCAGGGGACTTATTGACGGCCTGAAGGAGGTGGACAGTGGTGAAGACTGGCAGGAGCGGTTGCTGCTGCATCAACTGGCCACGCACTGCAGCGTTCCTGCCCGCGCGAATGACCGGAAGATCCTGACAGAGGTCTACGCGTCGGTTGCCCTGGGTGATCGTCCGGGCACGGTCCGAAGTTTTCTGCTGCAACAGTTGCGCTACGTTGCCGGGGCGTCTCTCGCACCAAGGCTGGCGCCCCTTTTGAAGGACGATGATCCGCTGGTCCTTGATGCAGTGACTGCGGTGATGGTTTCAATGGGCAGTGCTACGGAGAAGATCCTGGAAGGAGCTCGCAAGGACGCGCAGGGGCACGCCAAGGTTGCCATCACGCACGCCCTGGGGCAGTTGAGCAGGAAGTGAGGGAAGGGGACGTATTCCGGTGGGACAGGCTGGTTCCTTCTTCGAGGAGGTTGTGAAGGAGGCTCCCATAATCTCGGTGGTGGGCTCCCTGAATGTAGATCTCACCTTTCGCGTGCCCCGTTTCCCGGGTCCGGGGGAAACCCTGATGGCCTCGCAGGCGTTGACTGCGTTTGGAGGGAAGGGAGCGAATCAGGCCGTGGCGGCTGCGCGGGCGGGTGCCCGGGTGCGCATGATCGGGTGTCTTGGCAACGATGAACCCGGGAAGCGCTATCGCGACTATCTGGCGGGAGAGAGTATCGATCATGCCGGGGTGCTGGCAGGGGCCGGGCCAACGGGGACGGCTTTTATCACGGTGGACGGGGAAGGGGAGAACACGATTGTCGTGCATCCTGGTGCGAATCACGAGCTTACCGAGGCAAAGATGGATGGACTTGTTAGTCACTTCAGGGACTCAGCGGTGACGCTCCTGCAGTTGGAGTGTCCCCTCGATGCAGTGGTGCGTGCAGCGGGAGTGGCAAAGGAGGCGGGCGCGACCTTGATCTTCAATCCGTCCCCGTGGGACCCAGAGAGCATGGAGAGGAACATCCCATTTGACATTCTCATCGTCAACGAGCGGGAAGAGGAAGGGTTGCGGTCTGGAAACGGGATGGCCTGCATCCAGGAAAGATGTGAGGCGATCATTGTGACGCGTGGGGCACAATCCACACGGGTCCTCACGGAGGGCCGGACTTTGGAGGTGGAGCCTCCTTCGGTCTCGCCCGTCGATACGGTGGGTGCCGGGGACACTTTTGCCGGTGTATTTGCCCTCGCCCATGCGGAGGGTCTCGGGCTGTTGGATTCCGTCAGGATGGCCAACACCGCTGCCGCCCTCGCGACCCTCAAGCTGGGTGCGCAGGAGGCGATGCCCTCCAGGGCGGAAATTGACGACATGTTGTCCCGGACCACCGGGTGACGATCCTGTTCAGGACCATGTGTCGCAGGTCAGGGGCCTCAAAGGGGGGAGGATCTCGAGGTCCGGTTGCTAGGCAATGATGTCCTTCAGGACCTTGCCGTGGACGTCGGTTAGGCGGAAGTCCCGGCCAGCGTAGCGATAGGTGAGCTTTTCGTGGTTGAGGCCGAGCTGATGAAGAATGGTGGCATGCAGGTCGTGGAAGTGGGTTCGGTTTTCCACGGCCGCGATTCCGTTCTCGTCGGTGGCCCCAAAACGCAGGCCGCCCTTGATGCCGCCGCCGGCCATCCAGAAAGTGAAGCCCTTGTGGTTATGATCGCGCCCGTCCTGCTTCTTCACATGAGGGGTCCGGCCGAATTCTCCACCCCAGATGACGAGGGTCTCATCCAGCATGCCTCGCTCCTTGAGATCCCCGAGGAGGGCGGCGAGGGGCTGGTCGATGCCGGTGCAGTTCTTGGCCAGGTTCTTGCGCAGGTTCCCGTGTTGGTCCCAGTTGCCATGTCCCAGCTCGATAAAGCGGACCCCGGATTCAGCGAGGCGGCGGGCGAGGAGACACTGGCGGCCGAAGTCATCGGTCCCGGGTTGGCCGATGCCGTATTTTTCCTTCATCTCCCCGGGTTCTTTAGCGAGGTCCATCACCTCGGGGACGGCGGCCTGCATGCGGAAGGCGAGTTCGTAGGACTTGATCACCCCGTCGATCTGGTTGTTGGTGTCCTGTCGGTTTTTCAGGTCGCGATTCATCTCCTGGATGAAGTCGATCTGGCGGCGCTGGAGGTCGCTGGTGAGTCGCTTGCTCCCGAGATTCCGGAGGTTGGCATCCTTGATGGGGCGCCCGAGGGCACCGATGGCCGTGCCCTGGTAGAGGGCGGGGAGGAAGGCGCTGCCGTAATTCTGGGCTCCGCCCACACGAGCCGGGGGTGAGAGGCTGATAAAGCCGGGAAGATTCTCATTCTCGGTTCCCAGGCCGTAGAGGATCCACGATCCCATGGAGGGTCGTGCGAATTGAAAACTTCCGGTGTGCAGTTGCACAAAGGCCTGTGGATGGACGGGGACATCGCCATACATGCCGTTGAGGAGGCAGAGGTCATCGGCGTGCCGGGAGAGGTGCGGAAAGAGTTCTGAAATGGGGAGACCGCTTTCGCCCTGTGGCTCAAACTTCCAGGGACTCTCCAGGATCGAACGCCCGTCGATTTTCTTTCCATTGTTGGCGGAGAGTTCCGGCTTGTAGTCGAAGGTGTCCACGTGGGACGGGCCGCCGCGCATGCAGGCGAAGATCACGCGCTTGGCCTTGCCCGGGAAGTGCGCCTTCCTGGGTGCGAGGGGATTGGTGGCGAGGGCGGGGCGACCGCTGGCCTGGGAAGCAAGGCCGGTGAAGGCCATGTAACCGAAACCGGCGGAGAGAGACTGGAGAGCCCGGCGGCGGGTTAGATAATGGAGGTCGGACATGGTTGGAACGGAGGGACAGGCTGACTAGTTCAGATAACGGAATTCTGCGGAGGCGATGAGTCCCTGGGCCAGGGTGGCCCAGGCTACGCGTTGACGATCCTCGTCGTTTGCGGTGCTGAGACCAGCACTGATATCCTGGAGCAGTGCGAGGGAGCGCTCGCGTTCAAGGGTGGTGGCGGGACGACCGAAGGTCAGGGTGTAGGCAAGGTCAATGCGCTCTGCTTCCTCCGTGCTGAATTCGATCAGGCGTCGGGCGATGGCATCGGTCTGCTCAAGAACGAAGGGATCGTTGAGAAGATAGAGAGCCTGGGTGGCTACGGTTGTGATCTGGCGGCGCCCCACGATGAGGCTGGGTTCAGCGAAATCAAAGACCCGGAGGGCCTCCGGCAGGGCATTGCGGATGATGGGAAGGTAGATGCTGCGGTGTCTGGCGACCTCCTTGCCAAAGGAGGTGGCATTGCTGAGGCCGTAGTTGACGTTACCCAGCTTCTGGAGCACCGAGCCTGGGAATGGTGATGTTTCGAGCTGCCCACTGGCCTGGAGGATGGCATCGCGGATGGCCTCGGCCCCGAGGCGGCGCCGGCTCCTCTGCCAGCAGAGGCGGTTTTCGGGGTCGACCTGGTAGTTTTTCTCATGGTGGTTTCCGCTCAGCTGGTAAACGCGGGAAGAGGTGATTTCCCGGATGAGCTTCTTCACCGACCAGCCGTTCTCCATGAAGTTGACCGCGAGCTGATCGAGCAGGGCCGGGTTGGAAGGGGCCTCCCCCATCTTCCCGAAGTTGTCGACCGTGCGGACCAGTCCGGCACCGAAGAGGTGGTGCCAGATGCGGTTCACCATCACGCGTGCCGCCAAGGGATTTTCGCGGGCTATCATCCATTCAGCCAGTTCGCGCCGGCCACTGGACTCATCATTGATGGGGGGCTGGTTGGACGCTGCGATCACATTGAGGAATCCCCGCTCCACCGCAGGACCACGCTTCTTCGGGTCGCCGCGCAGGCAGATTCGGCAATCGGCTGCGGTCCCCTCGGTGACGCCCATTGCAAAGTCCGGAGCAGGAGGGGCACTCTTCCGCAAGCGGGCGACCTCCTTCTTCATTTTTTCCATCTGACTGCGCATCTCCGCCATGCGCTTTTCCGGTCCTGTAGTGTTCTCCCCGGGGCTGTTCTTCTTGGTATTGCCAGGTTTCTTGCCCTTGTTCCTGGCGCTCTGCTTCTTGAGGTTCTGGTATTGCTTGGTGGTCTTGGTGAGTTTTCCCTGGACGGTCTTGAGGGTCTTCTGGTGGTTCTCCCGGGCGGCGGCCTGGGTGGGATCCTCATCGCCGACGGCAAGGAGCTGGGCGGGCTGGCGATTGCCGCCACCGCCCTTGGTGCCGTAAAGGGTGCGGGTGCTGGTGAAGATGCCGGCAAGGGCATAGTAGTCCTTGGTTCCGATGGGATCAAACTTGTGATCGTGACAGCGGGCACAGCTCACGGTCAATCCGAGCACGGCACGGGTGGAAGCATCAATCTGCTCGTCGACCATCTCCATCTGGAAGACCTGCTTGTCGCGCTCGTTTAGAATCTTCGGGCCGAGGGCGAGGAAACCGGTGGCGGTGAGGCGTTCCTCGCGTGTGCTGCCCGGGGTGCTGGTTTCATCAAGGAGATCACCAGCCAGTTGCTCGCGGATGAACTGGTTGTAGGGCTTGTCCTTGTTGAAGGAAGCGATCACGTAGTCGCGGTAGCGCCAGGCATGAGGATAAGTGAAATTGCGCTCCATCCCATTCGACTCGCTGAAGCGGGCGACGTCGAGCCAGTGCCGTCCCCAGCGCTCTCCGAAATGTGGAGAAGTAAGGAGCTGGTCGACAAGTCGGGCGACTGCTCCGGGGATAGAGCCTTCGTCATTGAGGAAGGCATTGATCTGCTCGACGGTAGGCGGGAGTCCGATGAGGTCAAAGTAGAGTCGTCGCACCAGGGTCCGGCGATCGGCGTCGGCGACCGGGTCCAGACCCTTGTCTTCCATGGCGGCGAGGATGAAGCGGTCGATTCCGGTGAGGGGCCAGCTGCTGTCCTTCACGGCAGGGGCATTCCGTTTCACCGGCGGAATGAAAGACCAGAACTTGCGCCCTTCCTCGTAATCGATTTCAGCGGCCTTGAAGGGTTCGCTTTCTTCGACCCGTGGGTCGGGAGCGCCAAGGGTCACCCACCTGGTCAGGGCCGCGATTTCCTGCTCGGGGAGTTTTTCCTTCTTCGGCATCTTGAGATCATCATCGGTATGCCGGATCGCGGTGATGAGGAGGCTCTTTTCGGGATTGCCAGGAACGATGACGGGACCGCTGTCGCCTCCGAGGACGACGCCCTCCCTGTGGTCGAGTCGGAGACCTCCCTTGATCTTTTTCCCGGCCGAGTGACATTCATAACAACGATTCACCAGGACAGGGCGCACGCGTTTTTCGAAAAAACTGACGTGGGCAGGGTCAAGTTGCCCGGCAGGGGCCGCAGAGACCGATATCGTGCTGATGAATACGAGCAGAATGCCCGTGCGTAGACTCGATTCCACGGCAGGAGTATGGGGGGAAATGGGCCAGTCTTTCAAGAAATTGAATTTGGGCACGCTCGACAAGCTCTGGAGCGTGTGGTTTAGCACGTGCCCCGACCTTTCATGAGAATTGTTGTGACCGGAGGAGCAGGCTACATTGGTAGCGTGTGCGTCGAGTTGCTCTGCGACTCGGGTCATGACGTGCTTGTCATCGACAATCTCGGAGAGGGGCATCGGGGAGCGGTTGATTCGCGGGCGGGACTGGAAGTCATGGATCTCGGGGAGAGCGCACGCCTGGCCGAGGTCCTGCGAAGCCATGAAACGGAGGCGGTGGTCCATTATGCCGCGGATGTCCTGGTCGGAGAATCAATGGGGAACCCGGCCAAGTACTATCGCAACAATGTGCTGGGCGGATTGAGCCTGCTGGAAGGGATGGTGGCAGCGGGCGTCCCGAAGATGGTGTTCTCCTCCACCTGCGCGACCTATGGTGTGCCTGAGAGGGTGCCGATCGATGAAGACTGTCCACAGAATCCGGTGAGCCCCTACGGCCACTCCAAGCTTACCTTTGAGGGCATGCTGTCGTGGTTCGCGAAGGCCCACGGGATTAAGCCGGTCATCTTTCGCTATTTCAACGCGGTCGGGGCATCCGGGAGATTTGGAGAAGACCATCGGATCGAGACGCATCTCATTCCAAATGTCCTGTTCGTGGCGCAAGGCAAGCGCGACACGATAGAGGTATTCGGAACGGATTATGAAACGCCGGATGGATCTGCAGTGCGGGACTACGTTCACGTCTGCGATCTGGCGGAAGTGCATCGTCA
>JAKVCR010000103.1 GCA_022448985.1 Roseibacillus sp.
CCTCCCGCCCACTGCGAAGGAAACCTCCTCATGCTCGGGTGGCGGAATTGGTAGACGCGCTAGATTAAGGATCTAGTGGGGTAATACCCGTGGGGGTTCGAGTCCCCCCTCGAGCACTTCCTTTTTTATGGGGCAATCGGACCTGGAGGGCTTTGAGAGGCCACAAGGGAAAAAGGGTTCCTGCCCTAAGTTTGGACCGCTATATTTTGCCATCCCGTGTCGATAATGTTAGGGCTCCAAGTGCTATGAGAAACAGCCTCGCCCTTTTCTTGGGTTTCGCCCTGCTTCTGCTGCCTGCGGGCCTGCGGGCAGCGGATCCGGTGGTATCCAACGTCAGCGCCGCTCAGCGGGCTGGCACCAGACTGGTGGACATCAGATATGATGTGACAGCGGACACACCGACTGTGGTGATTTTTTTGGAGATTTCGAGCGACGGGGGGGCGACCTTCGATGTCCCGGTGGGGGCAGTCAGTGGGGACATCGGGGCGGACATTGCGGTGGGTACTGGCAAGACCGTCACCTGGAATGCCGGGATTAACTGGGATCAGCAAGTCTCCAGCCAGACCCGCTTTCGGGTGATTGCTGATGATGGGGTGCCTACAACTCCGGACCCGTCCATTTTTGCGGCCGTAGCCGCAGGCGCATTACCAGAGGACTCATGGGCTGGAGGCTTTCTCCAAATCGGTGGCAGCCCCAAGTGGGTGGATGCCTTTTACATGGGCAAGACTGAGGTGACCTGGGACCGTTGGCAGGAGGTGAGGAGTTGGGCGGCGTCCAATGGCTATGACATCGGCGGCGTGGGAGCAGGTGTTAGCGCGAACCTCATCACCACCTATCTCTTCCGCAACACCTTCGAGATCACCGCCGAGCAACTTGGTGAAGCAGAGTGGCTCATTGACTACCTTATCGACGACGGAGCAGTGGTCTACATCAATGAGACCGAGATCTTCCGCACACCGAGCATGCCGGCCGGGGCCGTTGAAACCACCACTCTGGCCGCCGTCGCCCTGGGGAGAAACGAAGCTACCTTCTCCAAAGGCAATCTCAGCCTCAGCGGCATCCTGGTGGAAGGCGCCAACTCCATCGCGGTGGAGGTCCACCAAGCCTCCCTCACCAGCAGCGATGTGGGATTCCAGTTGCAATTGACTCCTGCTTCCCAGAATCCCACTGACCGAGATCCCCTCATCACGGGAGCCTGGGATTATCTCGACCGCATAGAGAACGAGAACGGAACCAATCTGGGCTATCCCGTTGACGGAAGCGGCAATGCCTGGAACTCCGCCGCTTTTGATGTGGCGACCTCAACCATTGGCCCCTGGGAATCCGAGGATGCTCCCATCCAGACAGGAGGGATCGATGGCTTTCCCGGGGCGCCGGATCTCCTCTTCGCTCCCTCCATTGGCAACCACCCAGTGACAAACGTCACATGGTATCAGGCGCTGAAGTGGTGTAACGCCGCCAGCGAGAGGGAGGGGCTTGATCCGGTCTACAAGGTAGGCGCGGCGGTCTACCGGACGGGTGATTTGGAACCCAGTGCGGATGAGTCGGCGAATGGTTACCGTTTGCCGAGTGAGATGGAATGGGAATTTGCGGCCCGAGGGGGGGTGGCGACCAATGGCTACCAATACAGCGGAAGCAATAATGTGGACGAGGTTGGGTGGTATGGAGATAATTCCGGTGGCGCTGTGCACGCGGTGGCCACGAAGCAACCGAACGAGCTTGGTCTTTGGGACATGAGCGGCAACGTCATGGAGTGGTGTTTTGATGATTGGGGCCAGAATCGGGTGGTCCGGGGCGGCAGCTGGCACAACAGCCCCAATATCTGCCAGGTCGCGCACCGCGCCAACGGCGACCCGACGGACGAGGGCGACCGGGCCGGGTTCCGGGTGGCCCGCGGTCCAACTCCTGCTTTTGCGGTGGTAGCCGCAGGCGCATTACCAAATGACTCGTGGGCTGGAGCCCAGAGCGTGGATGCCTTTTACATGGGCACGACTGAGGTGACCTGGAACCGCTGGCAGGAGGTGAGGAGTTGGGCGGCGGCCAATGGCTATGACATCGGCGGCGTGGGAGTGGGTGCTGGCGAAAACTACCCAGTGACAAACGTCACATGGTATCAGGCGCTGAAGTGGTGTAACGCCGCCAGCGAGATGGAGGGGCTTAATCCAGTCTACAAGGTCCGCGGGGAGGTCTACCGGAGCCGTAATAGGACAGTAGTGGTGGATGAGTCGGCGCATGGTTACCGTTTGCCGAGTGAGAAGGAATGGGAATTTGCGGCTCGAGGGGGGGTGGCGACCAATGGCTACGAATACAGCGGAAGCGATAATGTGAACGAGGTCGCGTGGTATAGTGGTAATTCCGATTCCGCTATGGAGGTGGCCACGAAGCAGCCGAACGAACTTGGTCTTTCGGACATGAGCGGCAACGTGTGGGAGTGGTGTTTTGATATGTATCAGGGTTTTTCGAATCGGATGATCGGAGGCGGCGCTTGGAACTACGAGGCCCGCGGCTGTCGCGTCGCGCGCCACCCGAACCGCTGGCACAGTGACCTATTGCGCCAGACCCCCCACCACGGGTTCCGGGTGGCCCGCGGTTTGCACGGACCCGGCAGCGCGACCACTGGAGATGTGCTGGTGGATGCTCGGGCATGGACCCTCAGCCCCGGGGTCACGGCGAACGGCAGCATCACGGGTGGTGGAACCTACCCCTCTGGCACCAGCGCCACGCTCGCTGCCATCCCTGATTTGGGCTATTTCTTCACCGGTTGGAACGGGGATGCCTCCGGCACCGACAACCCGCTCAGCTTGACCATGGACGAGAACCAAACGGTGGGCGCTCTCTTCGCCCAGGACATCCGAGATCCCGACCAAGACGGATTGAGCAACTACCGGGAGCTAATCGTTCACGGGACCGATCCGGACAACGCCGATAGCGACGGGGACGGATTCAACGACGGATTGGAAATCTCCGAGAGCACCAACCCGAATGGGGCTCAGGACTACCCGACGCGAGTGTTGACAGTCAGCAACACCGCCAACGGGACCATCACCGGCGGCGGGATCTACCGGCTCGGGACCGGGGCGGTCCTGACCGCCGTTCCGGCCCTGGGATATGTTTTCACGGCCTGGACGGGGGACGTCGCCAATTTAACCAACCCGCTCGCTATCGTCATGGACGAGAACCAGACGGCGGGCGCGGTTTTTAGCCAGAACCAGCGGGATCCCGACGGTGACGGACTGAGCAATTACCAGGAACTGGTCCTCCACGGGACCGATCCCAATGATGCCGATAGCGACGGGGACGGATTCAACGACGGATTGGAAATCTCCGAGAGTACCAACCCGAATGACGGGCAGGACTTCCCCAATCAGGCCCCCGAGTTTGCGGACCAGGAGTTTGAACTCTTGCGATTCTCCCCGGGCGGCAGTGTGGTCGGGGTGTTGGCCGCCACCGATCCCAATGGCGATGCTCTCAGTTACAGCATGGTGGAGAACCCCGACCCGAACGGCAATGGAAGCTCCGCCTTCCGTGTCGTGGGCAATCAGTTGCTGGTCAATGATTCCGGTGATGTCTCTTTGAGTCTCAGGACCGTTCCCATTGCCGCGAGCTACCGGATCACATTGGTTCTGCGGGAGAACGGCACAGTCGCTGCCTGGGGCCGCAATAACCATGGTCAGGCTACTATCCCGGAAGCATTGGACCGGGTCGTTGCGGTATCGGCCGGGGTAGGCCACAGCCTCGCTTTGCAGGAAGACGGGACCGTGGTGGCCTGGGGACGTGACCACGTGGGCCAGCGTACGGTTCCCAATGACCTGAACGATGCCATCGCCATTTCCGCCGGAGAAAATCACAGCCTTGCCGTGAGGGCGGATGGAACAGTCATCGCATGGGGCGATAATGGATCCGGCCAATCGAATGTGCCAGCGGGACTGACCGGGGTGCGGACGGTCGCAGCAGGAAGATACCACTCCCTGGCGCTGCGTGAGGATGGCACGGTTGTGGCCTGGGGAAGCAACAGCCGGAACCAGAGCGAGGTGCCCCAAGGGTTGAGGGGAATCATTGCCATTGCCGCTGGTGAAGAGCACAGCCTGGCCTTGTGGGACAATGGGACCGTCACGGCCTGGGGGCGCAACAACCGTGGCCAAACCAGCGTGCCAAATGGTCTCAATGAGGTTGTTGCCATCGCGGCGGGCCGAACCCACAACCTCGCCCTGAAGGAGGATGGGACCGTGGTGGAATGGGGCGTGCCAAATGGTCTCAATCAGGTTGTTCCCATCGCGGCGGGTCTCAGGAGTGTGACCG
>JAKVCR010000104.1 GCA_022448985.1 Roseibacillus sp.
GGGATCGGCTACGTGCCCGGCTTCGGGCAGAATGGCGGCCAGGCTGTCTTTGACACCGATCTCAGGGGTGAGAGCTACGGCTCGGCCATTGACAGCAGGCCTGACATTATCGACACCGATGGGGACGGCATTGACGATGGCTACGAGGAGCAGTTCTTCCCGGGAGATCTCACCCAGCTGGGACTCGGGGACTTTGACGGGGACGGGGTGAACGACCCGGTTGAATTTGCCGACGGGACTGATCCCACGGACGTGGACTCCGATGCGGACGGCTCCAGCGATGGCGATGAGAAGACCAATGGCACCGATCCCCTCAACGCGGATACCGATGGAGACGGCCTTGCGGATGGAGTGGAGAGCGATTCCGGGCTCTTTGACGGTCCGGATGATACGGGCACGGATCCCCTGAACCCGGACACCGATGGTGACGCCCTGGTGGACGGGGTGGAGACCAATACCGGTATCCTCAACGGACCGACCGATACGGGAACGGATCCCCTGGACCCGGATTCCGACGGCGATGGTCAGACGGATGGCGATGAGATTGCTGGTGGATTCGATCCGAACGACGAGGATTCATTTTCACGGCCTCCTCCGGCGCCCCGTGGAGCGTCCCATCTTCCGGAGGTGGTACTCTACAAGCGCACGGACGGTCTCAGTGTCGGGGGCGATGACTTCACCGGGGAACTCCCGCAGAATGTCGATAGCGAGGAGCCCCGGGGGGAGATTGACGATCCGGGTACCTCCATGATCGCTGCGATTGATGTCGACCGCGAACCGGGAAGCGCGGGGATCGATCTCACCGGGGACAACTTCGACCTCGCCTTCACCTTCCAGTTCTATGATTCAGACGGAGCGTTCTCCTTTACCGAGAACTTTGATGACAGGGTCCAGGTTACGGTTACGCCCATCGCAAGTGCGAGGGACCTGACCGAGACCGGGGCTGCGGTGGTTCATCAGAACACCGGATGGAATGCGCGGAGCGAGGCCCGCTACAACTTCGGAGGCGGGGGCTGGTTTGACGCCAGGATCCTGATGTCCGAGGACGGGGGCGGAGCCCAGTCGGCCGCTGACCTCGGCTTCGGGTTCTCGAGCAATGAGAATGCGTCGGGACCGGGATCCTTCGGAGGCATCGGCTACGTGCCCGGCTTCGGGCAGAATGGCGGCCAGGCCGTCTTTGACCGCGATGCCCTCGGGGAGAGCTGGGGTTCGCTCATCATCGTTCCGGAGGTGATAGACACCTACAATTTCACGGTGAGCAGTCCCGATGGTGGAGCGAACCTCGAGTTCAGCTGGAACAGTTTCAACGGCCAGTCCTACTCGATCGTGAGCACTAATGACCTGGAGGCTAATCCGGATCGCACCACCTGGACGCTGGTGCCCGGGCTTGAGGCTATCGCGGCCACTCCGCCGCTGAATGTGGTTTCCATTCCGAAACCAGCGGATCCCGTGCGGTTCTACTCGCTCGTTGCAGGCCCCATCCCGGCGACATTCTCCGACGATTTTGAGTCGGGCCCGGGAGGATGGACCACCGTCGTTAACGATGTGGAGGGTAACACACTGTGGGAACTGGGGACCCCGTCTGGAACGACTGGTCCGATCAGCGGAGCCGGTAACTCGGCCAACGCATGGTCAACGAACCTGTCGGACTATGGTTCGAATTCCGATGTCTCCCTCCGTTCGCCCGCCATCGACCTGGGCAACCTGCCTTCCGCAACGTTGAGGTTCGCTGCCTTCCGCGATGCCGATGGATTCGCCGACACTGCGGTTGTGCGATTCCTCCGTGCTGCGGATGAGGTGCAGCTGGGCCCGGATGTTCCGCTTGACATGACCATCTTCGATATTGACTGGGTTCCGATCAGCATACCGATTGATCCCCAGGCCGTCGGGCAGAATATCATCATCGAATGGAATTTCGTCAGTGACGGGAGCCTGGATTCCTTCAGTGGCTTCTCGATTGACAACGTGGAAGTTGACGTTGACTGACGCTGACCGGGTCCGTTTCCAGTCCGCCTTTCAAGATCCATGGGGCCCTGCCATCGGCAGGGCCTCGTGGGGAGTGGGCTCTACCCCGGGTACCAGATTGTCCGTGGATCATCCCCGGGGCGTTCGTACTCCCAGGCGAGGTCGATGAGTTGCTGCAGGTCGACCCGGGGACGCCAGTCCAGGAGGAACCTGGCCTTGGAATTGTCGAGCCAGGTGCTGTGGAATTCAGTGGGAACATCCACGGTGGAGAGTCCGCGCGATTCGGTGAGGTAATTGCCGGCATCACGATAGTCGACGGGTTCATCCATGCAGATGTTGAATGTTTCCTGGTGGGCTTTGTCCGGTTTTTCCAGGGCGGCAACCATGGCCGAGACGAGGTCGTCGAGGTGGACAAAGTTGCGCTTCACTGGCTCACCCCCCGAATCGAGCATGATGGGAATCGTTCCCCGGGCGGCATAGTCGGCGGCCTGTTCAGGTTCCACGAGGTCGCACCAGCGGGGTCCGCCGAACACGTCCTGCCCGAAGGTGAGGGTGTACCTGAAGTCATCCTTCTCCATGATCCAGGGTGCGCGCAGGCAGCATCCGGCAAGATCATACTGGATGTAATACTGCTCCAGCATGACTTCCTCGAGGACCTTGGAGAGGGCGTAGCATCCGGGGTAGGCGCTGTGACCCTGGGTCTCGGTGACGGGGATGGGATGAGGATAGAAGAAGTGGCCCATGCCAGCATCTCCTCCGATGAGGACGAACTGTTCGAAGGTTGCGCTGGAGCGGCAACCCTCCAGGAGCCAGAAGAGGCCCTTGACCGTCACATCGATGACGTCGTCGGGCGTTTCCTTGCAGGTGGCAAGATGGATGACGTGAGTGATGTCCTGCAGGGCGGCTTCCACATCGGACCGGACGGACAGGTTACCCCTGGCGATTTCCAGGCGGGCCCTCTCCGGAAGGACACGGTTATGACAGAAGGCCCGGATAGAAGCGCCGGGAAGTTCATCGCCGTCGAGGATGCGATCAATAAAGGCACGGCCCACCTTGCCGGTTGCGCCGGTCACGAGAATGTTCATGGAAGAGGAATACTGGTTGCTGGTTCTTAGCTATTAGGAGGCTGTTGTTTCCTGCTGCGGCAGAGGGACGCCGGGACCCTGGAGGCTACGGGCATGGGAAAAGAGAAGCGAGGGGCGGGCAGGGAGGGGGACTACGGGGTTAATACTGCTTTCACGATCTCACAGGAGTGCATGGTCTCGAAGGCGGTATTCCACTGGTCCAGCGGCCAGGTACCGCCGAGGGCGGGCGCTACGTCCAGCTGTCCACTGGCCATCATGGCGATGACTGTTTCCCAGATGGGCCAGTTGTGACTGAAGCTTCCCTGCAGGGTGACGTTCTTCTGTACGACCGGGTCGAGGCTGAAGTCGAGGGGTTGCGGCCCCCAGCCCACCTTGCTGATCCATCCGGCAGGGCGGACGACCTCGATGGCAGTCTTGAGGGCGGCAGAGGCCCCGGCGGCGTCAATGACACCATCGCAGCCCAGCCCGTCTCGTGCCCGGGCCCATTCCTCCACGCCCTCGACGAGGGTGGTGCAGCCGTATTCCCCGGCGATACGGAGGCGGGAGGCGTCCGAGGGAAGCCCGGCAACCGCCACCTCGGCGCCTGCCAACCTGGCGAGGTGGGCGGAGAAGATACCAATCGGTCCCGGTCCCACCACGAGGATGCGGTCGCCGGGCTTGACCTGCCCGTTATGAATCACGGCATTGTAGGCCACGCAGCACGGCTCGGTGAGGGCCGCATGTTCAAATGGAACTCCCTCGGGCAGGCGATGGAGGATGCGCTGGGGCACGGCAACGAAGCTGCGCATGGCGCCGTCCACGAGGGCCCCGTAGCCCTCCCGGGCTGGATCGAGGTTGTAGAGGCCCCGGCGGCTGAGGGGACTGTGTGGATCGATGACGGCGGAGGTTTCGCTGATGGCCCGGTCGCCCTCCTGCCATCCACTGACCCCGGCGCCGACCTCGCGGACGATCCCGCAGAACTCATGCCCGAGGACAACCGGGTAGTTCATTTCCCAGCTGATGCCACCCTGCCACATGTGGAGATCGCTTCCGCAGACGCCCACCGCCGCCACTTCAAGGAGAACCTCCTCCGGGCGGATGGTGGCCCTTGGGATTTCCCGAAGCTCCACACTAAGGGGGTCGGCGGCATAGTTGACGACAGCAAGATCAGCTCTGGAATCGGACATGGTCTAGATTGGGAAAATCAGTGTCGGGGATGGTAGTTGGCCTTCACTTCCTCGACATGGTGAGTGAGGGCGACCGACCTCAAGCCAGTCGAAGCCCGCCTCCACCGCGGGGGAGGCCATCTCAAGGGCCTCGGCGGTGGTGGCATAGTCGAGGGCGATCTGGGTGATCGGAAAGCTCAGTTCCATCGGGATGGAATCTGAGGTGCGAACCAGGGCAATGCAATCCGCTTGTCCTCCAGCTGTCGGGGAACCCTGTCAACCACACCGGAGAGTGGCGAACCCGCCCTCCCGGGCAAGCCTCCCCCCCGGCGTCCCGCATGGAGGATGGATTGCCTGCGGGAACTTGAGTAAGCCGGGAAGGGGGTTTGTTGGGATGACGATCGCACCGATTCCCGGGACAGGCAAGGGAACGGCTCCCCGATTACAGGAAAGTCCGGGGCAATCTAATCCAAAGCGGTAGGTTCGCACGTCCGTGCTGGCTGGCTTCCTCCCGGTAGCGGCAAAACTTATCCGTGACCTGGCGAACGAAATGCCAGAACCTCCGCGCGCATGTCCTGGGCGCGAACGGTTGCAAGGCTCTTCTGGGTGTGGACCCTGCTCGGAACCCTGTGGGCCTGGTTGTTCCCCGCTCACTTTGTCTGGTTCGTGACCGAGACCGTTCCGGGTACCGACCTGAAGCTCGTGCCATTGGGGCTTGGGGTGATCATGCTGGGGATGGGGCTGACCCTGAATTTTGAAGACGTCAAACGAGCGCTGGCCCTCCCGCGGGCGGTGGCCATCGGGGTGGGGGCCCAGTTCCTCATCATGCCCTTCCTGGGCTGGAGCGTGGCCACTCTCTTCGGGTTGGAAGATGGGCTCAAGCTGGGGCTTATCCTGGTGAGTTGCTGTCCCGGGGGAACGGCTTCCAACGTGGTGAGCTATCTCGCACGTGCCAATGTGGCCCTGAGTGTTCTGATGACGATGTGTTCGACGTTGCTGGCGATTGTGCTCACGCCCTATCTGACCAAGGGGTATGCGGCTCTTGCGGTACCCATCCCGGTCGATGCCTGGGCCATGGTTCTCAACATGCTGACGATCGTACTGCTGCCGGTTGTGGTGGGGATCCTGCTTAACCGCTTCCTTGCCCCGAGGGCCCGGGATTTCGTGGGAGAAGTTTCGCCGTTGGTGTCCATTGCTGTGATCGTTCTCATCGTGGGGGGTATCGTGGGAGCGAAGAAGGAACTCATCCTGGAGCACTTCAACGTGCTCCTCCTGGCGGTTTTCATCCTGCATCTGGCCGGGTTTGTTTTCGGGTATCTCTGGGCGCGGCTCCTGCGACTGGGCGAGAGCGAGCGGCGTACGGTCTCAATCGAGGTGGGGATGCAGAATTCAGGACTGGGAGCGACCCTGGCCGACCTGCACTTTGCGGCCCAGCCGGGAGCGGCCATGGTGTGCGCCATCTCGGGACTGTATCATTGCCTGATCGGTAGTGTGTTGGCAAGTATCTGGCGTAGTCGCCGGCCCTGCGACAAGGTTCCGTCCGATACCGGGGAACAGGAGAATTCGTAGGGAGGAGGCTCCCGTGGGCTTGCGCCATTTGCTGGTTGGAGGTATCGCCCACCTGATGAAATTCAGCATCCGTCTTTCCCTCATTCTCCTGCCAATGCTCCTTTGCACAGCTTTTTCCGCGCGGGCGGAAACTCTCGGTGAAATCCTCGAAAGCGCCGAACTGGGCGCCCTCATCGGAACCTGGGTGGACCAGGACTCCAATGGTGAAGCGATTTCGCTCACCTACACCTGGCGTATCGAGAATCACGTCCTGTCCCTGAGCGTCAAGCGCCCCAGCAACAACTCGGAAGCCATGATTGCGGTGGATCCCAGGACTGGTGAGGTCGTGCATGTCACGGCCAACGAAAAGGGAGGAATGGGTCGGGGAAAGTGGGCCGAGGAGGATGGAGTGGCCACCCTGACCCTGACGACAGTCAACGCCGACAAGGAAGAGACGACGGTGAAGATCACTCACCAGATCGTGGACAACAAGCAACTCGTGGTAGGTCTCAGGAATGTTGAGACCGACGAGGGCGGGGAGATGACCCTGGTGCGGAAGGCGGAATAGGGTGCCCGCAGCGCCTAGGAGAGCACTTCTCTCACGACCCGCCCATGGACATCGGTGAGGCGGATGTCGCGACCGCTGAAGCGATGCGTGAAGTTCCTGTGGTCCACTCCCATCAGGTGGAGCAGGGTGGCGTGGAGATCGTGAATCTCAAGGCGTCCGATGGTGGCCTTGTAACCCCATTGATCGGTTTCCCCATAGGAAAATCCCGGTTTCACACCGCCTCCCGCCATCCAGAGGCTGAACCCGAACTCATTGTGATCGCGGCCGGCACCGCCTTGCGCGAAGGGAGTGCGTCCGAATTCCCCGGACCAGAGCACGAGGGTTTCATCGAGCATCCCGCGATTTCGCAGGTCCTTGAGCAGGGCCGCGATCGGTTGATCGACAGCGCGGGCATTCTCTCCGTGGTTCTTGACCAGATTTCCGTGAGCATCCCATCGCTGGAAGCCATTCACCATGGGAATGGTGAGCTCGACGAAGCGCACCCCGCGTTCCACCAGTCGCCGGGCGATGATGCATTGACGGGCATAGGTCCGGGTATGCTGGTAGCCGGCATCGAGGCCGTACATCTTCCGGGTGGCTTCTGATTCTCCCTCCAGGGACATGACCTCCGGCACTGTCAGTTGCATACGGGCCGCCAGTTCATAGTTGGCGATGGCGGCCTCCAGGTCACCGGAACCCCGGGAGGAATTCCGGTTGAGCCGATCGACCAGTCCTCTCTTGAGCGCCTGTGAGCGGGAGTCACCCTCATGTGGAGTGACGTTGGCGAGGGGAGGGCCGATGGCGTTGAGAAGGTTGCCCCTTACGGTGGCGGGCAGAAATCCGTTGCTGAAGCAGTCCAGTCCACCAGAGGGAATCTGTCCCCCGTTGAGAACGATGTAGCCGGGCAGATTCTCGTTGTCGCTTCCCAGTCCATAGGTGGCCCATGCGCCCATGCTGGGTCGTCCCTGGAGGCCGCTTCCACTATGGAGGAAGAAGTTGGCACTGGTGTGCTCGGGGAAGCGTGATGTCATCGACTTGATGATGCAGAGTTCATCTGCCATCTCCGCCACGTGGGGAAACAAGTCGCTGATCCAGGCTCCGCTCTGGCCACGTTGCCTGAAGGTCCAGGGGGACTTCAGAACCTTTCCGATGGACTCGAACTGGGTCTTCTCAAGTTTGCCGATCGCCTGGCGGGGGTCCTTGCCGTGATGCTTCTCGAGCATCGGTTTATAGTCGAACGAGTCCACCTGCGAGACCCCTCCCTCCATGAAGAGGAAGATGACGTTCCGGACCCTGGGAGGAAAATGGCGTTCGATTCTTCCCCTGCCTTCGGCGTGATCGAGGAGAGCGCTGCAGGCCAGAGCCCCGAACCCCAGGGAGGAGCGGGAGAGCATCTCTCGGCGTGCAATCGGTCGGGGAGCCGCGTTCATCTTTAAGGGGCTATGCTATGCAGAGTGAACAGCCCGGGCGAGACGCTGGAATTCGGCGCCAAACTGGGCGACCCGGTCGCGGAGTTCGCTGCTCAATTCCCCGCTCTCGGGAATGTCATCCCCGCCCGCATAGACAAAGCGGGGGACGATGACGGTACGGAAGTCCAGCATGAGGCTGTTGGCCACCGCCATGATGGACATGTAGCTGTGATCACCCCCGGCGGCACAGAGAAAGCCCGCCACCTTTCCGGTCAACTGGCGGCCTGCCAGCTCAATGACGTTCTTGGCGGCGGCATTGACGTCGTAATTGTAGATTGGCACGGCGAAGACGACGGCATCAGCTTTGGCAAAGGCCTCCTGCAATTCCCGGGCCGCGGGGTCTTCGTAGGCCGCGCCTCCATCGCAGGGAGGCAAGGCGAGTTCCCGGAGGTCGAGGGTCGCTAATTCCACGTCTCCGTCAGTTCGCCACAGGGATTCCAGGGCACTGGCCAGTCGGCGGCTCTTGCTCTCGGTGTGCAGGCTGCACGAGATGATAAGGCTCTTCATCGGGACGGAGTATTGATTATTCCCCGGGTGTTTCAATCCTCCGGGGAGGAATGATTTGACTTTGGGAATTCCGAGCCAAGTCTCCCAGTCATGTTTAAACACTCAGCCGCCGCCTGTTTGCTCCTGGCCTCCCTTGCCACCGGGGTTTCGGCACAAGAACCAAAGCTGGAATCCGACCGGGACAAGGCCTCCTATCTTATCGGACGCAATATCGGGGAGACGATCAATCGCGACGGGATCGAGTTGAATATCGATAATCTTGTCATTGGCCTGCGTGAGGGACTCACCGGGAAGGACTCCAAGATCACGGAAGCCGATGCGCTGAAGATCATGGAGAAGTTCCAGGCTGAGATGCAGAAGCAGGCGGAGGCAAAGGCGGCCTCAGCATCCGCGGAAAACCTCGCAGCGGGAACAAAGTTCCTCAGTGAGAACAAGAAACGTGAGGGAGTGAAGGTCACGAAGTCCGGGCTCCAGTATGAGGTGCTCTCCGCCGGCAAGGGTGAGAAGCCCACGCCTCTTGACACGGTTACGGTCCATTATCACGGAACCCTGATTGACGGGACGGTCTTTGACAGTTCTGTCCAGCGCAAGTCGCCAGCCACCTTCCCTGTCAACGGAGTGATCGCCGGATGGACCGAGGCCCTCCAGTTGATGCAGGTCGGCGCCAAGTACAAGCTCTTCATCCCGGCCAACCTGGCCTACGGCAAGGCCGGGGCGGGGCGGGACATCGGACCGAATTCCACCCTGATCTTTGAAGTGGAGCTGCTCTCCATCAAGGGGCAGGAAAAGAAGAAGTAGTTTCGTTTCCACCCGACTATCTGTCGAAGGCTCCTTTCGAGGAGCCTTCTTTTTTGACCGGGGGCTAGCGAGGGCTCCCGAGTCGCTCCCGGACGAGTTCGCCGAGGTATTTCACCGGGAGGGAACCGTGGGCCAGGACGGCCTCGTGGTAACGCCCGAGATCGAAGTCCGTGCCCTGCTCCCGCTGGATTTCCCGGCGCAGTTCATACAGTGCCATGCGACCCACGAAGTAAGTGCTCAGCTGCACCGTGGACTGCTTGGAGCGGATGATCTTGAGCTGGGCTTCTCCCTCTGACTGGAAGGACTGGTTCATGAGAAAGTCGAGGGCTGCCTCGTCGCTCATCCCGGCGCAGTGCATGCGGTGGTCGAGAATGGCATTGGCTACCGCCCGGAGATAGAACTTGAGCTGAGTCAGGCGCAGGGCGGGGTCTCCTTCGCCGTATCCCTGGTCCAGCATCATCTGCTCGGTGTAGACGGCCCACCCCTCGATGAAGACCCCGGAGAGCAGGAGGCGACGAACCGGGGAGCTCTCCCGGTTGTGATAGGCGAGTTGCACGTAATGGCCGGGGTAGGCCTCGTGGATGGTGAGGATCTGCAGCATGTGCCGGTTGTATTCCTGCAGGAAGCTTTCCACCCGGTCTGCATCCCAGTCAGCGGGAGGGGGGCTGATCGCGTAAATGGTCCTGTTTTCCGGATCGAGGGGTGGAGCGGGCTGGATATAGGCCAGTGAGTTTCCGCGGTGGAACTCCGGCATTTCCATCAACTCACACCGGTCGGGGTCTGGCAGGCGCAGGATATCATTTTTTGCGATGAAGTCCTTTAGTTTGTCGACGGTAGCCCGGGCATCGGCGAGGAGGTTTGTGGGTTCGCCGTGTTCCCTGCCAACGGCATCAAGCACGCGGGTAATGGTCTCATGGCGTCCGGTTGCGTCATCGGGAGGAAGGGGCGTCCCGGGGTAATATCTGCCCCAGAGTTGCCGGGCGGTGACGTACATCTCACCCGTGACACGATGGAATTCGTCCTCGGCGCGGGCGAGGACCTCGTCGGCGGTAATGTTGCCATTGACGGCGAACTGCAGTTTACGATCGAACTTTTCCTTTCCCAGTCGCCAGTCACTTCTCGCCCGGGCGCGGAGGTCGGTTTCAAGGAACTGCTGGTAGGCATGCAGGTGGACGAGCAGGTCGTCGGCGACCTTTTTCAGCTCCGTGCATTGCGGGGAATCCCCCACCAGCTCGTAGATATCCTTCTCGTAAAAACCGATCACCCCACGGTTCTGGTTGATACTGGTCTCAAGGACCGGCAGGGGAGGGCTGGCCAGGGTGCGGCGGGCCTCGGCGATCACTCCCGGGAGTTGCCGGATGCGGGCGACGGCATTTTTGATATTGGTTTCGGGGGCAAGGCTGGACTGGGTGAGGAGACAGTAGACGCTTCCGGTCAGGTACTCGTTGTAGGTGCGCGGATCCTCCTCGAAAGGACGGAGATTCTCCGCCAGCCAGATGTTCTCCTGCAGCGAATGCCGGAAGACCTCGTAGTCAATCTGGGCGGAACGGCTCAGGCGGTCGCAGGGGATCTCGGCTTCGAGGCGGGCGAGGGTTCTCTTCCAGCTGGCGAACCGGCTCGCGCGGGCCCCGGCGCTGAGATCTTCGATTTGGTCGTCGCGGCGATGGTCACCCATCCGGCTGGCATAGACCGGCCGGGTGCGCAGTTGATCCTCGTGGTATTGCTCGAAGAAGAGGTGAAACTGTTCGTCAGACATGCATCAGGAGGAAGTGGGCAGGCCGGTTGCGGAGCGCAGTCACCTTTCTCATGGGCTGGGGGTATACTCCAATGGCCCCTGGGGCCCCAGGTCGAGTCCGGTCATCATCCAGAGCACGAGGAGCGCGATCCACACCACTGCGAAGACCAGGGCATAGGGAAGCATGAGGGCGATGAGGGTCCCGATGCCGCCCTTGGGCATGTACTTCTGCATGAAGACCAGGATGATCACCATGTAGGGGTTGAGCGGGGTGATGATGTTGCTGCAGGAGTCGCCGACGCGGTAGGCGGCCTGGGTCAGTTCGGGACTGATGTTGGCGCCCTGCATGAACATGGGCACGAAAACCGGGCCGAAGAATCCGTATTTGGCGGAAGCGGAACCGATGAAGAGATTGGCGAACATCACGAGGACGATGAAGCCGATGATGAGAAGCCAGGAGGGCAACGAGGCGGCTGCGAGAAGCTGTCCGCCGGACAAGGCCATCATCTCCCCCAGGTTGGATTCCTTGAAGAAGGCGACGAACTGGGCGGCGAAGAAGGCCAGGACAATGTAGGGGCCCATGTCGGCCATGGTCTTGCTCATCATCTTCGCCACGTCATGGTCGCTCCTGATCCTGCCGGCCGCGATCCCGTAGGCAATGCCGGGAAGCAGGAAGCAGAAGAAGAGAAGCGGGACAATGGCCTTCACCCAGCGATCGAAGTCGTTGTAGGGAGCGTGGGCTTTCCCGGAGAGCGGCGCGCCTTCCGGGAGGACCAGGCGGAAAAGGAGGATGAGAAAAATACCCAGGACCACGCCGGCCGCCTTCAGGCCCCGCTTCTCTTCGGGAGTGATGGTGCGGGCCTGGAGATCTTCCTCGGTCAGGGTGGAGGGGCCGCCCATTGCAGCGCTACTGTTGGCGTAGCGCGGTTCCACGATCCAAGCCGTGACCCCCCAGCCGACAAGAGTGAGGACGATCGTGGAAGCAATCATGAACCACCAGTTTGCGGTAGCAGCGACACTGCGCCCTGCGTCGAGAATCTGTGCACCCTCGGAACTCAAACCCGCGAGCATGGGGTCGAGGCCGGTGATGAAGAGGTTTGCGCTGAAACCTGCCGACACGCCGACAAAGGCGGCAGCCAGTCCCACCAGGGGTGAACGGCCCACCGATTTGTAGAGGGCGGCTGCAATGGGGGGCAGGACGACGTAACCGGCATCGAGCGCCATGGAGGAGAGGATCCCGATGAAGATCATGGCTGGGGTGAGGAGCCTGGCCGGCGTGATGAGCATACCCACCTTGAGAAGGGCTCCGATGGCACCACTGCGTTCGGCCACCCCGATTCCGAGCATGCCCACCAGGACAACTCCGAGAGGGGCGAAGCCGGTGAAGTTCTTCACCAGGTTATCGATCGTCCAGAACGCGCCATCGCCCACGAGCAGGCCCCTGGCAGTGACCTCGACCACCTCTTTCGTGGTCGTTCCTCCAGGGTTTTCCTGGAGAACGGTCTTCTCTGCAGACCAGTTGCCCCAGTCGGCGATCTGGGAGAGCACCAGGACGGCCACGGCGCCAATGATGAACAGCGACATGGG
>JAKVCR010000105.1 GCA_022448985.1 Roseibacillus sp.
GGGATGAACTCCTGATGCTGGCTCCCGTTGCCGGACGATTCAAGCCGGAATCGCCGATTGCCGGAAAGAGTGGAGGGGTTAGAATCGGGCATGTCTTGGGGGAAGCGGGCTGCGGTGACGAAGGGAGCCGTATGGGTGTCCCAGGGGGCCCTCATGGCGCTAGGGATTACCGCCTACTTCATGCGTGAGCAGCTGGGGTTTGCTACGTGGGTATTCATGCTGGTCTCCCTGGCCGGGATCCTGGTCTCCCTGTTCTGGCTTACCGGTCCGGCGGCGGAAGAAGAGGCCGAGGAAGCGCTCCTCCTGGCGGAAGAAGCGATCCGGAAGGAAGCCAAGCGGCTCGATTCCCGGAGGGCAGAGATCGGGAACGTGCTCATGGCCTACGGGGAGTGGCTGGAGTTTCCGGACTTCGATGAACTCCAGAAAGTGGAGTGGGCAACCGCGGAGCGATCGTCTCAGGATGCCGAGGTCTCCTCCCTGCTGGAGAGGGAGGCCGATCGCGTGCTGGCGCGCATTTCGGAGGGGGACTATTGGGAGGGGGGGCACCTGCAGACGCGCACCCTGCTGAACGATTTTGGTGAGTTCGTGGAGACTATCGCGAGCATTTACAACCCGGAATCGAAGAAGCCGATCCTGGAAACCAATACTGAGGAACTTCTCAAGGCGGTTAACCGGGTCTCTCTTCAGGTCATCCTGCTTCTGGAAGAGGTCCCGCTTCTGGATGTGAAGGACTGGAACCTCCGTCAGGTGGGCGACAAGGTGCGCACCGCCAGCAAGGTGGTGAAGAAATACGAGGACCTGCAGCCTATCCTCAATCCGGTGCGTTACCTCTGGCAGGGAAGTAAGTTTCTCCTCGCCTCTAACCCAATCCTTGCGGCGGGCTGGATTGCGGGATCGAACCTGGTCTGGAAGGGGGGCAAGAAGATCGGGAAGCGCTCCCTCGACGGCTACCTTCTCAGCGTGGTGCGGCAGGTCCTCGGGATCATTGCCTGGGAGACCGCGTCAATTTATGACCGCACCAGCCGCTTCAGGGATCCGGAATGGGTTTACGGTGTCGAACTGGCCCATCTTTTGAGCGAGTTTCCACTGGAACGGGAGAGCCTGCGGGCGGCCCTCACGGAGCTGGGTGCCCTCGCATTGCGGAGCAGTTATGACCGCATCTTTCTCTACCGGTGTGTGGCCCAGCACGTGAGCCCGAAGCCGGAACGTTTCATTCAGGCCGATCTCATGACGGAGGAGACCCGCGAGGAGATTGCGAAATCCCTGGACGAGTTTCTCCGCGAGCACATGGGTGAGGTCAGAGAGAAGAAGGTCGCCAAGTGGCGGAAGGACCTGGGCAAGAGGCTCGGAGTGCCTGTAACCGGAATCGAGGAGTGAGGATTCTGCGGGCAATTAGCGGCCCCGTGGTCCGCCTCCCCCTCCCGGACGCCTTCCGCCGCCCCGGGGGTCAAATCCGCGGCGCTCGGCGGTAACAGCCTGAACCGACTCTTCGGGAAGTCCGCTGGTCTCGAGCCACTGGGTAGCGGATTCCCGGTCGCGGTAGTACCAGCTGCGGGCCACCTGCGTGAGGGCGTCCGTGCGCATCTCCGCATTGGAAATAGTCTCGGCCCACTTGATGGCGGTGGCCGGCTCTTCCCGGGACAGGGTGGTGGCGAATTCTTCCACCGCAGAGTCGCGGGCCGGGGAGGCCTCCATGCTGGTCAGGTATTCACCGGCGGCGGTGGCATCCTGCCGGGTCCACTCTTCAAAGGCCTCGCCGTAGGCTTCCGCCTTGGCGGCGTCAGGAAGGGAGTCGGCCCAGGTCAGGACTGCCTGCGGATCGTCCTCCGCCCACTCGTCGGCCACACGGTTGACGGCGCGCCGCCCTGCTTCTTCCCCGGCGAACTGGGTGACCCATTCGACTGCGCCTTCCAGGTCCTCGCGCACGGCGGACTCCGCCACGCGGGAAAGGGCACCAGCTCTCAGGTCGGGATCGTTAATGGTGCCGACCCAGGCCTTGGCGGAGTCGAGTCCCTCTTCAAGCATCTCACTGGCGATGGTGGACATGTACCAGCTCTGGGCCCGATCACCATCTTCAGACTTGGGCAGGGAGGCGACGTAGCTCATGGCTTCGTCCACCCCGTTGACCATCATGCCCCGCACCACGCCAAAGGCGAGCATGCGCTGTTCCCGTTCGTCCTCAATGCCGCTGACGTAGTCGGCGGCGGCACGGCCATCGGCACTGGCCCATCCCGAGAGGACACTGACCAGATCGGAGCCTCCGCGGTCTCCTTCCCGACCCCGGCCCCGTCCGTCGCCCTCGCGCTCGGCACGCATTTCAGTAAGGGCCTTGATTGCCCCTGGTCCATCGAGGCGGCCCCAGGCATGGGCCATGAGGCGGAGTTCATCATCTCCGCCGCCCCGCCCCCAGCCCCGCCGCCCGCTCTGGAGGGTCAGGTAGGCGGCCTTGGCATTCTCGGGCGTGAGGTTCTCGAGGAGTTCGGTGAAAAGTTTCCGGCGCAGGATGGGATCGTTCTCCTTGCGCATCTGCTCTATGGCGGCAGTCATGTCCTCGGGGGAGATCGTGCCGCCCGAGGTGTAGTTCGCGAGGAAATCCTCCACCCGGTCAGCACTGTTTGATTTGCTGTTGCCGGATCCGGCAGGGCGCGCGAGGCGGGAGGACGAGCTAGTGCTTTTGGATCCGCCTACGAGGTTGCCGTTTTCACCCGTTGCACCGGGCTTCACGATCCAGCCGAGGCCGAAGGCGCCGCCAGCGGTCAGGACGAGAATTGGGATGAGAGCTGATTGTTTCATGAGATTCTATGGCTTCGTGGGCTTCCGGGACGGGGGTTACCACCTGGAATAAACCACCCGAACAATTGAAAGTTACCTGTATCTGCGCGAAAAGGCAGGGAATTCCGCAGATTTCAGGTCCAATCAGGGGCCGGAGGGAGTCAAATCAAGGGTGCTCCGGGCTTTGGTCCCAGGGGAGGTCCCGGCGGGCGCAGGTCCTGCTCATGAATTCCGCTGGTGCCCTGCAAACGGGCTCATAGGCTCCGGGGATGAAGTCCTTGTTCTTCCTGCAGGTTCTCGCATTCCTTCTCCTGGCGTGTTCGGCGGTTCCGGCAAGCAAACCGAATATCCTGGTTATCATCGTTGATGACCTTGGCTACGGGGATCTTTCTTCCTTCGGGGCGGAGGACCTGAAGACCCCTCACATCGACAAACTCATGGCGTCCGGGATGCGCTTTGATTCCTTTTACGCCAATTGCCCGGTCTGTTCACCCACCCGGGCCGCTTTGCTCTGCGGACGCTACCAGGAACTTGTGGGAGTGCCTGGGGTGGTGCGCACGCGTGCGCCTGATAACTGGGGCTACCTGGCGCAGGATGCCATTTTGCTTCCCCAGGTTCTCAAGCCGCAGGGGTATCATACCGCCATTATAGGGAAGTGGCATCTCGGGCTGGAGGAAGAGAACCAGCCCACAAGGCGCGGGTTTGATTTCTTCCACGGATTCCTCGGGGACATGATGGACGACTATTATCACCATCGGCGACATGGAAACCACTACATGCGCCGGAATGAAGACCCGGTTCACCCCAAGGGTCATGCCACCGACATCTTCACCCGGTGGGCCGTAGACTACCTGGCTGAGCGTGCTGAGGTCACCGCAAAGTCTGCGGGGAAAGATGCGCCCTTCTTTCTCTACCTGTCCTATAACGCCCCTCATACGCCCATCCAGCCGCCAGCCGACTGGCTGGCGAAGGTCAAGCAGCGTGAAACGGGCATCCGTGAGCAAAGGGCGAAACTGGTCGCGCTTATCGAGCACATGGATGAGGGCATCGGGAAGGTGCTGCAGGCGCTTGAGAAGACAGGACTGTCGAAGAATACGCTGGTCTTTTTTGTCTCCGATAATGGGGGGCAGGCCAATGTGGGAGCCAGTAACGGGACGTTGCGCGGTGAGAAGCAGGAGATGTACGAGGGAGGTCTGCGGGTGCCGGCCTGTGCGGTCTGGCCCGGGAAGATCAAGGCGGGTGGGCGCAGCCAGCTTGTGGCGGCCACCATGGACATCTTCCCGACCATGGCCGCGGCAGCCGGGGCCACTATTGAGCATGCCATTGATGGGCGCTCCTTCCTTCCCCTGCTTCTCGGCAAGGAGCAGCCGGCCTTTGATCGCGATCTCTTCTTCACCCGGCGGGAGGGGAACGAGCGCTACATGGGGGAGTGCATCTGGGCCATGCGGCGGGGAAACTGGAAACTGGTCAAGAACACGCCCATGACTCGATGGGAGCTATTTGACCTTGCGAAGGACCCGGGGGAAACGACTGACCTTTCCAAGGGCAACCGCAGGAAGTTTCGCGAACTGGCAGGTGCCATGCGGGTGCATATCCAGCGCGGGGGAGCCGTTCCCTGGCAGAAGTCGGAGCGGTAGGGGTTGTCCGCCGGATACGATGGGAGGCCCGGAGGCCCCACCGGGGCCCCAGAAAGGGCGTCCGTATCGCTCGAAAGTGCGATCTTTAGGCCTTTTGGAGCGGGAATTTGAAACTTTCGGAGGAAAGGCGTGAGGATCGGGAATTTTTGCCGTAGTCCTCCTTCCTCAGAACTCTGAAAACCATGACGACACGCCCGTTCCTCACCCTGCGGATTGCCGCCCTCGCTGCCCTGGTTGGGTTTGCGAATGTGCAACCCGCTCCTGCCGCCCTCACCCTCGAGAAGCAAGATCGCATCTGCATCATCGGGAGTGGCCTGGCGGACCGCCTGCAGCACGATGGCTGGCTGGAGACTGTTCTCCACTCCGCCTATCCGAAGCACTACCTGACTATCCGCAACCTTGGCTACACCGGCGACACGGTGTGGAGTCGACCCCGCAACAGCGGCTTTCCCTCCCAGGATCAGTACCTGAAGGACCTCAAGGCGGACGTAATCTTCATCATGTTCGGGTATAACGAGTCCTTTGGTGGAGTTGGTGGTCTGACCAAGTACCGCGACGAACTGGGTAAGCTCGTTGACCACTACCGGAAGATGAAGCCCAACGGAAAGAGCGCCCCGAAGATCGTGCTCTTCAGCCCGATTGCGCACGAGGACCTGGGCAGCCCCAATCTCCCGGACGGCAAGGCCAACAACTCGCGCCTGTCGGCCTATGCCGCCAGCACCAAGGCGGTTGCGGACAGCAAGCAGACCGGGTTCGTGGACCTCTTCACGCCCTCCTCCAAGCTCTTCGACTCGTCCAACATTCCGCTCACCATCAATGGCGTGCACCTCAACCCGGAAGGCAACCGCCGGATTGCGGAGGTGATTGCCAAGAGCCTGCTTGGCAAGGAGATCCCTGCATCCCCGAGTCTCGACAAGGTGCGCAAGGCAGTGCTGGACAAGAACTGGCACTGGCACAACCGCTACCGGGCCACGGACGGGAATGACGTCTGGGGCGGGCGCTCGGGACTGAAGTTCGTGGACGGGCAGAGCAACAAGGACGTCCTTTGGCACGAGTTGTCCATGATTGATATCATGGTGGCGAACCGGGACATGGCGGTCTGGGCCGCGGTGGGCAACCACAAGCACAAGATTGATGACAGTAACGTCCCGGCCCCCATTGCGGTGAAATCCAATGTGGGCGGGAAGAGCCGGAGCTCCAACGCAGGCAAGGAAGGCAACCTCAAGGGCTATAACACGGGGAAGGAAGGCCTCGCCAAGCTCACCGTGCCCAAGGACATGGAGGTCAACCTCTTCGCCGATGAGAAAATGTTCCCGGAATTGATCAACCCGGTCCAGATGGCGGTGGATACCAAGGGCCGGCTCTGGGCGGCCGCATGGCCGACCTATCCCAAGTGGGAACCCCTCAAGAAGATGGACGACCGACTCCTGATCTTCCCTGACGAAAACCGGGATGGAGTGGCAGACAAGTGCATTACCTTTGCCAAGGTGCACAACCCGACAGGCTTTGAATTCTGGAATGGAGGTGTCCTTGTTGCTTCCCAGCCGGATGTCCTGTTCCTCAAGGACACGGACGGAGATGACGTCGCAGACGTGCGGATTCGCCTTCTCCAGGGGATCGGCTCCGCTGATACCCACCATGCTGCCAACGCGTTCGCGATGGGGCCTGATGGGGCGTTCTACTGGCAGAGCGGGGTCTTCTTCCGTAACGCCCATGAGCATCCCTGGGGACCGCCTCTTCATAGTGGAGCTTCTGCCATGTTCCGCTTCGATCCGCGGCAATACACCGTGACCGTGCATGCGGGCAACAGCCCGAACCCACACGGAGTGTGCTTCGACTACTGGGGCCGGCACTATGCCAATGACGGAACCGGGGGCCGCTCCTACCAGGTGCGCCCCGAGGGCAAGGGCTTCAGGATGCATGGATTGGTCAAGAAGGAGGTCCGCCCGGTGGCTGGCTCCGGCGTTGTTTCCAGTGCGAACTTCCCCGACGAGCAGCAGGGAGACTACATCCTCGCCAACACCATCGGCTTCCTCGGGGTGAAGCAGTATGATCTTGAGCCGAAAAACGAGGAGGACCACATGTGGGGGGAGCCCCGCCAGGACCTCATCAAGAGCTCGGACAAGAATTTCCGGCCCTCCGATGTTGAATTCGGATCGGACGGCGCGCTCTACGTATCCGACTGGCACAATGTCATCATCGGGCACATGCAGCACAATATCCGGGACCCCTCCCGCGACCACCTGCACGGGCGGATCTACCGGGTCGTCAACAAGAAGAAGCCTCTGCAGAAGGCGGTCAAGGTCGACGGCGCGTCCCTCGACGAACTGATGGCCAACCTTGAGCACCCGGTGGACGGGGTGCGCTACCGCACCCGTATTGAGCTCAGCGAGCGCAACACCAAGGAGGTGATTGCCGCCTGTCAGAAGTGGCTGAAGAAGTGGGACCACGGAAACAAGGACCACGCCCACCATATCCTCGAGGGACTCTGGGTTCATCAGCAGCACAATGTGCGCGATATGGACCTCCTCGGGAAGGTTCTGAAGTCCCCGGTGTCCCACGCCCGGGTGGCGGCCAAGACGGTGCAGCACCTGTGGACGACTGCCGATCCCACCAAGGGTTCGGTGGCGGTGGCTGAGGTCGAGGTGACCAAGAACGACCCTCCCGGAGTCTTCAAGGACACCGACGAGGCGACCGACGTGCGGGTCGGAACCCTGCTCGAGCAGCTCAAGTTCGACATCAAGGAATTCGAGGTGAAGGCCGGCAAGAAGATCCGGATTCACTTCAAGAACTCCGACTACGTGCCGCACAACCTGGTGATCGTGAAGCCGGGGGCCGCCAATGGGGTGGGAGAGGCCGCCATCAAGCTCGGGGAAGCCGGTTTCAAGGCCCAGTGGGTTCCCAAGCATGACGGGATCATCGCGCACTCCAAGCTTCTCGACTTCGGGAAAGCCGAAGTGCTCGAATTCACCGCGCCCAAGGAAGCGGGGAATTACGAGTTCGTCTGCACCTTCCCCGGCCACCACATCCTCATGCGGGGTGTGATGAAGGTCAAATA
>JAKVCR010000106.1 GCA_022448985.1 Roseibacillus sp.
GCCGCCTCCTCCACTTCCTCGTCAGTGGTGAAGATGGAAAGGGAGATGCGCAGGCTGCTCCTGGCCTGCTCGTCGGAAAGGCCCATCGCTTTCTGCACGTGGCTGGGCTGCTGTTTGCCGGTCATGCAGGCACTACCCGCCGAGCACTGCACCCCCGCCTCGTCCAGAAGAATGAGCAGGCCGGCCGCTTCACAGTTTTCAAAGGAAGCATGCACGATGTTGCCCGCCCGGTGCTCGCGGGATCCGTTCAGGGTCACGCCCTCGATTTCGCCGGTAAGGCGCTCCTCGAGGCGATCGCGGCGGCGGCGCACCCCGGCGTGACCGTCGCGGTCCAGTTCCGCCTTCATGATCTCGGCCGCCTTTCCCAGTCCGATGATGAAAGGCACATTCTCCGTCCCGCTGCGCCGGCCGTCCTCCTGGCCGCCACCCCGGATCATGGGCTCAAAACGAACGCCTTCACGGACATAGAGGGCGCCCACACCCTTGGGGGCATGAAACTTGTGGCCACTCAGGGAGAGGTAATCGACAGGCACTTTCCGGACGTCAACCGGCATCTTTCCAACCGCCTGGATCGCATCGGTGTGAAAGGCCCAGCCCGCCTCCCGAGCAATGGCACAGACCTCCTCCACCGGGTTGATCACCCCGGTCTCATTGTTGGACCACATCACCGAGGCAAATCCCGGGCGTTCCGCATCCACCAGTCCGCAAAATTCGTCCAGGTCAAGACGGCCATCCGGCTTCACCGCACACTGAGCGACCTCATAGCCCACCGCCTGCATGGCCTCGCAGGGGCGCAGGACCGCGCTGTGTTCGATCACGCTGGTTACGACCCTGGATTCCCTGCGGCCCACCAGGCGGGCCAGCCACTTGAGAGCCATGTTGTTCGATTCCGTCCCACATCCGGTGAAAACAATCTCCTCCGGGTGGGCGTTGATCAGGGCCGCCACCTGCTCCCGGGCAGTGGTCATGGCCTGTTTGACTGCCCGGGCGGACCGGTATCCACTGGAGGGATTATACCACTGGTCGGTGAGATAGGGCAGCATCGCCTCCACCACCTCCGGGTGCACCTGCGAAGTCGCGTTGGAATCGAGGTAAATCATGCCGATGCCCTGGGGCTACAAGCAACCAGTCAGTTTGCCTGCCCTCACTTCCGCAGGAAGGCCACCAGGTCGCGCACCTCGGTATCCGTCATGGTCTGGAATACCGCATCGGGCATGAGCGAGTAGGGAAGGACCTCCACGTGATCAACATCCGATTTGTCCAGGTCGAAACGACCGGCGTTCGATTCAAGGGTATAAGCCCCGGCACTCTCTCCCGCAATCACTCCAAGGACCACCCGCTCGTCCTTCAACTCGAACTTGTAGTAGTGATACTTCTCCTCGATCTCTCCATCGGGATCGAGCACGTGGGGGAGGAGATAATCGAGGCTCCCGAGTTTCGCCCGGTCCAGGCCCGGCCCGGCCGTTCCTCCCTCCCCGTTCAGGGAGTGGCAACGACCGCAGCTCTCCGAGAATACAAATTGCCCATGCTCCAGGTCCGCCCGTGCGAGGTTCTGCCCGGACAGGAGATCCCGGTAGTGAGCGAACAGTTCCGGGGTTCTCTCCTCCGCCAGCGCCCCACGACTCGCCAGCCCCTGTGGATGATTCGAGAGATAACTCACCTCTCCCGCGCTAAGCGCACGCCGGTAAATACGCACCTCGTTAATCCCACCCCGGAAGAACTCCTCGACCGACGGCGCGCCCCCGATCCAGAGCGCCCCCGGTCCATCGGCAGCCACTGACCCGGCGCCATAGGCCGCAAGATGGCCATCTACAAAGAGGAAACGCTCCCCCTTGTCCTGGGTCATGCAGACATGATGCCACCCGGTCGTGACCCGGGTTCCCTCCACGTTCGCCTTCTCCCCCCCCATGAGCCAGTTTCCCGCCGGATCAATCCACAGGCCGTACCACCGGGACTTCTCCCGTGACTTGTTGATCAACGCGGTCCATCCGTTTCCGGCCCCTTCACAGTATATCCAGGCTGCCAGCGAGTAGGCCTCGTTCTTTCCGAAGGCCAGTTCGGCGCGGTGAGGGATCTCAAGGCGGTCATCTGCACCGTCAAACTTGTAGGCGCGCCGCCCGCCGAGGGAGGCCACCACAGCTGGTCGGAAGGCCGCCTGGGCCTGAGTGGCTCTTCCCCACTTTCCACCGCTGGCAATATCCCCGGCCTTGAGATGCAGCACCAGGCCCGTATCGGGAACCGATGCCGCGGGTCTGGCCTTCGGACCCTTGGGCCTCGGCTTGACTGTAGCAGCCTTGCCTCCTGCCTTGCGGCGGCGCGCGATGAATCCCTTGATCTTATCGATCTTGCAGGCCGCCACCACCTCTGCGGTTCGTTCTTCATCGAGAACAACGAGAGGCTCCAGGGCATACCAGATCAGGAGCGGGAGGTTATGATCGTCCTTGTCTTCCCCGTGCGCCACCAGGGCGGTGAGGACATCCCAGCGCTTGTCATGGTCAAGCCGCTGCATGGCGGAGGCAAGGAAGAGACGCACCGCCGCACTCTTGTCCTCCCTCGCCATCACGGCCCACTTCTGGAGCACGGCATCGGGAACCCGCTTGTCTTCCGCGATCAACTGGATGGCCCAGGCCCGGATATACTCGGCCTTGTCATCCAACAGGGGGGCCAGCATGACATCACCCAACCCCCCGACCAGCTGCAGGGTCCACATCGCCCGCAGACGCCGCGCCGGATCGGCATGACCATCGAGGATCCTCCGCAGGCCTGCCAAAGTGGCCGGCTTGACCTTGCCTGCCAGAGCACGCTCCTGCAGGAGACGGCGGGCCTGCCGCACATACCACTCGTTGGCATGGAGATGCATCTCGACCAGCTTCTCGTCAGGCAACTTGGTAAGATCCATCCCCACCGGGAACTTCGCCTTGCCCCAGCTGATCCGCCAGACGCGCCCGGTCTTACGATGGAGCACCTTGCGCCCACAGATGTCGGAGTCATGCCAGTCAATGGCATACAGGGACCCATCCGGGCCGATCTCCATGTTGAATCCCAGCCACTGGGGATCGTTCGACATGCAGAAAGTCCCTCCATACTCCGGATCACTTCCAACGTAGCCCGATCCCTTCCTCTTCATTTCATCGACCAGCACCCCATGCATGTGGATGTTGCACATGAAGAGCTTCTTGCGGTACTTCTCCGGGAACTGGTCTGCGAGGTAGAACCGTGCTCCCCCATGGGCAGAGGGGTGACGATGATCCGCGATGGTCTTGATATCATCGTAGACGTAGGGATTGAAATGCCTGCCGCCCTGCCGGTGGTACCGGCCGCCCTGGATCATGTGAAAGAGGTGCGGAATGACGCACGCTGTCACAAAGGCCTGGCCGTTCTCATCGAAATCGAGACCCCACGGATTACTCGTCCCCCAGGCAAAGACCTCGAATTTCTCATTGAGGGGATGGTAACGCCAGACCCCGGCATTGATCCGCTGGCGTTCGCTGTCTGGTGCGCCGGGCTTCCCCACGTTCGAGTGGGTGAATACCCCGTGGGTTCCGTAGAGCCAGCCGTCCGGTCCCCACAGGAAACTGTTCAGGGTCTCGTGCCGGTCCTGACGTCCCCATCCGTCGAGCTTGATCTCAGGCTCGGCATCGGGAACGTCGTCGCGGTTGCGGTCCGGAATGAAGAGCAGGTTCGGCGGGGACCCGACCCACACTCCTCCGTGTCCCAGCGCGATTCCAGTCGGGAACATGACCTTGTCCTTGAAGACCTTGCGCTCGTCCATCTCACCATCACCGTCGGTGTCGGTCAGGATCACGATGCGGCCCTGCGGGCCAAGCTTGTAAAGATCAGATCCCCTCGTCTCGTAGTTCAGGTTCTCGCAGAGCCAGATCCTCCCCCGCTCGTCAAAGGTGAAAGCAAAAGGTTGCTGGCAATCCGGCTCGGCCGCAAAAGCTTGCACTACGAAGCCTTCCGGATGGGTCATCTTGGCGATCGCTTCCTTGGGCGAGAGATACTTGAAGGCCGCCTCCTTCGGCGGCGCGGCGTGGGTAACAGCCAGGGCAAAAAGGCTGGCCGACAGAACCAGATGGAGTAGGCGTGAGCTCATTACCCTAGCTGAGGCCCTCCGCGTCCCTTCGTCAAGGCCCACCTCCCGACGAGGTCTCTGCTTCCGGACTCCGGTGCTTTAACCCTCCAATGTAGACTATTTCGAGCCTTCCGGCGCCCGGGAATCGGTCCACGCCCCATTTATCCCCCGAAAATCCACTGGGCAGTGGCCAATCCCGGCCCTAGATTCGCCCCCCAGCCATGAAAACACATCGCACCCTGCTCTTAATCGGTTCCGCAATCGTCACGCTTGTCCTGCCGGCCACGGCCAAGGCTCCCAAGGTGCTCTGGGAACTCTCAAAGGGAATCAAGGCCCCCGAAAGTGCCTACTTTGACAAGAAGACCGGCAACATCTACCTGTCACAGGTCGGTGAAGGTGGAGGCCTGGGCAAGGATGGCGATGGCGTGATCTCCGTTCTCAAGCCAGACGGGACCGTGGTTAACCCGCGATGGTTCTCCGGATTGAACGCGCCCAAGGGACTGCGCTCCGCAGGAGGGATTCTCTGGGTCGCCGACATCGACCGCCTGGTCGGCATCAGCATCGAGAATGCCACCACCCACGCAATTCACGAAGTGACCGGAGCGAAATTCCTCAATGATGTCGCGGTCACGGAACGGGGCAGCGTTCTCGTTTCCGACATGCTCGCCAGCACAATTTATGCCCTGCAGGGAGAAAAGGTTTCCAAGGTCGCCTCAGGAGTGGAACTGGACAGCCCCAATGGCCTGCTGGTGGATGGAGGCACTCTTTACCTTGCAGGATGGGGACGTGAAATCCAGGACAACTTCACGACCCTGACCCTCGGACGCCTCCTTGCTCTCGACCTCCGCACCCGCAAGATACAACCCGTCACCAAGGCCCCCGTGGGCAACCTGGATGGTGTCGAACTAGACGGCAAGGGAGGATTCCTCGTCACAGACTGGATCGAAGGCGCCGTCCTTCATATCACCGCCAAGGGCGTAGTCACCTCCGTGCTGGATCTTCCCAAGGGCTCAGCCGACATCGCTTACCTCCCCGGGAAGAAACTGCTCATCGTCCCCCAGATGCTGGAGAACAAGGTCACCGCCTACGATCTGTCCGGCGTTATCAAGTAGGGGCAACGCGAACAAGCCTGCAAGACGGCCCCGCCACCCGCCGTTATCCCTTGCCATGCGAGCAAGCCGCACAATCCTGTCGGTATGGACCCTGGCCTCGGTCCTTGCGGGAGCGGGCAGTTCCCCGGCCCTGGCACAACGTGCCACCCGCGGTTTGCAGGTGCTCTACGACTTCAGTTCCGCCAGCGGCTCCCTCATCCAGGACCGCTCCGGAACGGGACAACCCATCAACCTGCATATCGGTGACGACGCAGATGTAGGCCGCTCCAAGGGGACTCTCAAGATCCGCAGTAGGGCCCTCGTGCGGTCGAACAAGCCAGCCCACCGTTTGGTCGAGGCCGTCAAGCGCAGCGGCGAGATCACGGTCGAAGCTTGGATCAAGCCCGCGGACACCAGGCAGAACGGACCCGCCCGGATCGTCTCGCTTTCCCGTAACAGCACCAACCGCAACATCACTCTGGGGCAGGATGGCGACAAGTTCGACGCACGCTTTCGCTCGACCAGGACAAACAACAATGGCCTGCCTTCCCTCCCCACCGGAACGCGCAGCCTGACCACCCGACTCACCCACCTGGTCTACACCAGGGACCGCTCGGGCAGGAGCCGGATCTACCTCAATGGCAAACAGGCTGCCGAGAAATCCCTTCCCGGAGATCCCGCCAACTGGGACCAGGGCTACCACCTCCTCCTGGGCAATGAGGCGGATGGCACCCGGCCCTGGCTGGGGAGTTACCACCTCGTGGCCATTTACAGCCGCGACCTCTCTCCTGCCGAGGTGATGGCCAATTTCAAGTCCGGGGCGACCGAAGGAGGGGCGGTCCCCAGGCAACGTGATCCCCGGGCAATACACTTTGAGAACGAAGTCGCTCCCATCCTGGCCAACCACTGCATCGAATGCCACGACCCGGCCACCCGGAAGGGCAAGCTCGACCTCACCCGCAGGTCAACCGCCTTCGCTACCCTTGAGGGCGGCATTTCCATCGTATCCGGCAACCCCGGAAAAAGCCTGCTCTGGGAGGCCGTCTTTCACGACGAGATGCCTGAGGATAATGACCCGCTCAACGAGGAGCAGAAGGCTGCCCTCAGGAAGTGGATTGAAGATGGAGCCGTCTGGACTCTCGTTCGCATCGATCCCGCAAATTACCTGCAGAGCAGTGGCGGGGTCGGAAAGCAGTGGGTCCAGCGACTCACCGTGGAAGAATACATCGCAACCGTGATGGCCACCGTGGGTGTCGATATCGCGGCGGAAGCGCGCAAGATCCTTCCCCCCGATCTCCGCGCAGACGGGTTCGCCAACACCGCCTACAATCTCAGCGTTGATCTCAAACACATTGAGGCCTACGCCAGACTGGCCGAGATCATCGTGAGCCGAATGGATCCCGAGAAGTTCGCTGCGCGCTTCTCAGGCAATCGCCGCTTCACCGACAAGGGCATGGAGGCACTCATCCGGCCCATGGGCGCATGGGTCCTGCGAGGGCCTCTCGAACAACGGGAGGTCATCACCTACCGCGGAATCTCCACTGCGGTCGCAGCCGGGAGTGGCACGCTGAAGGAGGCGGTCGGCTACATCATTCAGGCCATGCTGCAGTCTCCCCGCTTCATCTATCGAATCGAGAGCCAGCGTGGCGACGGATCGTCCTGGCCGGTGGACGACTACGAACTGGCTTCCCGCCTGAGCTACATCATCTGGGGCGCGTCTCCCGATGAGGAACTGATGCGTAGTGCGCGGGACGGCAGCCTCTCCGATCCGGATGTCCTCGCCAGACAGGCTGACCGCATGCTTGGGGACCCTCGTGCCATCGAGCGCTCGGTACAGTTCCTGGAACAATGGCTGAACCTTCAACGCCTCGCTAATATGCGGCCGGATCCCGGAAAATTCCCCCACTGGAACACAAGGCTGGCAGAGGATATGCGTCGTGAAACCGTCAGCTTCTTCAAGGAAGTGGTCTGGACCGAGAAGCGTCCTCTTGCCGACCTGTTCAATGCCCAGGTCACCTTCATGACTCCCCGCCTCGCCGATCATTACCGCGGACGCATCACCCCGGAGAAACGGGCCCGCGAGGAGAACGCCGAACGCTATGATCTCTCTGCCAACCCGGCCCGGGGTGGCCTTCTCACCCAGGGTAGCATTCTCACCATGGGAGGGGATGACGCCTCCATGGTCACACGCGGGCTCTTCGTCATGAACAACCTTCTGAGAGGGGTGGTAAAGGATCCCCCACCCGAAGCGGACACTACTCCCGTTCCCGCGCGGCCTGGGCTTTCGCATCGGGGTGCGGCTGAGAAACGCATCGCGGACAAGTCCTGTGGGGGCTGCCACTCAAAGTTCGAACCGCTCGCCTTTGCTCTCGAAAAGTACGATGGGTTGGGCACTTTTCACGAAAGGGATCCCCACGGCAACAATCTGCGGGAGGACGGAGAAGTGCTCTTCCCTGGCGAGGCCAAACCGGTGGCCTACAAGTCAGCCGCCGATTTGATGGACCTCCTTGCCACAAACAACCGGGTCCACGAGTCGCTGACCTGGAAGGTGTGCCAATTTGCACTCGGACGCCCTCTCGGCTTCCGGGATGCTCCTGTTGTGCAGAAGATCCACGCCGAGGCCCGGAAGAGGGGCGGAACGTGGCCAGCCCTCATGACAGCCCTGGTTACCAGCGATCTTGTGTGCCTGACCCGGACAGAAGCGGAGTAGCCCGGCATTCCCAACTTCCTTTTCTGCGTATAATAGGATACCAACCTTGGCTCCCATGAAGAAGAACCGCATCAATCGCCGCACCATGCTTCGCGGAGTTGGCGCCGCCACCATCGGCCTGCCTTTCCTCGAGGAAATGCTCGTCTCGAGGGCCCTGGCTGCACCAGCCCCGGCAGGTGGGGAGATTCCCGTCCGGGCCTTCAATGTCTTCTTCGGGCTCGGCATTCCGAAACCGATCCAGAGCGAGGGCTTCGATAGTGTCCTGGAACCGCTCAAACCCCTGCGCGACAAACTCCTCATCATGCGGGAAGTGGACCAGGTCCGCTGTGATGAAAGTGGAATCAATGCCCACTTCGACGGAGCCTCGGGAGCCTTCACTGCCACCCCCCCCAACGGCTCGGCGAAATCGGGCGGGGCCTCTCTCGATCAGATTATCCGCCGCGGCGTCTACCCCGGGGGGTTGCCTGCCGGGATGGTCCCCACTCTGATCGGGGGCACCTATTTCCGTCGTAGCCGGGTGAGCCGCTACGTCCATTCCTACAACCCGGATGGCACGGTCGCCGCCACCATGCAGGAACGCCCACGAGACCTCTTCGAACGGGTCTTTGGCTCGGTTGTCATCGACGACAAGGATCCCGACGCCCGACGCGCGCGTCTCAGACGCAGCGTGCTTGACTCAGTGGTCGACGAATACCGCTACTACACCGGCAACAATTCCCCACTGGGGTCCGTTTCCAGGGCCCGCGTCACGGAACACCTCGAGCGCATCCGCGAGTATGAACAGCGGGCCTATGCCATGAAACACAGGAAGGATGGACCCGCACGGCCTCGTCGCTCCAGGGTCCTGCACGGGGGCTCAGCCGATCCAGGAGGACAGGGCATCGATATCACCCTTGAGGAACTGACCACCGAGTGGCGCCTGATGGCCGATCTTTACGCCTTGGCCATCGAAACCGACCGTGTGCGATTCGGATCGCTCACCTTCCTGGCTGCCGGGGAACGCATCCGTCTCACCGGAGACTACCACTACAATGGCCGCAAGATCTTCACTTTTGACGACGCGCGGCAGCAGAATGCCACGGGAGACAAGGGCTGCAGCCACGAGTGGTGGCACAAGTTCAATGAGAAGGCGAAGAATGAAGCCTTGCGAGCCCATGCCCACATGAAGATGCGCGAGGTCGCCTACTTCCTCCAGCGACTGTCCAAGACAAGGGAAGCCAACGGCAGAAGCATCCTGGAAAATTCCCTCTTCACCATTTCTACCGAATCGGGAGACGGACGGCACAACAACGTGAAACGTGAACTCTCTGGCGTCTTCCACGCCATTACGAGTGCCAATGGACTCTTCAAGACGGGACAAATCATGGATGTCGGCGCGGAAGGCCTTGATCTCTACAACACCATGATCCGCACCATGGGCGCTCCGGGCCGGTTGGGACCCGGGAAGCGTGAAGCCCGGAATATCGACCAGATCCGGGCCTAGGACATGGCGGCTGGCAGGGGGTCAGGAAGGTTCCCGGGCCCTACTTCCGCCCTTCTTTCTTCATCCTGGCCAGGGGATGCCCCCGTTCCCCGAGGGGAAAGGCTACCGCCCTCCCTCCCTGCCGGTGGGACTCAAAGACGGCGCAGATCATTTCCACCGTCCCCGCCCCCTCCTCAAGACCGCAGACCGGTTCGCGGTCTTCGTCCACTGCCGCGACGAGATCCCTCACGGCCACCACGTGCTCATGGATCTCCTTGATGAGCTGGGGCTGATCCTCCTTCCGGCCAATCCCCATGGTCGTGATCGGCTGCCACTCCCGCGGATTCTTGGGAGGCATGAAAGGATTTCCGGTAATGAGGTGCGCAAGGGGATCACGGTCGGCCCTGATCGCTATGATCCCCCGGCTGCCTATCAGCTGCAGGCCAAATCCGAAGTTGGAGGTGTCGTCATTGGCAATGGAGTCGAAGGTGGCCATCACTCCGTTCGCCATCCGGAACCGGGCATGCAGCTCGTCTCCTGCCAGCAGTCCAAGACCCTCCGCACCCTCGGAGATGTCCTCCGCAGTCACCGGCTTTCCACCCTTCAGCATCTCAGCCGAGCAGTTGACCGGATCGCCGGCAAAAAACCGGATCATGTCCATGACATGCGACCCCAGGACCCAGAGATCCTCCGCTCCCCCACGCCGGTCGCCCTTCCCCCGGCCCCGGATCTCCAGCAGCTTCCCGATCCCGCCCTCCGCGACATGAGTGGCGATATGCTGCAGGGCGGGATTATAGCGATTGCGATGAGCCACCGCCACCCTGGTCCCATGCTTCCGGCACGCCTCCCGCACACGGTCGGCCTCCGCCGGGGTGCGGCAGAAGGGCTTCTCGACGTAGATGCCCTTCACGCCCGCCGCCGCACAGTCCACGATCATTTCCGCATGCTGGTCGGCATAGCGCGGACAGATGGAAACGAACTCGGGTTTCACCGCCCCGAGTAATTGATGGTGGTCCTCGAAGCCCCGTTGCGCCTTGAGCCGCTGCACCGCCCGCTGCCTCCCGATCTCGTCAGGGTCGGCGACCCCCACCACTTCGACTCCCCTGATCCTGAGCCAGACCGTATCGAGAGCATGCCCGTAGTTGCCCCGTCCGGTGTGACCGATAACACCTACCCGAAGCTTCCTGCGGGGGTCCTCCCGGGCGGCAATCAGCTGTGGCATCCCGACAGTGGCGGTAGCGCCCTGGGCAAGGAACGATCTGCGCTTCATTACACACACCACTACCCGCGCCACACGCCAGGTCAATCTGATTGCTCAACCGGAGACCCTCGCTACAGTCCTCTCTTCCCATGAGGCTATTCCTTCCCCTCGCGATCCTTCTCTTTCCCGGCATCCTTCCCGCCGCCCCGGAGGATCAGCCGAAGTATAATGTTCTCTTCCTGATCTCGGACGACCTCACCTATACCGCGCTGTCCTGCTACGGAAACAAGGTCTGTCATACACCCAACATCGATCGCCTCGCCGCCCGCGGAACGCGCTTCACCCGGGCCTACTGCCAAGGCACCTACTGTGGACCCTCCCGGGCTTCCTTCATGTCGGGCTACTATCCCCATGCCACCGGGGAACTCGGCTACCGCAACCCCCGGCCCCGGATCGGCGACCGCGCCACATGGTCACAGCACTTCATGAACAACGGCTACCATGCCGCCCGGGTGAGCAAGATCTATCACATGGGGGTCCCGGGCGGCATTGAGAGCGGTGGACACGGGGCTGATGACGAAGCCTCGTGGACAGAGCGCTTTAACAGCAAGGGCCCGGAATGGAGAGCTCCCGGTGACGGGGAAACCCTCCAGAACAATCCCGACGGGAAAAAACCTGCCGTGGGTGGCAACACCTTCGTGGTGGTGGAAGCGGATGGCGACGACCTCGTGCACTCTGACGGCAAGACCGCGGCCAAGGCCTGTAGCCTCATCGCGGAGCGGAAGAACTCTGAGAAACCATTCTGGCTCGGGGTGGGCTTCGTGCGTCCCCACGTACCCTTCGTGGCACCCCGGTCCTACTACAAGCCCTTCCTTCCCTACAGCAAGATGATCCTGCCACCCAAGGTCAAGGACGACTGGGAAGACATCCCAAGGGCCGGCATTAATTACTGCACGAGTGCCAACATGAAGATGGATCTCCGCCGACAGAAGAAGGCCATCGGAGGATACTATGCCTCGGTGGCCTATATGGATGCCCAGGTCGGCAAGGTTCTTGATGCACTGGATCAGGCCGGACTTACCAACCGGACCATCATCATTTTCACCAGCGACCACGGCTTTCACCTCGGTGAGCACGACTTCTGGGCCAAGGTCAGCCTGCGGGACGAATCTGCAGGCGTCCCCCTCATCATCTGCGTCCCGGGGAAAAAACCCGCGGTCTGCCATTCCTTTGTCGAACTGCTCGACCTCTATCCCACCACCGCCGCCCTCTGCGGCCTTGAGGTCCCGGAGCGCCTCCAGGGGAAGGATATTTCCCGCATCCTCGATGACCCCGGACACGAGGTGCGCAAGGATGCTTTTTGCGTGGCTCCCATGCGAAAGGGATTTCTCCTTCGTGACCGGAACTGGGCTTACCTGCAGTATGGCGAGGATGCCGGCGGCGGGAGGGAGCTCTTCGACATGATGAAGGACCCGGGACAATTCACAAACCTGGCTGACGACCCTTCGCACGCACGAATCACCCAGTCCTTCCAGGGCCGCGTCGCGGCCAGGCTGCAGGCGATCCGCACCAACGACCTCGGCATCGATTACCGTAAGCGCAGGCCACAGAGGAAAAAATAGGGGCGGCCCGCGTCCACTGTCCGGAGCACCCTTCCCGGCACCCACCGGGCAGCAGCGTGCCCGCCTCAGACATGGTAACGCAAAGACGGGCTCACTACTTGCTCCCCGGTCCCCGCTTCCCTAGAGTTCACCCATCAGTACTTCCCACAATGCACCCAACGCCACCATGGCGGTCTTCCTCGACCTCGAGAACATCGCCATCGGCGCCCGTGACGCCCGCTATCCGACCTTTTCCATCGCCAAGGTCTTCGAGCGCCTCTTTCTCAAGGGACATATCGTCCTGAAAAAGGCTTACTGCGACTTTTCACGCTTCAAGGAATTCAAGCGGGACCTGCACGACGCAGCCTTTGAACTCATTGAGATCCCGCATTTCCGACAGTCGGGCAAGAATTCCGCTGATATCCGGATGGTGGTGGACGCCCTCGACCTCTGCTATGCCAAGAGCCACGTCGACACCTTTGTCATTATCTCCGGGGACTCGGATTTTTCCCCCCTCGTCAGCAAACTCCGCGAGAACGCCAAGACCGTCATCGGAGTGGGAGTGAAGAACTCCAGTTCCGACCTTTTCATCAGGAACTGCGACGAGTTCATCTACTACGATGACCTCGTGCGCAGGTCTCCGGCCAAGAAAGCGGCTGCGAAGAAGACCACCCGCAAAACCGCCAGAAAGAAAACCGCGGCCAGGAAAGCTTCCGACGGTCCCACCACCGAGGAGGCCCTTGAGCAGGTTGCCGGCACCTTTGAGGCCCTCTTTGAGGAGCGGAGCAACGACGACGCCATCTGGGGGTCAATGATCAAACAGGCCCTGAAACGCCGGAACCCCGGATTTAACGAACGCGCCCACGGGTTCCGCTCCTTTAACGAAGTCCTTCTCGAGGCGGAGGAAAACGGCCTCCTGCGACTTGAAGCGGACGAGCGCTCCGGGGGCTACACCGTACACCCGGCCTGAGAGACCCTCCCGAGCTGTCCCCGGCCAACCTGCTACATTCTACGCCACGTTGGTGTAGACCGCCTGCACATCCTCATCGTCTTCCAGCTTGTCGATCAGGGATTCGATCTCGTCGAGTTGGTCCTCGCTGAACTCCTGCGGGTTGTTCGGGATGCGCTGCAGGCTGGCCCTGCTCAGTTCAATCCCCATCTTCTCGCAGCCCTGTGAGAGCGATCCGAAATTGCTGAAGTCGCCATAGACGAACACCGTTCCCTCATTCTCCTCCAGTTCCTCCAGTCCATGGTCAATGAGTTCGAGTTCGATTTCCTCAAGGTCATGCTCTTCCTTTCTCTCGAACTGGATCACCGCCTTGCGATCGAAAAGGAATTGCAGCGACCCGCTGTTGAGGATTTCCCCGCCCGCCTTGTTGATGGGGGTGCGGACGTTGGAGATGGTGCGGTTTGTGTTGTCCGTGGCCGTCTCGATGAAAAGCATCACCCCATGGGGGCCCTTGGCCTCGTAATTGACCTCCGAGATCTCGGCCATGTCCTTGCCCGCGGCCCGCTTGATGGCGGTCTCGATGTTGTCCTTGGGCATGTTCTGCGCCTTGGCATTCAGGATCGCAGTACGCAGCTTGGAGTTGCTGTCCGGGTCCGGACCTCCCTCCTTGGCCGCCATCGTGATGGTCCTTGCCAGCTTGGGAAAGACCTTCGACATCTTGTCCCACCGCTTCTCCTTGGCGGCTCGTCGATACTCAAATGCACGTCCCATGGGCGGGAAGAATGTAGGGGGGCCTGCCCTCCCATCTCAAACCACAAATTCCGGATTTTCAGGTTTCGTCCGCAGGCATTCCTGTTCAAACAAGGGAACTCTGCATCATGAATACCAAATGCCAGCTCCTCCATCCTCCCCTGACCGGAGCCTTTCCCCCGGAACGGGTCGCCGATCCCACCTTCGACCTCGTGGTGGCGGAACTGGCCCGGGCCCGGGAGAGCGTGGAGATCTTCATGTACGTCTGGCGCTCGGATGAGGCTGGCACGCGGGTGGGAGAAGCCGTTCTCGCCGCGGCGGAGCGCGGGGTGAAGATCCACATCATCAAGGACATCGGGGCCATCATGTGCGAGGTCATCGAGATGAACCGCAAGCCCTTCTTTCCCCGCAAAATTCCCCTCCTCAAGCGGATCGTCTACAAGATCATCGGGTGCACCTTTCCCGATACCTTCGTTGAGGACAAACACGACCAGGAACTCGGAGCCCTCCTCCTCGCTCATCCCAATGTCACGGTCGAGTGGATTAACAAGACTCACACCAAGTACTACGTCTTCGATGAACGGCTCCTCGTCACCGGGAGCATCAACATCGAAGACCGGCACCAGAATTACTTCGATTACATGCTGGCCCTTGAGGATCCCGAACTCGTCCAGCGCCTGCGGACGCGCATGACAGGAGAAGCCCCCTACGATCCGGAGCGCAACATCGACTTCCTCTGTAACACCCACCGCGACGGGGACGGGTCGGTTTTCGAGATCAAGCCCGAGGTCCTGCGTTTTATCGAGGAGGCCAAAAAGTCGATCTACATCGAAGTGGCCTATATCGGGGATCCCGAATTCGCGGATGCCCTGGTGGCCGCGGCCAAGCGGGGAGTGCGCGTCACCGTCCTCTTCTCCCGGGAGGCCAACATCGGTAATGATGTCAATTACTGGGCCATCCACGACCTCTACACCCGGGCGCCCATGGAGGTCTATCTCACCGGAACCATGATTCACGCCAAGCTTCTCCTCTTCGACAATGAGCTGATTCTCACCGGCTCCTGCAACATGAATATCTTCTCGCTCCAGAAAGCAGCCGAACTCGACCTCGTGATCCGGAACGAACCCACCCTGATCGGAGAAGTTCAGGCCCTGATTGCGAAACGGATCGAGTCCAGCAGCCAGGTGACCACGGCCGAGGAACTGGCAGGCTTCAATCCCATCCTCGCCTCCCTCCAGCAGCTCCACCAGAAGTTGAATCCAAATTAGGGTGTTCAGGGTCCGTTGTTCCCTGTAGAGACGGCCGCGCAAGCTATCCTGGAACTGCCCACTGAACATGAGCTCCCACACCATTACACTCACCTGGAACCGCGACGGAAAGGAATTCGGCTACAAGGAATACTCCCGGGACCACGACCTTGATTTCGGACATGGTATCAGCATACGGGCCTCGGCCGCGGCCGACTACCTCGGCACCGCGGAAATCCCCGACCCTGAGCAGGCCTTCGTAGCCTCCCTCTCAAGTTGTCACATGCTCACTTTCCTCGCCCTTGCCTCGCTGCAGAACCTGACCCTCGAGAGCTACACCGACGAAGCAGTGGGTTATCTTGAGAAAGGCGAGAACGGCAAACCGGTCCTGAGCCGGATTGAGCTCCATCCCGTGACGGTATGGGCAGAGGGCATTACCGTGTCTGCCGGGAAACTGGAAGAGCTCCACCACAAGGCCCACGAGGAATGCTTCCTCGCCAATTCGGTAAAGACCCGGATCACCACCGTCCTCTAGTCCCTGTCCCAGGGGCCAGTCGGACAACCCGCGGCTCTTCCGGCCATCGGCACCCTATCCAAAGAGTCCGAAAATCTCGTCTTCATCCAGGCCCACCCCCGGTCCCGGAACACCCTTGTCCAGAGTGGAGGCAATCAACTCCCGCTTGCGCTCCTGCAAAGCCAGGATCTTCTCTTCCACCGTGTTACGGGTGATCAGCTTGTAGGAGGTCACCACCCGCTCCTGCCCTATCCGGTGGGCGCGGTCAGTGGCCTGCGCCTCCACAGCCGGGTTCCACCAGGGATCGATGTGGATGACGGTATCCGCCCCCGTCAGGTTCAAGCCTACTCCTCCTGCCTTCAGGCTGATGAGGAAGACAGGAATGGATGATTCCTGGAAGCGTCTCACCACTTCACCTCGGCCTCGGGTCTGTCCATCGAGGTAACAGAACTCATATCCCTTCTCCGCCAGGACGGGTACCAGTCCCTGCAACATCTGTACGAATTGACTGAAGACGAGAACACGGTGTCCTCCCTCGACTGCTTCCTCGAGCAGGCCCTTCAGTTCCTCCACCTTTACCGAACCGTCTTCCTCATCCAGACCCGGCAGGTTCAGGAGACGCAGGTCGCAACAGGCCTGGCGCAGACGTAGCAGGGCGGTCAGAGCCAGCATCCGCTTGCGTCCACCCTCCGCGTCGCCAATCATGCTCCGGCCCTCCTCGAGGATTGACTGGTAGACCCGCCGTTGCGAGTCACTCAGCTCACAGTAGCGCACCTGTTCTATTTTTTCGGGAAGGTCCTGGGCCACCTCTTCCTTGAGCCGTCGCAGGACCACCGGTTTGAGACGGCGGGACAGTCGCCGCTGCAACCCGGGAGCATCACCACGCGCCAGAGGCTTTTCAAAACGATCCGCAAACCGGCTACGCTCACCAAGGTAGCCTGGCATGACGAAGTTCATGATGGACCAGAGGTCGTTCACCGAATTCTCCATTGGCGTTCCGGTGAGGGCAAAGCGGTGTCTCCCTGGCAGGCGAAAGGCCGCCCGGGAGACCTGCGCTTCCGGATTCTTGATATGCTGCGCCTCATCAAGAATAACCACCTTGAACTCGCGATCACGGTAAAGATCGATATCAACCCGGAGCAGGGCATAGCTGGTGACAAGGAGATCCGCCTCCGGGTGCGCTGCCAGAACCTCCTTACGCTTCGGCCCCTCGATGGCAACCACCTCCAGATCCGGCACAAACTTCCCGGCTTCCGCCAGCCAGTTGTGAACCAGGGAAGAGGGACATACCACCAACGCCGGCCCTCCTCGAGCCGCGAGGAATGCCAGGGCCTGGAGCGTCTTCCCCAGTCCCATGTCATCTGCCAGGATCCCCCCCATCCGCAGCTCTGCCAGCCGCCACAACCATTCGACGCCCTCCTTCTGGTAGGGCCTCAGGACCGTTTCCAGAAGGCCCAGGTCCAGTTCCGGCCCGCCGCTTTCCGCCGCGAGCACTTGCTCTCCCCCGGGCAGGCCCAGGTCCATTGCACTCTGCCGCAGGTAAGCGGCCTGCATCGCATCCACGCGAAAGACCCCTGGAACACCCTGCCGGGGATCGCAGTCTGCAAGTGCTTCCCTTGCCTCGTCAACCAGCCCCGGATCCAACACCGCCATGCGATCGCTCCCCAAGGGACGGGCAGAACGTCCGGTCTCCAGTAATCTCTGGACTTCCTCCCGGGTGATGCTCGTTCCATCTCCTGCCTGGTAGGTCAACTCCACCTCCAACCAGTTCTCCGTGCTTCCTGCCACCTGGTAGACTGGTTGGATCGGGACAATTTCCCTCGCAAACTCCGAGAAGCGCTCGCCCCTGATGACGATCCACTCCGGATCCAGGCATTGTAATCCATGTGCATGAAAACGCAGAATCGCCTGTGGATCACGGAGCGCAAATTCGCCCCGCCTGCCCGGCCCCTCAAAACCCCACTGGCGGAGGGCGTCTTCCGCCAGGCGTTCCAGGTCCGGGCTGGCCAGAACGCTCTCTTCATTCTCCGCGGTGAGAAGGGCGCCTTCCTTCGTCCCTGCCGGTCGTCTGTTTTCCCCATAAACAAAGACCATGCGCCCCTCCACATGGTTGAGAGACCCTTCGAAGACCACTTCCACCACTGGCACGGCAGCTTGCGGAAGAGCTCTCATGAGCCCCGCCTCGATCTCAAACCAATGCCGGAGCGTGGCGAGAAAAGATGGAGCCTCCAATGGATTCGGAATCAGGCCGGGGCCGAAGATCCCCGCCAATGATTCCGGAACCCCGGAAGCCACCGGGTAAAACGTCCGGTCCTCCCTGCCCAGGCCCCACACATCCCTGCCCTCTGCCAGCGGAATCAATCCGGTTGGCCACCGGGCCTGCAGGCGATCCTTCCTCGTTTCCAGAGTCAGACGAGTCTGGCGGCAGGAAACCGTCGCATCGTCCTTCTTCCCAAAACTCACCCGGGGATGCCCGACCAACGCCTCAAGCACCTCGAGAAATTGCCTGCGATCCAGGTTTACCGCTCCTGGTGGTCCTCCCGGAAAGAGTCGCTGGAGGGTTTCCAGGAGACGACTGTCATCCTCACCAACCTGCAGGACGTAATCCTCACCCCAACTCGCGAGAAGATGCTCTTCCCCTTCGTATTCAGTCCCGAACACCACGAGAAGCTGTCCCCTCTCCCATGAGTCCGCGACCTTGAGTGGCAACATCACCCGGCACTGCACGGAGTAGGCTTCTTCGTCAAAGCCCTCGGTGACCCCTGGCCAGTGCTGCTCCGGGGTCTCTCCCTCCGTCTCCAATGGGACCTCTTCAGGCCCTGGAGTCGGCTCAATGACCTCAAGGCCCACCGCTATTGCGTGAGCACAAACCCGGCCCTCCCGCCGGGCCATGAGGCAGCTGCACTTGTTCTCCATGTGCGTGCGCGAAACGACCCGCATCCGCACCTTTTTCCGTTGCCCGCCTATCAAGACTACCCCTTCCAGCCAGCCGTTTTCGTAGGCCACCTCGCCCACCAGGCCACTACGATGCATCCCGCGGGCCGACTTCATCTCCTTCCAGCCCCCCGCCTCCATGAGGAGATCCCGCGTGAGTTCCACCTCCTTCATCCCGCAAAGGCAATCAGGGTCACTACCACCGCCATCCCCATCATGGCCGCGAGAAGCAGGAAGAAGAGAGTCGTTCGATTCATCGTCCTGACGACCCCCCGAAAGACAGATACGGACCAATCCTGGCAGCGATCTTTTCGCCGATTCCCGCCACCCGCCTCAGGTCCGCCGCAGTCCGGAATTTCCCGGCTTCCCTTGCCTCGATAATCCTGACCGCCATCACTTCCCCAATGCCCGGCAGTCGCATCAGCTCGTCGCGTGAGGCGGTGTTCGGATTAATCGAGTTCTTCTCAAGCGCCCTCTTCCTCGCCTGCTCTTCCTGCTCCTGGGCCCGTTCCACCCGTCGCTCTTCCGGAAGCAATTCCCAATTCGTATGTTTCCAGGCCCCCACCCGGCGCGAGGCGGCCGCCAGTTCCTCATCCTTGAGCCGCTCCTTGTACTCATCCCGGCTCACTCCCGGCTTACGCGACCGGGCCACCCCGAAGGCCCGCGCCAGACCTTCCCGGACGAGAAGGCCTCCCAGGTCCCCCCCCTTTGCTCCGGTGATGAATGCATAGTAGCGCTTGTGAAGGGGATGCCCCCGGCCATCGGCCCAGGCGGTGTGGACAGTAAACGGCTGATCCAGAAGCTCCTCGACACGATCCCGCGCGGCAATCCCAAGTGCCTTGGCCGCCCGGATGGAGGCCTGCTCATTGCCCCCCGCCCTGGCAATGCCGAAGTAGGCCCGCTGGGAACGGAGGCGCCGCTGATCAGTCTGGTGCCGGTCCGTGGTCTCAAAACAATCAACCCCGTAGAGGCGAAGAGTATGGATCGTTCCATCCGGAAAGCGGACGGGGAAACTGTCTCCGTCGGCCCACTCCGCTTCACCCAATCGGCATCCAGAGAACGTCGTCAGGCCCGTCTCGGCATTTTTCGACCCCCGCGGCAGCCCTTCTGCCACCACCAGCCATCCTCCCACCAACAGCCACATCAGGATCGTGCGCACATCGCGAGCCTATCGCTTCCCGCTGCGCACCGAAATTCGAAAATCCGTTTATACGACTCGTTCCGGACCTAGTGGCCATGGCCCGCACACCGGTCATACGCACGGCCGCAGTAACAGTGCCCCCGGCGGTGGCGGTAAGGCCGACGGTAGTGCCTCCTGTCGTGCCCGTCATCCGCCATGGCATATCCCACCACGCCAGCCGCTACCGCTGCCAGGGCCGCACCTTCAGGCGTGATAACTTCCACCGGACGACCGGCCGAATCATACATGGTGGTACAACTCGTGCCGCCACCCAGGACCAGAATCGCTGCTGCCATCAGCAGAAAGAGACGTCGTTTCATGATGTCCATTGGACCGGACGCGACCCGGAAGTATTCAGGGAAACGCCGAAACCCCCGGAATCCGGGGTCCGAGACTGCGTCTGACGCCTACTTTGCCTGCTCAAACATCCACTCGTGGACCTTTTCGTCACCGTAGACCTTGCCCGCCACACCATGACCGGCACCAGGGAACTCGGTGTATTTTACTTGCGAGCGGGCCTTCTCCAGGGCCGCCACCATGGCCTGGCTCTGGCTCACCGGGACGACCTTGTCATCCTCCCCATGAAAGACCCAGATGGGCACTTTGCGGTACTCCTTCACCGCCCCCGGATTCCCCCCTCCGGCAACCGGCACCGCTGCCGCCCACATCTTGGGCTCCTGGGCCAGCAGTTGAAAGGTTCCATACCCTCCCATCGAGTAGCCGGTCAGGTAAATCCGCTTGGGATCAACCGGAAGCTTCTTGATCAATTCCTCCACGATTTCGACCACTCCGTCGGCCTTGGCCCCGGTCCATCCCTGCTGATCGGGATTCTGCGGAGCGATCACGAAGCAGGTCCTCCTCCGGTAATTGTCGTCCTGGGTGAATGCATTGGCTCCCCCCGGTTGCTGCGGACTCATTACATCGCCACCCCTGCCATGGAGATAGACCACCAGGGGAAAACCCTCTCCCTTGCCGCGCCGCAATTTGCGTGCGCCATAAATGCGGTACTTCAATCCGTGACCCTCCGTCCGCTCCCAGTCGCCGGTGATCAACTTGGCGAATTCTTCCTCCGCGTCCTTCGCTTCTCCACTCCCATCATCAGGCCCTTCCTCCTCCCTCTGCTTTACGTATTCCCGGTCCTGCTCTGAAAGCTTGTCGAGGGAGAGGGTAAATGAGCGGCGATCCCGCTTGCGGCGAATGGTGACCTTCCCATCACGGGAACTGACATATTCCGCAACGAGGGTCTTTGATTCATCCGCCGTTTTCCATTCCCGCATCTCTGCTTGGGCAGGGGGAATCACCAGCAGCGGGAGGACAATGACGAGGAGAGCCTTCATGGGAGGGGAACGGTGGCCACATCACCCCTTCCATGCAATGAAATTGGCGATCTTCTCCCCGTGCCGGGGATGGCCCGCCCCAGGCGTGCTCAATCCCGGCCTTCAGGCCCCGGAACTTCATCGTCCCCACCCTTCTTCGTCAGCAGAAGCAAGGCTGCAAAATCATATCCAGCATGGGCCACGATGGCAGCGGTGAGATCGCCAGTCACCAGCACCAGCCACCCCAGGAGAAACCCCAGCACGGTGGCAAAAACCGCATATTCTCTCGTCATGCAGTGGGCGAGGCCGAAGACGACACTTGCTACGCCCAGGGCCGGCCACTCTCCCCACCACTGGGCCAGCCCGCCCTGAATCAAGCCCCGGAAAAGGAGTTCCTCACCCACTCCCGCAAGGATCGCGATAAGCAGGAGATCGACCGGGCGACACTTCAGGAAAAGTGGTTTCACCGTGGCATCTACGAAGCGCATGAGCCGTCCAATCGGTCCCACCGGAAAGCGCCGGCATAGCAGGAGGATCCCAAAGAGGACCGTGACCCCCACCACCCCAAGGACGATCCCCGTCGCATCAGGCCGCACCCATTCAGTTACCGGCAGGTGGAAAAACCATCCAAGCCCCAATGCCAGCAGGCCCATTCCTGCTTCAACCCCAACCGCGAGAACGAGTATCTGGCGGCGGGAGAGACTGAACACCGATCCGTTCATCCGGTATGAGATCCCACCCCCACTCCACATGCTACTGCAGAATCCCCGTCGCCACCTTGCCGTGGACATCGGTGAGCCGGAAATCACGCCCGGCGTAGTGATAGGTGAGCTGTTCGTGATCGATCCCGAGAAGATGCAGGACGGTGGCGTGGAAGTCATGCACGTGCATGGGATTATCCTGCGCGTGCATGCCGAACTCATCCGTAGAGCCGTAGACAAATCCTCCCTTAACCCCACCGCCCGCCAGCAGGTAGGAGAAGGCCGTGCTGTGGTGGTCGCGGCCCGGCTTGGCATCTTTCTTCTGTTCCGCGAAGGGCGTCCGTCCGAATTCACCCCCGAAGATGACAAGGGTATCATCGAGCAGCCCCCGCTGCTTCAAGTCCGCAATCAATGCTGCCGCAGCCTGGTCGGCATCAGCACAGAGATTCTTGTGGCCCTCGTTATGATTCTTGTGCGTGTCCCAGGGCTGGTTGTTCTTGTCGTTGGTGTAATAGACAGTGGTAAAGCGTACGCCCCGCTCCGCCAGTCGCCGGGCCAGCAGGCAGGAATTCGCGAAGCGGCTTGAGCCGTACATTTCGCGGGTCGCTTTCGATTCACCACTGGTGTCAAGCGCTTCGGTGGCCTCCATCTGCATCGCATAGGCCGTCTCCATGGCGCGGATCTCGCCCTCCAGTTCCCCGTCACCCCCGCGCTCACGCAGGTGCTCTTCGTTCAGGGCCCCGAGCAGATTAAGCTGTCGGCGTTGCGCGCTGTAATCAAAGGATCCGTTCCTGATATGGGGCAGCAACTTGCCGATAGCCATTTCACGCGTGATGATGCTGGTGGCCTGGAAGCGGGCGGGAAGGAACCCGTTGCTCCAGAGGGCCGGCCCCACCACCGTTTTCGGGCTCGGTCGCAGCACCACGTAGCCCGGGAGGTTTTCATTTTCTGATCCCAGTCCATAGAGCGCCCACGATCCCAGCGACGGACGGGTGGGCTGGACCACCCCGGTGTGCATCTGCAACAGGGCTGGCTCATGGTTGGGCACATCGGTGTGCATCGATCGCACGATGCAGACATCATCAGCCAGCTTGGCGAGGTGCGGAACGCTCTCGCTGAACTCCAGCCCACTCTCCCCGTGCCTGGTGAACTTGAAGGGCGAGGGCATGAATCCTCCCTTTTTCCCGTCGCGGTAGAGCTTCTCGGCAGGTTTCTCTCCCTCGTGCTTCAGCAGGGCCGGCTTGGGGTCGAAGGTATCCACATGGGAGGGCCCGCCGTTGAGAAAGAGAAAGATCACCCGCTTGGCCCGGGCCGGCACGTTTCCCTGCAGGTTCAGGGATGGATTCGCTCCCAAGGCCGTCCCGGTATTTTTCTGTATCACCCCGGCCAGGCCGAGTAGGCCAGCCCCCCCGGCGAGGCGCCGGAGCACCTGACGCCTGCTTAATCCTGAATAACGGGAATCAATCACGGTAGAGAAACGCGTTGCTGCACAGTAACACCTGGGCGAACCCTGCCCAGTCACGATTACTCGCAGACTCTTCAAAATAGCGGAGGCTCCCGACCAATTCGCTCGCGCTCGGGTTCCGGGCGAGCACCTTGCGGAAGAGGCTCTGGATCCGCTCCTCGCCTTCAAGGTCCTTATCCAGCTCTGACAACCTCGCGGCCCGGTCCGCTACAAAGGGACTGTTCAGAAGATAGAGCTTCTGCATCGGGGTAGTGGTCACCACCCGTCCGGCCGCATGCACATTGGCATCCGGATAATCAAACTGCCTCAGGAAGGAATCCAGCTCCTTGCGGCTGATCCGGGCATATACCGTCCTCCGCAGGTTTTTCTTGTCGCTCACCTTCAGGGACACCCCCCCGGGATCGGCGGACTCCAGCTCGCCGCTCGCCGCCAGCATGGCGTCCCTGAGCATTTCCGCACTCAGGCGCCTGCGGTTCATCCCGGCCAGCAGGGTATTATCCTTCCTCCGGGTGGAGGCCTGCCGATAGGTCGCGGAGAGCACGAGCTCACGCACCAGCGCCTTGATGGACCAGCCCTCTTCCCGGAACTTGATCGCCAGGTAATCGAGCAACCCGGGATGGCTTGGCCGGTCCCCGGTGCTCCCAAAGTTGCTCGCTGACTTCACCAGCGGAACACCGAATAGTTCTCCCCACAACCGATTAACCATGACGCGGGAAGTCAGAGGGTTCCCAGGCGCGACGATCGCCTCCGCCAGTTCCCTGCGACCACTTCCCTCCCCGAAGGTCTGACGCTCCTGCCCACTCGCCAGGATACGGAGGAATCCCCGCGGCACCAACTCACCTTTCTCTTCCACGTTCCCACGGATAAAGACGTTGAGATCCTGGACCTTGGAATCCTTTACAACATGGAAGGTCCGGTCTCCAACCTTCCGGCTGTCCATCGAGACACTGGCAAAGATTCCTGCCATCGCATGGTAGTCCTTGGTGGTAATCGGGTCGTAGAAGTGATCATGGCAACGGGCACACGCGACGGTGAGCCCGAGAAAACTCCGCGTCACGGTATCGACCCGGTCTTCCCACTCCTCGGCTTGGACATCCAGTCGCTTGCGGTTGTAATACTGCGGCCCCAGCCCAATGAAGCCGAGCGCCGCGAGGTCTTCATCCCCGTAATGGTCGGCGGCCAGCTGCAGGCGCACAAACTGGTCGAAAGGGAGATCTCGATTAAAGGCCTCGATTACCCATCGGCGGTACTGGTGAGCATGGGGATAGAAGAACTTGCTGTTATTGCCCACCTGATGTGCCTGGTCTTCCGCATAACGCATCACCGGCAGCCACATGCTGGCAAGACGTTCACCAAACTGCGGTCGGGCCAGCAACCGGTCCACAAGCTTTTCATAGGACCGGGGATCTTTACTTGCGAGGAACTCCTCAACCTCCTCCACGGCGGGAGGCAGGCCGGTGAGATCGAAGCTCAGTCGCCGGATAAGGGTTCTCCGTTCGGCCTCCGCCTCAGGCTCCAGGCCCGCATCCTCCAGCTTACGCAGGATGAACCGGTCCAGATCTTTTTGCGGCCACGACTGCCGCTGCACCTCTGGCAGGGGAACCGAACGTGGAGGCTGGAAGGACCAGAACTGGCGGGCCTCCTCCCAGTCAATCGCCTTCTCAGCATGGACCGGAAACGGCCCCGCCGCGAACAGAAGAAAAGATGCTATAGCCCCGGACCGAATTGGCACGACCCCATTACGCACCATCACCCCCTGATATCACAGAAAAAAGCCCCCTTGATCGGCTTACTACCGATCACCCGCACCCAGGTCCCAGCAGCGAACCTCCCTGTCATTCCGGCAGTAGACCCGGCCGTTGGCCAGAGCCGGATGGGACCAGACAAGGAGCCTTCCCGCCACCGTATGAGTAGGATCTATGATCAACGTCCGCGCAACTTCCTGATAGCCCTCCGGGGATAGCCGGGCACTGATCATCTCCCCGTGATCGTTGAAGATGAGGGTCTGTCCGGATGGATCATGATGGATCGTAAAGGCGTGGGGCCAGGGGCCGCGACCCGACCCGTCGCCCCTGAGAAGTGGTTGCCGCGTTTCCCAGATCCGCTCCCCCGTCTCCATCCTGACACACCGGAAAAGCCCCCGCTGCCCCCCCGAATAGATATAGCCATCACGAGTCCAGGCTGTGTTCATCACTCCGGCCACGCCCTTGCGCAGATTACGGCCCCAGGCCAACCGGGCGGACTTCCCGTCAGGCGCCACCCGGATCGCTCCCGACTTGTTATTGAATCCCATTACGAAGACGAGGTCCTTCCAGACCCGGGGCGCACCGATCGCCATGCCGTATTCCGGCTTGAAGGACACGCTCCAGTGTACCGCGCCGGTATCGGGATCCAACCCGTTGAGATTTTCGGCATCCCAGACGAGGAGTTGGCGGTGCCCGTTGATGGTTTCGATTACCGGGGTTCCATAACCGGCCTCCCGGGCGTTAAGCGCCTTCCATTTCTCCGCACCCGTCCTCCGGTCAAAAGCCACCACCGTGCTCCCCTGCCCTCCCACTGGACAGATCAGCAGGTCACCTTCTACGATCGGATGGCCTGCGGTCCCCCAGAGAGGATTCTCGAAATCGTATTCCCTGAGAATGTTCTTCTTCCAGACCAGCCTGCCCTGCTCAGTAGTGTAGGCATGCAGGTCTCCTTCCGCCCCCAGGGTGTAGACCATGCCGTCGTGAACCAGAGGCGTGCTACGGGGGCCGATCGCGTAGGGATAAACCGATGAGTAGTCGGCCTGGTAGCTGTGCTCCCAGATGATCTCTCCATTGGCCTCGCTCAGGCAGCGAACCCGCTCCCGGCCGGGGATACGCGCCCGCACAAAATTCACGTTGGTGCCGGGCTTCAACTTTTCCGCCACATAGGGCTTGGCCTGTCGATCCATGATAAAGACCCGCCCTTTTGCCACCGAAGGACCAGCATAGCCGCTACCTGCCGGGACCGTCCAGAGCAGGCGCGGGGGCCGTTTGGCGAAGTCCAGTTCGACCTTCTGTTCCCGCCATACGGCATCACGACCTGGCCCGAGATATTGCGGCCAGTCCTCCGCCAGGGAGGGCATGGTCATGATCAGCAGGATGGGAAGAAGCGACTTCACCACTCCCTCGTCCCTCAAATGCCTGGTCCTGTCAAGGGACCTCCCGGCCCAACCTGCCGCCAATCCTGTTACTGGGGTTCCGACTGCTCCCCCCCCGTAGTGCCGGAATCCTCGGACTTAAGGATCTCGAGTCCCGCATTGATCACCCTGGTGTTGGCCCACTCGTCCCCCAGGCGGAGAAGTGGCTTGGAATAATCCTGGCGGGTGAGCAGCACGATCAGTTCCACGAAGACAAACAGGGGAATGACCAGGACGGCATTGCGGATCAGGCCCGAACGCCAGTTCCCCTCCAGGCTGACTCCTTCCATCGTGACCGCCTGAAGCTTCATGGCTTTCTTCCCCACGCTCTGTCCCTGGAGAAAGGAAAGCGAATCGCGCGAAATAATATAGCCCCCCAGCACCACCCAGGAAAGTTGATCTCCGACCTTGATGAAAGGATCAAGCAACTGCACGGCCAACGCCAGACCAAGGGCCACGACAGCGTCGAGGAAAGTTGCCAGCAGGCGGTTGCCCAGGGCGGCGTCCGCTCCCGGCACTTGTCCGCTCACCTGAGCGGACCCCGGTTGATCAGGATCGTCCGCACTTGAATTTGGATCAACCGACACCTTCAACGGCACCGTCGATCCACTCCCACCCTCTACCCTGGAAGGGGACAAGGCGGGCTTCGCTACGTCCGGGGGAGGAAGCGGACTGGACTCTGCCCTGGGATCGGAATGCGATTTCGAAGAATCCTCAGCCATCACGGTGAAACAGTCCTGCAATGCAGCGCGAAGGTCGAGACCTATTCCCGCATCCCACCTGATCAGCGCCATTTGCCCCACACTCGGAATTTCCTGAAATGGAGGCTTCTAACAGAGCGCTATCCGGAGTAAGTCCGCCCTCCCCTTACATTCTGCATCATGCAGCACTTCTACACGCTCGTCCTTCTTTTTGCCCTCTCTTCCATTTTTGTCCCTCCCGTCCCGGCACGGGACACTGCCAGCCGCAGCGGAGAGCCCTCTGCCGGACATTCTGCTCCGACAAAGACTGCAAAAGGCACGAAATCCAAAACCAAGCCGCCCAAGGGCAGGGAAGGCGGCAGGAAGAAGCGTTCTCCCAGGAAACCCATTGCCCCTCCTGACTACGCCCAGTGGGAACAGTTGAACATGGGGAGCCGCAGGATATCCCGCGACGGCCAATGGCTGGTGTTCGGCATCAGGAGAGTCGATGAAAAGGGCTCGCTCCATCTCCACCGCATCCAGGGTGGGAAAAGCGAGGAGAAGGAGGTGTTCCCCCAGGGCGAGCGCCCCGTCTTCTCCAACGACAGCAATTGGCTGGCGGTAACGATGGGCCAGAGCCCGGAGGAGAAGAAGAAAGCCAAGTCCTCCAAGGCTCCTCCCTCACCCGGAAACACCGTCAAGCTGCGTTCCCTCGCCAACGGAAAAACCACGGAATTCGAGAATGTCGGTGCCGTGGTGTTCAGTGACGATAGCCGCTTCGCGGCCATCGAGGTGATTGGAAAGGCTCCGCCCCCGCGCCCGGGATCACCTCCTTCCCAGCCTGCCAAGGCCCTCCTCGTACGCAACCTCGCTACCGGCGACGACACCACCTTCGGAAACGTCACCAGATTCACGTGGAGTCGACAGGACGCTCTTCTCGCCCTGGTCGTCGATTCCCCCAGTATCAGCAATTCGCTTCAGCTCTTCGATCCGGAGAAGGAAACCCTCAGGACCCTCGAGAGCAGCGACCAGGACTATGTCGGCTTGCTCTGGCGCAAGGACTCCTTCGACCTCGCCGCGACCCGGCAGATGAAATTCGGCGACAAGGAAGACATTTCCCACACCCTCCTTGCGTTCCGCGATCTGGACGAACCGGCTACCCCTGCTGGCAGCGCGGCCATCTACGACCACAGCAAGGACCGTTCCTTCTCCCCCGCGCACTATATTACTCCCACCCTGAGCTGGGCGCAGGATGGCCGGGCGCTCCATTGCTCGCTCAAGAAGTGGGAGAACAGGCCCAAGGATTTCCCTTCCCCGCCAGAGCCGACCGGGAAAAAAAGAAAGGGCAGGAAGGATAAAAAGCAGAAGGCCAGCACGGAGGAGGATGATTCCACCAAAAAGCCGGCCAAGAGGGAGGAGCCCTCCAAGAATGCACCCAAGGAGAAACCCAAAGAGACCGGGGCCAAGTCCGAGGCCCCGGCAAAAACCCTCCGCGAGACCCTCACCACCCCCTCCAACGTGGAAGTCTGGCACTCCCGGGACGCCACAATCATGCCACGGCAGAAGAAGGAGGCCTCCAAACGCAAGAACCCCGCCCGCAAGGCGGTCTGGTGGATCGCGGAGGAAAAACTGGTCCAGCTTGAGAACGAACTGACCGAGCGGGTCACCATCACGAAGGACGGACGCCGGGCCATTGGACTGGATGCCTCGCCCCACGAACGCTCCGCCATGTTCGGACCCAGCCTCCACGACGTCTACGCTATCAACACCAGCAATGGAAAACGCAACCGCATCCTGGAAGGAGTAAAGTTCACCCTCTCGACCAGCCCCGATGGCCGCTTCCTTCTCTTCCTGCGTGAGGGACAGGTCTGGAGCCACGACCTCAGGAACGGAAAGCAACGCAACCTCACCGCCAGACTGAAACCCTCCTTTACCGACCAGAAAGATGACACCCTCGCGACGGAGAAGCGTCCCTTTGGCAATGGTGTGTGGCTCACCGACAGTTCTGCCGTCCTTCTCTACGATCGCTACGACATCTGGCTCCTCGACCCCCGGGGAGAACGCGCCCGCAAACTAACTGACGGCCGGGAGCAGGAGATCCGGCATCGCCTGTCGCGGGCGAGTTTCCGTGAGGACAATGATGGGGCTCTCGCCCCGGGAGATCGTCTCTACATCGGCCTCTCCGGTGAACGCACCAAGAAATCCGGATACGGAACCCTCACCCTCGGGGACAGGAAGCATCCCGCCGTCGATTGGGAAACCCACCTCCTTGAGGATACGCTTCTCCTCTACCTTGAACGCGCCCGGGATGCCGAGGTCTTCACCTTCACCCGGGAACGAACCGATCAATCCCGCAATCTTTTCCTCTCCGGCCCCGGACTGAAGTCCTCCCGCCAGGTTACCACTACCAATGAGTTCCAGAAAAACTACCACTGGGGGCGCTCCGAACTCGTCAACTTCCGGAACAAGCAGGGCGTTCCACTGCAGGGCATGCTCACCTACCCCGCAGGATACCGGAAAGGGAAGAAATACCCCATGATCGTCTACATCTACGAAAAACGCTCACAGGATCTGCACCGCTACTACACTCCGAGCGAGAAGCACCCCTATAACCCCTGCGTCTTCTCGGCGGAGGGCTATTTCGTGTTCCAACCCGACATCGTCTATCGACCCCAGAAACCCGGGATCTCAGCCGTGGACTGCGTGGTTCCGGCAGTCGAAAAGGTCCTCGAGACAGGAATGGTTGATTCCCGGAGAGTCGGCCTGATGGGGCATTCCTGGGGCGCCTACCAGACCTCCTTCATCGTCACCCGGACCGACCTCTTCTCGGCCGCGGTAGCTGGGGCTCCCCTCACCGACCTGATGAGCATGTCGGTGAGCGTCTACTGGAATTCCGGCGGCACCAACGCCCGCATCTTCGCGCAATCGCAGGGGCGCATGAACAAGCCCTTCTGGCAGGATGCCGAGAATTACGCCCGCAATTCCCCCATTCATGGACTGGACACCCTCAACACGCCCCTCCTCATCGCCTTCGGGGACAAGGATGGTGCCGTTGACTGGGACCAGGGCATTGAGATGTACAATGCCGCCCGCTGGGCCGGGAAGGACGATGTCGTCCTCCTCGTGTATCCCGGTGAGAATCACGGCCTGCGCAAGGAAGAAAACATGGTGGACTACCACTACCGCGTCAGGGAGTGGATGGCACACTTCCTCAAGGACGAAACCGGCAGGAAGTGGATCACCGAGGGCAAGTCGTTCCTGGCGCGCGAAAAGGAAAAGGAAGAACTCAAGAAGAAGGACAGCTCAAAACCTGCCCCTGGCAAACCACAAGCGGAAGCTGGCAAGTAACCGCACCCCGGGAAGCTGCCAGGGCAGGAAGGCGAGGCCCGAGATCTCCCTTGGGCAAGCAGTGCTTTCCTTGTAAAGTTGATTCCATGGGTTCGACCGGCGACGTCTACCGCAGAATCGATAAGTCCTGGTGGCTGTCCTTTACTACGGGGTTACTGGTATGCCTCTCCTGCCTCTTGGCTGTCAGCGGAGCTTGGCTTCACATCATCTGGGTAGCCCCATGGGCGATTCTGATTCCCTGTTTCTGGAATCCGCTGACGGTCCGGGTCACCGGGGAAACCCTCGAGGCCCAGCTGGGAATCGGCATCCTGAAGAAAACGATCTCCCTCGCTGAAATTAAAAGCATCAAGGTGATCGACGTCCCCCTGAGGAAGCGGAGACACAAGATCTGGGTTTGCTTCCAAGGAAGAGCTCTGGAGATCATCACCCGGGATGATGCGGTGCTCTGGCTCGGCAGCCCCGAACCGGAGACGCTGGCCTCCTTTCTCGAGAAGTGAAATACCTTCCTCGGGGGGTGAGCCAGCTCCGGCCCCGCACGCCTGTGGTTCGCCCGGAGCCCCTGCCTTCAGTCAAAGAGGCCGGGTTCCTCTCCCGCAAGTTGCTCCTCATCCAGGTAGCCTTCATCGGAAGGAAGCTCCCTGCCTTCCGCCGCTTCCACGGCAAGAGCATCGCAGCACTCGTTCTCGGCATGACCGGCGTGACCCTTGACCCACTCCCAGTGAAGTTCGTGCCCCCCGCATACCGCATCGAGACGCTTCCAGAGATCCTCGTTGCGGAGACGCTGGCCCGGACCCCGTCGCCAGCCGAGGCCCTTCCATTTTTGCAACCAGCCGCGAGTCATGGCATTGACGAGGTATCTTGAATCCGACGAGACCGTCACCCGGCAGGGCTGTTTCAATTCTTCAATCCCCGCGATAGCAGCAAGTAATTCCATGCGGTTGTTGGTCGTGCGGGCGAATCCCCCGCTTAGTTCCCTCCGGTGCGTCCCGGACTTGAGAACGACCCCATAGCCGCCAGGTCCCGGATTCCCACGGCAGGCCCCGTCGGTAAAAATCTCCACCTCCTTCAAGGACGCGAATGTCCGCCGGATCCCTTGCCGAGTCGAGGAATTTGGACCCCCGCATGGACAAGGAGTTGGGCCGCAGGCACACTCCCCGCAATGGCTCTGGAAGAGATCGCCCTGCAACTCGACGAGGGCAAACTCCCGTCTCGGGTTTCCGCCCTCATCGAGGAGGCGGAGCGCCGACTCGATCATCTCTTCGAGACTAATCGCAACCGCAGGGTCCCGCGGTTTCTTCCCAGCGATCCGGTTCTCCTCTACCGGGTCCTGAGATTTCTCACCGAGGAGGATCTCCCCACCGGGCGGACCTTCTGCGAGTGGGGCAGTGGCTTTGGCGTGGGGGCCTGCCTGGCCTCCCTCCTCGGCTACCGGGCCTACGGGCTGGAGATTGAGGAAGATCTCGTCGTACTGGCGAGACAACTGGCCCACGATCAGGGAATCACGGTCGAAAACCTCTGCGCGAGCTACTTTCCCGAGGGCTACGGATCCTACCCCGCCCAGGGAGGAGCGGAGTTGATGACCCCCGAACCCGATTCGCGCTGGGAGAATACCACGGTGCCCGTCCCCGCCTACGAGGGGATGGATTGCGAGGTCGACGAGATCGACGTGTTCTACGTCTATCCGTGGCCCGGGGAACAGGAACTCATGCACGACCTCTTCGAAACCGTAGCCGCGGACGGTGCTATCCTGATCGCCTACTACGGGGACAAGGACATGGCGGCCTATCGCAAGAAGGTGGGCGACGACTGGGAATAGGGAATCAAGGGGAATGAAGTGCGCGGGAGGCCCGCCTTCAGGCAAACCGCTGCGGGGAGAGAAACTCTACCGGATGCGGGGTGGCGCCTTCGCAGGCAAAATCTGACAGTATTTCCCCCATCACACTGGCAAACTTGTACCCGTGACCACTGAATCCGGCGGCGAGAGTGACATTGCCATTCCCGGGATATGGGCCCAACACGAAATGCCCATCAGCGCTGTTGGTGTATAGGCAGGTGCAACTCGCAAGAAGCGGCCCATCGGCATCCGGAATCCACTTTCGCAGGACCCCCTGCAGAGACGCGATCTCCTCCTCACTCACCCCGGTCCTCTCGCCAGCAGGATCATCCATCTCTTCACCGGGGCGATGCAGCGCGATCTTGAAGCCCCGTTGACCGAACTCCGTCATGGGAAAGCCATAGTGCCCATACGGAGCCTCGGTTTCGATGAACCAGCAGGGGAAGTCCCCGAGGAGGAGGCTGGCACCTGCCCGATCAGCCGCCACATCGAACCACGCCAGGACCTGCCGTGTGACCGAGAAGCCGGTTTCAAGGTCGCGAAGCATGCGCCCTGACCACGCTCCCGCGGTCAGGATCAGATGCCCCCCCTCCACCATTCCCCTTCTCGTCCGCACGGTCACACCGGATCCGTTTTCCTGCCAGTCGAGGATCTCCTCCCCGGTCCGGATTTCCGCCCCATGGGAACAGGCCAGGTTCACATGCGCCCGCAGGGCCTTCTCCGGTCGGATAAACCCCGCATCCTCCTCAAAAAACCCCACGAATCCATCCCCGACCCGGAAGGCAGGGAAACGTTGCTCCACCTCACGGGCCTCCAGTAACTGGTAATCCAACCCGTGCTCGCATGCTGCCGCGAGGGCCCCGGGGACGATCGCACCATCACGGGGACCAAGATAGAGCCCACCAGTCCGGTGGAAGATTCTCTGCCCCGGATCCTTGTTCCCACACAACTCATTCAGTTCGTCCCACAGCTGATAGCCCCTTTGCAGGAGCGGAACATAGTCGGGATGTTCGTAGTAGGACTGCCGGATCATGCGCGAGTGCCCATGATGGGAACCGAGCTCATGCGGGAGATCGAACTGTTCAAGGCCAAGCACCCGCTTCCCCCGCCGGGCAAGATGATAACAGGCTGCGGAGCCCATGGAGCCGACGCCGGCGACAATGACATCGTAGGTTTTCAAAGATCACCCCTTGATATCATCGAGAGCGGGAAACTCCCGCCTCCAGGCAACCAGATCGGAATGATCCAGCTCACAGGAGAGCACTGTCTCCGAGTCCCCGGCTTCCGCGAGGAGGGCGCCGTGATGGTTGACGATCCGGGACCCTCCCGGATAGCGAAAGCGAGGATCGCTCCCCACCCGGTTGACCCCCACCACACAGGCGAGGTTTTCAATGGCCCGTGCGTCCAGCAGGGTCTTCCAGTGCCGGAACCGTGTGTCGGGCCAGTTGGCGCTGACTGTGAAGAGATCGGCTCCGTTGCGTACACCCTCCCGGAAGAGTTCCGGAAAACGGAGATCATAACAAATCACCGGGCAAACCGTGAAATTGTGCCAGCGGAACATGGCCAACCCATCCCCGGGGCGATAGTGCCTCGATTCGTCGGTGTAGGAGAACGTATAATTCTTCTGGTAGAGAGCCACGGGCCGCCCGGAGGGATCATAAACCGCCAGCTCATTCCGGCCCATCCCGGAGGAGGGATCCCTGCTCACAAGGCCCCCGAGGACGTGGCTCTCATATTGCCAGGCCAGGGAGGAGAGAAACTTCTCGGTCTCGCTCTCCTTCCCCTCCGCCAGCTTGGAGACATCCATGCTGAACCCGGTGGAAAACATCTCCGGCAGCACGATGAGCGACCCCGGAGACACTCCCCACTTGGTGAGGAGCCGCCGGACCGTGTCAAAATTGGCCTCCCGGTTTTCCCAGGCGATATCATATTGCAGGGCGACAACATTCATCTCGGCAATCGTGCTCCCTGACCTGTATTCCTACTTCCGTTCCTTGATCCGGATGCGCCCGCTCTCCTCTATGCCGTGAGCCCACACTGATAGTCCCACCAGGTCGGATTGAGAGGTGCAAAGGGCTCCTTGAGCTTCTCCAGCTCTTCGGCGGGGCCATGAATCTCAATCCGGGTAATCTCGACCAGCTCGAAGAGCTGGTCCAGTTCCCCGCTCACGTTTTCGACATGAGCGAGGGCACCAGCAGCCCCCGTATACCCTTCCCGGCAGAACAGCTGGTCCCCATTCAACGTAAAATTGTAATAGAGGGCCGCATCCTCCTTTTCCACCTTGGCAACGAACGCAGGCAGAAGGGCCTTCACTTCTTCCTCCTTGCCCTCGTGGATCTTGAAGTAGGGATGAATACTGACGACGCTACTGTGATCGGCCATATCGTAAGGCTCGGGGGATCCCGCCCGGGAGGCAAGGGAGAAACAGCTCCTGCAGCCCCCTGAAAAACGAGAACCGCGCTCCGGTAAGGAGCGCGGTCCGCGAAGGATTTGTCTCTTGGCCGCTGACTAGGCGACCATGTCTTTCAGGTTCTTGAGAGGGCGCACCTTGACGACCCTGCGAGCCGGCTTGGCCTTCACTTCCATCATCTCACCAGGCTTGAATGGGTTCGGGCGGGTAGCCGCCTCCGTGGCTGGCTTATCCTGGACAACGATTTTGCAAAGGCCGGGGATCGTAAACTGTCCCGGTCCGCCTCTGCTTACTCCCTTGCTGATCTCACCACTCAGCGCGTCGAGCACCGAGGCAACTTGCTTGCGGTTGAAACCGGTAGCTTCTGCGATATTGTTGAGGATCTCCGTTTTGGTTGCTGCTTTCTGGGACATGGATGTTGGTTCTATATGGATTAATTTTGAATGAAACTTCGCGGGAGAAACCCATAAATTTCAGGCGTTTCCGTCAAGCATTTCACCCCGGCCCCCGTGAATAAAATTTTGAGCCAGCTCCCTCCGGCATGGACTCTCGAAACGCTGAACGCTCCCCGGGACGGAGTGATGTGAGTGGATGTGAAGAACTCCCTCGGTTCTTTGGAGCTCCAAAAAGTGGTGCCGAATTGGACGTTCTTCGTCATCGGGCTTCCCTGAAATACGATTTTTGAGGCCCACCCTTCTAACAAGCCATAATGCCGCAGAACGGCCCAGCATGGGGAATCCAGCGCACAGCTCCTTCGGATTCCGTGCCTTCCGGAATCTCCTCCAGGGAATACCCCCGGTTTACACCATCCGTCAGACCAGAACCCATTATGCAACCCATTGCTGCCTCCCGTACCATCACAATCCGAGCCAGTCTCAAACCTGGCAGACGGGCGAAATAATTTAAAAAATAAGCTCCATGTTGCCCTGATTTACCCCCGAAAAAAATGCCCCCATAGTATGTCTTTCCGCCGACAACGCCCCGCCTAAAAGCCATTTTTGCAGGTTTTCTCCCTTGCGCAGCGCCCCACCGGAGGAAAAGAGCCCCTCAAAACCTCACTCCCAGCGCACTCACCAACTGAAAGTCATGCCCCCCCCGGCCGGTAGCCGGGGTATTGTCGTAGGTGTTGCGCCCGGTCAACTTCAGGCTGAGCCTCTCCGAGAGGGTGTGCTCGATTCCCACCTCTGAAGTGATGAAATAGCTCTTCCAGTCAGTCGTTTCGCCCAGCCAGGACAATTCGGCGAAAAGGCGGGTTCGGAGCCCCAGCTTGTGCTCACCCTTCACCGCGGCATACATACCTAGAAACGTATTTTCGATCCCACCCTGTTGCTCCATCACAGCCGAGGGCCCTCCCTCCACGGCAAGCTTGCTGCCCTTCCTCTCATGCAAAAGCCACCCTGCGTAGGGTGTAAGGGCAATCCGCCACTCCAATTCCGCAAGCTTATCATGATCAAAATCGCCACGTAGTCCAACAAACCACTTATTGCGCAAGTCTCGCTGGTAGCGCGCATCGGCAGCCAGTGTTTCCGCACTGATTGCCCCCTTCCGCTCAGCGTAGCTCCCGAAGAACCCTGCCGCGAATTCGCCTCCCTCTTCTTTCCTCTTCAGCTTCAGACCGGTGTTGAGTGAACTGGCCGCGCTGTTACCCCGGGAGAAACTTCCACCCAGGAGCGCGGTGATGACCCACCGGCCTCCTTCCGATTGCAGCCCTTCGAGAGCCGTCTCCAGAGACCCCTCTTTCTGGTTCGCAGGGAGATGGTTGTAACCGAATCCTGCCGTCAGAAGCAGGTCTCCGCTTTCCCTTCCCTGTGACTCCCCATAGTAAACCGCCTTGCCCGCCACACGCAGGGACCACCTTCCGGCCAACCTCGATTCCAGTCCAGCCTCCGCGGTGAGGGTAAAGTTGCCAGGGTCCTCAGCCGCCAGCAAAGTAGTCAGAGACTGGAAAATTCGAGTCTCCTCTGTCATTTGAAAGCTCAGACGCTCATGTAGCCGGACCGAACTGAATGCACGGTCCCCTGCATTACGGCCCTCCCAGGTATAACCCGGTCCGGCCTCAAGACGGAGCTTGAGACGCTCGCCATCGACCACGCGCCATCCCAGAAGCGGTGTCATCGCAAAACGCCAGTTGATCCCAGCCAGCCGATCGGAAAGGAATTCGCTGGTAAGACCGGCGTAGACCCTCTCCCCGTAGCTACGATTGAGCTGGAGAGAACCCTCAAAGCGCTCATTGGAGCTCACGCCATCATCCTCTCCAAAGAGGATCGAGGCCGCGGCCCGGGATTCCCAGGTGCCCACAGCCCGCGTGACGTCCAGTCCCGCGGTGGCCCGGAGAGACTCCGAGTTCCCGGTTGCCAGCGTCAGGCCCACATTCCCGCTCCCCTGCCAGCTGTCAGGATCTTCTTTCCCCACCGCCAGGGGACTGGTCAGGAGGCCCCCGGACAGAAGAATGCGGAGTATACGCATGCGGCTGCTTAGTGGTCCGCATGCCCGGCGTCAAGAGAGGGGCCTGCAGCCGGGAATTGCACTCCTCCTCGACGATCGGAACCGGGAAAGCAAAGACGCCCCCTCGCTGACAAAAAAGCAGCAGATAAGGGACGAGTCCCTGGAGGGTGCCCGAAGTCCCTGCCACGGAGCATGGAGCCTGCCGGGAACGACGAAGAGTCAGGAGGCCGCGCGGTTTTTCACCCCCGACCAGGGGATCGCCTCCGGTTTCCACGGTAATTCCACTTGGTAGAAAGGGTCCAACCGTGTTCGTATTGAGTCCGTGATCCTGAATCGCTACTTCGTCCTGACAGCCCTGCTCGGCATCACTCCCCCCCTGGCCCTGGCCGAGGAAAAGCCAGAGGAGGCCACCGCCGAGAACAAACCGAAGGCGGGCCACTCCCACCAAGGTGAAGCCTTCAATGAGGGCCCACGGCACTCCGCCCTGCCCATCGAGGGAACCGGACAGATTTCCTTCCCAATTCAGTGCACCTGGGAGGAGGGTCAGCAATTCTTCAACCAGGGAATCGGGCAGCTGCACGGCTTCTGGTACTACGAGGCTGAGCGGACCTTCCGACAGATCGCCTCCCAGGATCCCAAGTGCGCGATGGCCTACTGGGGGATGGCCCTGGCCAACTGGGAAAACGAGAAGCGGGCCAAGGTCTTCATAAAAAAGGCCCGCGACCTGAAGGAGCACGCCTCTGAGCATAACCGCCGTTACATCGATGCGCAGTCCAACTATCTCGATGGTGAGCCCAAGGATGCCAAGAAGCGCAAGCAGGAGCTCATCGACGATCTCGAAAGCATTATCCAGGACTACCCGGATGACCTTGAAGCCCGCGCCTTTCTCTGTGTCCGCCTCTGGCAATTTGGCCGCAGCGGACTACCCATCCACAGCCATCAGGCGGTGGATGCCATCCTGCAGCAGATCTTCGCGGTGAATCCAATGCACCCGGCACACCACTACCGCATCCACCTGTGGGACAACAAGAAGGCCAAGGTCGCCCTCAATTCAGCCGCCAAACTCGGTCACACCGCTTCCGGGATCGCCCATATGTGGCACATGCCCGGCCACATCTACTCCAAGCTCAAGCGCTGGGACGATTCCGCCTTCGCCCAGGAGGCCTCCGCCCGCACCGATCACCAGTATATGATCACGCGCCGGGTTCTCCCGGACCAGATTCATAACTACGCCCACAACAACGAGTGGCTTTGCCGCAACTGGATGACCCTGGGACGGGCCCACGATGCCCTCGGGATGGCCCAAAGCCTCCTCGCCAATCCACGCCACCCCAGGCTGAACACCCTCAGCAAGGGTGGGCGCAGCGCAAAGTACGGCCGCTCCCGCATCTTCGAGGTTCTCAAGCGCTTTGAACTGTGGGACGAGACGCTCCGCCTGGCCGATACCCCCTATCTCGAACCAACTCCCAAGCGCGAGGAACAACTCAAGCGCCTCCGGCTTCTCGGACATGCGCACTTCGGGAAGGAATCGCTGGATGGGGTGCGATCCATTGATCAGGAAATGGCCAAGCTTCTGGACACTGCTACCGGGGAAAAGGAAAAGGCGGAGAAAGAGGCCCGCGAGAAGGCGGAGAAGGAAAAGAAGAACGAGAAGGACACCAAGAAGCTGGTGAAGGAGGCCGGGAAGAAGCCCGGGGAGTGGGTTAACAACGTCGAGAAAGCCCGCCAGGCTCTCAGCTGCTTCGTGGCCCTGCTTGAAAACAACGCCGAGGAAGCTAAAAAGCACATCGGGACGGTACAGGGCGACAAGTACACCCTCGCCCGGCTCCACCTACGTGCCGGGGACCAGGAAAAGGCGCTCGCCCTGAGCGAGGAAGCGGTCAAGAACGGGGAAAAGCGGGTTCTTCCCCTCCTCGCTCGCATCGAGATCCTCCATGCCACCGACAAGAAGGAGGAGCTGAGAAAGGCCTTTGATCTTCTCAAGCCGATCTCAGCCTACCTCGACCCGGAAGCCCCCCCAGTCGCCCGCGTAATGAAAATCGCCGGGGAACTCAACCTGGGTGACTGGCAGGCCAAGCCCCTGGTGCGCGAGGACGTGGGTGAACGTCCCTCCCTCGACTCCCTCGGCCCGGTGGCCTGGACGCCACCGGCGGCCCATGATTTCGCCCTCCCCAACGGGGAAGGTGAGACCATTTCGCGAAAAGACTACGAGGGACGGCCCCTGGTCCTCCTCTTCTACCTTGGCCACGGCTGCCTGCACTGTGCCGAACAACTGGAAAAGTTCGCCCAGAACGCCGAACTCTTCGAGAAGGCCGGCTTCGAGGTTCTCGCCATCAGCACCGACAGCGAAGGGGACCTGCGCAAGTCCAGGGAGAAGTGGGAAAAGGACGGGGGGAGTTTTCCATTCCCCCTGGTGGCCGACCCGGCAATGCACGTCTTCCGTGAATGGAGCGCCTACGACGACTTTGAGAAGGCGCCCCTCCACGGCACTTTCGTCATTTCCTCTGGTGGCCAGGTGCTCTGGCACGACATCAGTGCCGACCCGTTCATGGATTGCGAATTCGTCGTAAAGGAAGGCAAGCGCCTCCTCCAATTACACGGAAGGGATTTGTAGGCCTTCACCCCCGTGCTCAAACTTCTCCGGAAGAAGCGGGATCAGCAGAGGAGCCCCTAGTGGGCCGGCCCCCATATCTCCTTCAAGGCATCGTGAAGGGTCGAATCGTGCTCCTTCAGCTCCGCCCGGACAAAGGGATAAAAATCATTGCGATAGAAATAGGCCTCCGTTCCTTCCGCGAAGTACTCCTTGTGGTTGGTGGCGCCGTAGTGCCTCACGGTCCGGCCCGTATAGAGAAGGACCTTCTCGTAGGTCCCCTCCCTCATGGCTTTTTTATAGGAGTCGACAACGGGCCGATAGCCGAAACCGAGGAACTGGTCGTGGTAGGCGTGCGCAAGCTCATGCAGAACCACCGCGGGATGCTTGAGCAATTGTCCACGCGAGATAAGCGCCTCGGCCTGTGGGATGTGCACCTTCTTGTTCAGGCGGGGGTCATGCCCGTTGTTCCTCAGCCATCCCTCGCCGGGATGGTACTGCATTGCGCCAAGTGACGGGTGCTTGTGCTCGATCCAGATCTCGCACTTCTTCAGCCTCTCCAGCACATCACCCTGCACCAGCAGGGAGATCCGGTTGAGGTGATCGGCCAGCATTCGCAGGCACCTTGCTCCGGTTCCGGCGTGCTCGCCTTCAAGCAGGGCCGGATCGATGTGTACGGTCCAGCCTTCGATGTTTCGTACCACGGGATCGAAGCGAACTCCTTTTTCAATCACCTTGGCCTTTGCCTTTGGCCTGCGATCCGCCTCGGCAAACACCATCGCACCAAGAGCAGCGACAAGGAGAAGAGGAAGGGCGAGAACTTTCATGCTCATGCCGACAGGTTAACCAAGACTGCCGACAGCGCAAGATCCACGGCCAGGAACTTCAATTCCGCGAGAACCCGGCATCCGCGGAAAGGTTTCCGAAACGATCACGCAGAAGCTGAATCTCCTGCCGGGTCGTATCGCGCTTGGAGGCCCGGCCGTGCTCGATGATCACCTTCACTCCGAGAGGGTCCATGGTGAGACGAATGAGGCGAAAGACAGGTTCACGGCGCAACCGGAAAAAGCAGTGGAGCGGCACATCAGGATGCCCCGCATTCCAGAGCAGGTCGGCCGGGGGAAAGTTCTCAATGCCAGCGAGGGCACCCAGCACCATGCGGATGAGACGTTCACCATGTCGCCGCTCGAGCCGGTTGGCCGCAAATCTGCTTAACTTTTCGTCGAGATAGGAAAGGACCGGGTTCTCCCGCGCCTCCGCGATCTCTACGAGGAGACGCTGCTGGTGAATGGTCATGGCCGCCTGTAATTGCGCCCGAGTAATGCCCCCGTTTTCGAAAAGAGCGACCAGACGGTGAGGCGGCGGCAGGAGCAATTGCGGCACCCATTCAGTTAAGACCGGATCACGCGGGGTGCAATCCGCTTTTGCCGGTGATCAGGGACCACTCCCCACGAAACACGAAACAAGGCGGGAACGCCTCCGGATTGCCCGGCTAACGCCGCCCGAGACCCAGCTCCGTCCTGCAGTAGTCAATGCTCTTCGCAATGTCCTCCCTCTGATCAACCCGGCCGACCTCACGCGGCTTTCCCTTTCTGGCCAGGGCCAGGAACTTTTCGTATCCCTTCGGTTTGCCCTTTGGCCAGGCCTTCCAGAAGTCCTCGTTTTTCACCTTCAACTCGCGATTGAACCCCGAGATCGTTTCGATGTTCACCGCGACCTGCGGGCAGAGATCCGCAAACCGCTTGAAGAAGGTCTTCAGGTCGGTGTCCCCCGCGCCCATCGCGGTCCACTGTACTGTCACCCCATTCTCACTTTCCCATACCGCGGAATCCCGCAGGCTGGTTGTGAGGACATACTTGCCGATATTTTCCAGCGCCTGCACGGGGTCTTCCATGGTCCACACTGCATTGCCGGAATCGAAGTTGGCTCCCACGTAGTCGGGGCCCGCCTCCTCGATGAGAGCTTTCAATTCCAGAGTGTGCATGTCCCCGGCATGGTTCTCCATCGCAATCTTGATCCCCGAGTCCAGGCAACGTGTGCGGTTACGCTTGAGAACCTTCACCGTGTCCGCGATGCGAGCTTCTATTCCCCCCTCGGTCTTCCGGTCATCTCCAGCCCCAAGGATAACACGGAAAGCGGGAGAGCCCAGCGCCTTGGCCGCACGGATACCGAGCTGAAGATGTTCGTCAGCCGTACCCCAGGTATCGCGAAACCTCACCGAGGTCGGACAGATGCTCCAGCTCCCCAGCAGAATCTTCACCCC
>JAKVCR010000107.1 GCA_022448985.1 Roseibacillus sp.
AGCGGCCACTGCAATTGGTGGAGGAAGGATTCAATTTCGTCCTTGGAAACATGGGGTTTTCCGTTGCGGGTGGCCTCTACCTGGATCTGCTGCTTGGCATTCAGGGTGTCGGGATGAGGAATCTCGGGGAGGGAGTGAATGCCCTCACTGAGGAGCTTCCACCTGTTGCCCTTTTGATCTTGGCAGAGGCTGGTGACTGGGTAACTGGGCAGGAAGGCCCAGCATCCCGGTTGAAGATCACAGGAGTAGGGTTTGTTGCAGTGGGGCCCGATCGGGACTTCCGGAGAGGAAGGCTGGGCGGCCACTTTCTTGAGTTCCTCGAGTCGGGAGGGGATCGTAGGGAGGAGGGCCAGGACCTTTTCGGTGATATCTTCCTCGGTGAGGAGGGCGGAGGGATTAATTGCACCATCGCGAATGTAGTCCCGGATTACGTGCATCAGGCTACAGGTGGTGATGGCCAGTCCCGCGCCCTGGCAGACGTGGAGCTGGAACGCAGTATCGAGGATGTTTTCTTCCTTCACCTTGGTGCCACTCTTGACCTCAATGAGTCGCCAGGCATCGGAACCGTCGGGGACGAGAATGTCGATGCGGGCATATCCGCTCCCGGAAATAAAGGCGGGCTCGTAGAGCGGAAGGCGGTGTGTGAGGGCCTCCCTTGTTTCGTCCACGACCTTTTGCCGGGCGATGACGTTTGGGCCTACCTCGATCCCCCCGGGGTAACGTAATTTGGCCAGCTCCCCGATCGCGTGTCCCTGGTCGAAGATGGCCTGCGTGGCGGGATCTACCTCGGGGAATGAGTCGCGGTCGTTGAGTTTCGTCCACAGGAGCTTGGGACATTGGCAACCGGCGAGGAAGGAGGTCTTGGAGATGAGAGGGGCTGGCATAAGGTCGGTTTTACCCACGCTAATTAGTCTTCTGTGGGCTGGGATTTCTCGCACCATTTCTCGTGCTGGGCGTCGTAGTGGTCGAAGAGGTCAGGGTAGATTGTGGAGTTCACGGTGGTGAAGTGGCGGAACATGTCTGGATCTCCTAATTCATTGTTATTCATAATGTTGTAGCAATGAGCGAGTCCGCCTCCTTCCCCGTCGTTGGTGCCATCGAGCAGGCTGATGAGTTCGCCCTGGGTGAGGGGCTCGGAGGAGGTTTCGGGCTGGATTTCGAAGGTGGCATCATATTCGTCGACGATCCGGTAGTGGATGCGCTCATCGCCCGGCTCCCTCCGGGCCCGGATGCTGATCACATCCGAGGTGGTGGACTGAAGGTCGATGCGGGCGATTTCCACTTCGGTGGGACGGAGGTCGGGTAGGTATTCCCCGCCCATGAAGGAAGGATGGAGGGATTCCAGGAAGCTCCGCAGGCCGGGTTCGGTGTTGTCGGCCAGGAGGGGTGCTTCCAGTTCTTCGATCTTCCCCGCGTTCCAGTAGTCGGTGATCATCTGGCGCCGGTTGGAGCCCTTCACGTTGCGAAGGATGGCGGAGAGGGGATCGTTGTCCTCCCAGTAGGAGGCCGGTCGGAATGCGAAGTAGGCAGGTGCGGTGTCAGTGGTTGGAGTGCTCATAACGGGATTCGTTCAAATTTAGTTTTAGAATACCAGAAGGGGTCGGACATTGGTTGGGTGAGGGGGTCTTCTAGCGGTTCTTTTTTTCGGTTTTTCCGTCAGCTGTTGGCGGACCTGATGGTGGGGAGGCGCGGACGGCCGGGGGGAACCCGACGGTCCATCCTTGGGAATAAATCGGATGGTCGGAGGGGAGCCTGACCTTCCGGCTTTTCCTGCCAGTCGATTGTTTCCCGGGGTCTTCACTGGCTTTGTTGTTTCCTGGTGTGTTCTTCATGGATTGGTGTGACTTGGATCACTTGCCAGCGTAGCTGGCCAGCCCCTTCCCGGCAATGGGAGGGCGTGGCATATGTCAGGATTCGGGGGTCTCGATCCTGGCAAAATCGCCGGGGGAGGAGGGGAGGTGCGGCAGGGGGCTTCCTCCCTCGGCAGGATGGAATCGAGCGCCCCGGCGGAGGGGCTGATCGGGGACAAATTCGATGAAATGCCCCTGAAACGGGCCTTTTACCGCGAGGATTTGCCGCCCCGGGTGGGCACCGGTATGACCAACTGGCCCAGCGCCCCTAGGTGAGTCCGTCGAGGGGGCCCGTCCCATCGACGAACTGGTCGCACTCGATTCCCATCGCTTGCAGCATGGTGAGGTGGAGATTGCAGAGCGGGGTTGAGTCGTTCCCGTATTTCAGGTGCTGACCCTGCCTGATGCCGAGTTTCCGTCCCCCGGCGAGGAGGGTCGGCAGTTTACGGGTCGAGTGCGAGCCCTTCCCGTCCTCAAGACCGACCCCATTG
>JAKVCR010000108.1 GCA_022448985.1 Roseibacillus sp.
CTGGCCGGACTCCGGTCCACCGGGGTCTACCATACCAAACCCTTCCATCCCGAGGCCCCCGGGGCAGCGGAGTTCCCCAAGGATCACTGGGTTCAGGCCACGGGCGATCATCTCGTCCTCGGCACCTTTGAGAACGGGAAGGAGCAATCGCACTTCCTCGCCGTCAACAGCGACATCACCACGGAGCGCACCAGCCGTCTCACCTTCCAGGCATCCGTCTCCCTCGTGGAGCGTCTTGATCGAAAAAGTGGTGACTGGCAGAACGCTCTCACCCCCTCCAAGGACAAGGCCGTCCTCTCCGTGAAACTGCCTCCCGGAGGAGGCGACCTCTTCCGGGTTACGAGGACAAAGTGACCCCTCGGACTGGTGGACAGGAAGAGCGGTTGACCCTTACCGCGGTTTGAGCAGGGCCCGGCAGGGCGCCCCGTCCGCTCCCATGATCTTGAGAGGCAGACAGATGAGATCGTAGTCCCCGGGTTCGACGTCCTCGAGACGAAGCCCCTCGATGACCCAGATGCCAGCTCCCAGCATGACCTGGTGCACCTCCACCACGTCCTTTCCAAAACCACCGATGCTGAGATAGTCCACCCCTACCGTCATCACTTCCGCCTCGGCCAGAACTTTCCCAGCAGGTTCACTGATGGAGACAAAGTTCCTGTCGAAGGCCGGGGCCATGTCCCAGCTCCTGTTCGTATTGCGCGTCTTGAAGATGATGCGCTCCCCCTGCTGCAGGTTAAGTCCCTCCAGGTCGGATGGCATGATCTGGTCCTCCACATCCATGCCAATGACCCGGCACGGCCCCATCGTTGCCTCCAGGGGCATCTCGTCCATCCCGGCACCCCCCGGAATGAAATGGCACATCGCATCCATGTGGGTTGCGGTGTGGGCGCTGATCTCCAGTTTGGTCAGGTTACAGGGCTTTCCATCCACCCCGAGTTCGAAGTGCCGGTAGATCTTCACCTCCGGGTCACCCTCCCAGTGCACCATCCCGTTCTCCAGGGGAACGGTCACATCTATCCATTCGCTGCTCATCACCATCCTTCTGACAGATTTCCCCGGTCCGGTCCATGCTCCCTTGCGGTGACCCGGAAAACAGGACTTCCTGCCCCGGTCCACGGGGTGTTCCCCCGGTCCCATTTCCCTCCCGGGATGAGGGCTCGATGAAACGCCGCTTGACCCCCCTCCTCTTCATTCCGCACAAGAGCCTCATGCGACTCCTTCCTTTCCTGATCCTCCTCGGCCTGACCTCGTGGATCTCCGCCCGGGACCATCCCAACATCCTCTTCATCCTGGCCGACGATCTCGGTTACGGGGACGTGAGCTGTTACAATCCGGAGAGCAAGGTCCAGACCCCGAACCTCGACCGCCTTGCCCGCGAAGGACTCCTCTTCACCGACGCCCACAGCCCATCCACGGTCTGCACGCCCACCCGTTACAGCATCATGACCGGGCGCATGGCCTTCCGGTTGAATTACCGCGGCGTCTTCACCGGGGTCGGTGGCCCCTGCCTCATCGAGAAGGAACGCCTCACCCTGCCTGCCATGCTCCGGCAACAGGGCTACACCACCGCCCTCTTCGGCAAATGGCATATCGGGATGACCTTCTTTGACAAGGAAGGCAAGGCCATCAACAGGAACGGCCT
>JAKVCR010000109.1 GCA_022448985.1 Roseibacillus sp.
TATTCCCTCCCTCCTGCGCAGTGCCCGGGAACTGGAGGAACACCCGGTCGCCGGAATTGATCTCAACCTCGGCTGCCCCGCGCCCGTGGTCTGCCGGAAGGACGCCGGGGGCGGCCTCCTGCGCAAACCCGCCAAGGTGGACCGTATCCTCGGGGAACTGCGCCAGGCCATCACGGGACGCTTTACCGTCAAGACCCGGGTGGGCTACGACACGCCCGATGAATTTGACACATTGCTGCAGGTATTCCGACGTCATCAGATCGATGCCCTCGCCGTGCACGGCCGGACAGTCAAAGAGCGTTACCAGTCCCCGGTTCATCCTGGTTGTATCCGAAAGGCCGTCGAGACCCTCTCCTGCCCCGTGATCGCCAATGGCAACATTGTGGACGTGGACACCGCCCGGGCATTCCAGGCGGAAACGGGGGCTGCAGGGCTCATGATGGGCCGCGGGGCCATCCGTAACCCCTGGCTCTTTGACCAGTTACGGGCTGCCTTCGGGGGCGGAAAGAGCCCCCGCCCAACCGGAAAGGACCTTCTCTCCTACATTAAACAACTCTGGGAGGAGACCGCCCGCGAGCAGACCAAGGCCTACCGGGGTGACCGGCAGGTCCAGAAAATGAAGCGCTATCTTGCCTACATCACCCAGGGGCTCGATCCAGAATTCGACCATGAGATCCTGCGTGCCAGCGAGGAAGACGAGTTCTTCCGGATCTGCCGCCGTTACCTCTCCCACGACCATCCCCTCCCCGGGTTGCCCCAGGAAACCTCCCGTCGCTTCTGTGGCTTCTCAGACTTACTCTCCGATATCAGCTCCCGGGCCACGTCCCTCAATCTGCCCTCCCCATCATGACCATGCCCGCCTTTCGATTTCTCCTTTTTCTCCTGCTCCCTGTCACCGTCCACGCCGCTCCCAAGGTCGAGAATGTCCTCTTTATCATCTCGGATGATCTCAAGGCCAGTGTCCTTGGATGCTACGGGGACAAGGTCTGCAAGACCCCCAATATCGACAAGCTGGCAGCCCGCGCGATGGTCTTCGACCGGGCCTACTGCCAGGGATTGGCCTGTGCCCCGTCCCGCACCTCCTTCATGCACAGCCGCTATCATGGGGCCAAGGGGCGGGTGAACCTTGGCCAGCACTTCAAGGCCAACGGCTTCTACAGCGCCCGGGTGGGCAAGATCTATCACATGCGGGTGCCCGGGGACATCATCGCCGGGACGGACGGGCTCGACATCCCCTCTACCTGGACCGAGAAGTTCAACTCCGCCGGCCAGGAGGCCCACACCCCGGGCGACTATGCCTGCCTGAACCTGAACATCTTCACCAAGAAGCTGGAGGGGCGCCAGTCCACCCGCATGCCCCACCGCATGTTCGTTTCCGTGAGTTACGAGGGTGATGGATCAGACCAGCCCGACCACAAGACCGCCAGCAAGACCATCGATCTTCTCAGGAAGCACAAGGACAAGCGCTTCCTGCTAGCAGCCGGGTTGGTTCGTCCCCACTACCCGATGGTCCAGCCGAAGCAATACTTCGACCCCTACCCGTGGCAGAAGATGGCCCTTCCCAGGTCCGTCCCCAACGACCTCGAGGACATGCCCAGGCTCGCCATCACCCGCAGCCGCTCCGAACTGAACGGAATCGCGAAATTCCC
>JAKVCR010000011.1 GCA_022448985.1 Roseibacillus sp.
AGTGACCTCGACCACCTCTTTCGTGGTCGTTCCTCCAGGGTTTTCCTGGAGAACGGTCTTCTCTGCAGACCAGTTGCCCCAGTCGGCGATCTGGGAGAGCACCAGGACGGCCACGGCGCCAATGATGAACAGCGACATGGGGTGGGGCAGGCGGTTGCCCACCCGCTCGATCCAGTCGAGCCAGCCTGATTGTTTTTCCGTTTCAGCGGTGGCGGAATCTACGGACATTGCAGGGAGGATGAGGGAAGAGTCCCCCCGTGTCAGTCTTCTCTTCCGGGATTGTCAGCAGTGCGGAGGATTTGGTGAGAAGAGGGCTTTCCATGCCCCCGGGGCTCTTCTTAACTGGCCGCATGAAGCCCATTCTCTCCCTTGTGTGCCTGGTGGTATCCGGATCAATGGCCCTGGCGGTTCCGGCGGCCCCGACTGAGTTGAAGGCGAAGGTCATTCCAAACAAGCTTGGACTGCATCTCAACGAGTATGGTCTGTCCTGGAAGGGAGAAGGATTCCAGTCCTGGCAGGTCCTCGTGGCCAGTAGCGAGGCCCGGTTGGCTGCGGAGGTGGGAGACCTGTGGGACAGCGGACGTAATCCAGTGATGGAGGGGGCGCGTCCAGCGCGTTATCGGGGGGAGGCGCTCTCCCATGGGGCCACCGTGTGGTGGAAGGTCCGGGGCTTTGATGATAAGGAGGAAGCGGGTCCCTGGAGTGAACCGCAGGCCCTCAAGGTGCCGGATCAGGAGGAAGAGAGCCGGAACCAGGTAGTCCTTGTTGGAGGGACCCTGATCTCGCGAATGGACAAGCATGGCTACCTTGAGCACGCCATCACGGTCAACTGGCCGGGCCATGACATCAGTTTCCGTAACCTTGGATGGCCGGCCGACGATGTGTTCGGGACAGCCCGCAGCGAGTTTGGATCCGCTCACAACACGCGTTCGTGGCAGCCGCCCAAGGGACAGACCGGATTCGGGTTTGAGAAGTTAAAGGGTCAACTGGCGGAGACCCGGCCCTCGACCATCATCATCGGCTATGGGGCCGAGGCCGCCTTTGCAGATACTGATGAGAAGATGGGGTTGTTTGAAGCCGGATACCGGGGCCTCGTGGAGGCACTGGAAAAAACCGGGTCCACGCTGATCCTGCTCACCCCTGTTGCGCAGGTCTCGAGTGGGGCGGTTCTCACTACAGATCAGGCGGACGTTCACAACGAAAGACTGGCCAGGGCGTCCGGCTTCATCCGGGCCCTCGGCAAGGAGCGCAGGCACCTTGCCATCGATCTGCTGAGCAAGAGCCCCTTCGGGAAGGAGGCAGCTTCCTCTTACCAGAATGGCCTCCATCTCAATGGGGATGGCTACCGCAGGCTGGCGATCCACCTTGGCGAGGAACTGGAACTGGAAAGCGTGGCTGCGGCGGTGGCGCAACCTGCTCCTGCGAATCTTGAGCGCACCCGGCTGGGAGTTCGCTATGATCTTGCCCTGCACCAGCTGCCGTCCCTGCTCCATGGGCCGGTGTCTCCGGCAGGAAAAGGGAGGGCCCGGATCTGGATAGATGGAGAGGAAGTGGCGGTGGATGCCCAGGACGGCGCGGTTCGTTCAGGCCCCGATTATGACCAGTCCGGCAAGTTGAGGGACGTCATCATCGAGAAGAACAAGCTGCACCGCTACAAGCTCAACCCCATCAACAAGGCTTATATCTTTCTCTTCCGGCGCCATGAGATGGGACATCTCGCCTACGAGATGAAGGACTTCGACGAACTGGTGAAGGGAAAGGAACAGGCCATTGCCAGCCTGCGGGTGCCGCGCCGGCATCGGTATGAGCAGGAGGATCCGCGGGAGTGGAAGGCCCCGCGTAATTATCCGGATCATGAAGTTCCCAAGGATATCCCGGCTCCCGACGTGGATGCGGAACTCAAGGCCTTCAAGGTGGCGGAAGGCTTCAAGGTCAACCTCTGGGCCCGGAACCCGGTCATCTTCAATCCCATCAACATGAACTGGGATCGGCACAACCGGGCATGGGTGTCGACCTCCTCGACCTACCCGCATATCAAGCCGGGACGCATTCCGAATGACCGGATCGTGATCCTGGAGGATACCGACCGGGATGGAGTGGCGGACAAGCACACCGTGTTTGCGGAAGGCCTCACGGTCCCGCATTCCGTCATGCCGGTGGAAGGAGGAGCTTACGTCTGCAGCACAACGGAGGTCCTCTTCCTTGCCGACCACGACGGGGACGATCGCGCGGATGAGAAACATGTGATTTTCTCCGGTTTCGGTAATGCGGACGTGCACCACATGATCCACGGCCTGCGCTGGTCGCCGTGGGGCGATATGTTCTTCACGCAGTCCATCTATATCAACAGCTTCATTGAGACCGTCCACGGTCCGCGGCGACTGAACGGCAGCGGGGTCTGGCGCTTCCGTCCCGAGACCGAGCGAATTGATGTCTTCTCCCGTGGCCGGGTCAATCCCTGGGGACACGCTCTCGACTACCATGGCAACAGTTTCGGAACCGACGGCGCGGGCGGGCAGGGACCACACGACCTCTTTCCGGGATCCGCCTTCGGGACCGCGGTGGGCGCTCCACGGGTGCTGCGGGGACTTGTTCCCGGCAAGCCCAAGAACACGGGTGCGGAATTCATGACCGGGCGCCATATCCCGTCGCGCTGGCATGGGAGTGTGCTCGGCAACGACTTCCGGGCTAACAGGACGGTGCGCTATTCGATCGAGGAAAGTGGGAGCGGTTTCAAGTCGCAGGAGGTGGAGACGGTCCTGCACTCCAGTCACCGGTCCTACCGCCCGGTGGATATCAAGATGGGGCCTGATGGAGCGGTCTATATCGTGGACTGGTACAATCCCATTATCGACCACGGGGAGGTGGACTTTCACCATCCCCTCCGCGACAAGTCCCATGGCCGGATTTGGCGCCTGACCGCTATCGATCAGCCCTTGCTGGACTGGCCGGTCATTGCGGAGGCCACCCGGGAGGAGCTTTTCGCTCACCTGACTTCTTCCGAGCAGTATACCCGCACCCAGGCTAACCGGGAACTGGTCCGGCGGAAGGTTGCCCGTCCGGACATTGACGCCTGGGTCGGGAGTCTCGATGCCAAGGATCCCAACCACGACCACCATCTGCTGGAGGCTTTCTGGCTGGCGATCGCCCTCAACCTGAAGAGCGATGGACTGGAGGACGCTTCCCTGCGCTCAGCGGATCCGCGGATCCGGGCGGCGGCTGTGCGGGCGGTGGGCAGAACGGCAGAGGGACTGAATCACCTTGCCGCGGCGGTGCACGATGACCATCCGCGGGTGCGGTTGGCCGCCGTCTGTGCACTGCGTGAGCAGGGGACCAAGGAGGCGTCCGACGTCGTTCTCGGGGCCCTTGATCATGACGTCGACCTCAATCTCGATTTTGCCCTTGAGATGGCAGTGCGCGATACCCGCGATGCCTGGCTGCCGGCCATGCAGACCGGAAAGAAGGTTTTTGGTGGTGATGCCAACAGCCTTTCCTATGCCCTGAACAAGGTGAAGGACAAGCGGGCCATCGATGGGCTGGTGGAGGTCATTTCAACGGGTGAACTGAAGGGCGAAGCGCTCGACAACGCAGTCACCACCGTGGCATCTCTCGGTTCGCCCGAGCAGGTCGGTTCGCTGCTGCAGAAGGCACAGGATCATCCGTCATGGCTGCCGGCCATTGCGCAGGGGGTCGACTACAACCGTAAGGAGCCCCCGTTGAAGAGCCGGGCCATGATGTTCCTGAATTCGAAGGTTGCAGATGTGCGCATTGCGGCGGCCGATCTCTGCGGGGTCTGGAAGGTCAATGCGGCGGAGGATCTTCTGGTGAAGGGAGCGAGCAGGGCAAAGACGATCGAGGAGGCCCAGGCCATGGCAGGAGCTCTCGCCGGAATCGGGGCCACCGCCCGGCTTGGGCAGCTTTCCGGCGTGGGACAAGCTCCGTTGCAGCAGGTGGCCGCGGTCGCGGCCGCAGCCCGGGTCAACCCGTCTGCCAATGCCGCCAAGGCGGCCCAACTTCTCGCCGCCCTTCAGGATCCGGTCCTCGCCGTCGTAGTCGTGGAAGCCTTTCTTAGTCGTCCGGAAGGCCCGGAGCTGCTTACCAAGGCCCTGCAGGGGAGCAGACTCAGAGAGTCGGTTGCGCTCGCGTCTAACCGTATCGCTTCCGCCTCTGGTCGTAATGTCCCGGATCTCCTGGCCGCCCTCAACAAGGCGGGGGGACTCAAACCGGTCTCTTCCAACATGAGCCCCGGGGATCGTAGTAAGCTGATTGCGGACGTCAAAGCCAGCGGGTCGGGGCAGCGGGGTGAGCAGATCTACCAGCGCACCGCGATGGCCTGCACGACCTGTCACCTCGTCAACGGGAAGGGAGGAAAGCTGGGTCCGGACCTGAGCACGGTGGGAAGCTACATGACCCCGGAGTCGCTCCTGGAGTCGCTTCTCAACCCCAGCACTGATATCAAGCAGGGTTACGAAACGGTGGTGGTGACCCGCAAGGACCAGACCGTGGTGAGCGGATTGCTGCAGCGTAAGACGGATACCTCCGTGCTGGTGAGAGATCCCTCGGGCAAGGTGGTCTCCATCCCGACGGGGGAAGTGGCCAAGGTCGATACCAGCCCGGTCTCCCTCATGCCGCCCGGCCTGACCTCCTCCCTGCGCCGGGATGAACTGGTTGACCTGATGGCCTTCCTGACCACCCTCGGGGTGAAGCCGGCGCAGGAATGATGAGGAGGGGCGCAACCAGACCCGGAGGGGGATCCCACAGCGGACTCATTGCCGTGCTGCTAATGTTGTTGTCCAGGGGGTTGCCGGGTTGTTTCCGAATTGAAATGATTACCTTGTTTCTTCTGCCTTCCACGGTAATTGGCAAGAATGTCTTCCAGGAAGCCGTAGTTTGAATCTTGTCACCCCGACCAATTTATTCTCTCCATCGGGCAAAGAAGAACCGGGGCCACACCTCATAATTCAAATCATACTTAAAAGCAGATAATGAAAACCCTGCTCATCGTAATTTCATTGGCCTGGGCCATTCCCTCAGGCGCACAGCAAGCCGTCAGTCTTTTTAACGGGAGGGACCTGACCGGGTGGACAGGGGCTGCCTACGAGGTCAAGGAGGGTGTCATGATCTGCCGGGGTAAGAACCTGGTAAGTAAGAAGCAATACCGTAACTATATCTTCGAGTTTGAATTTCTCCTGCCTCCGCATGGCAATAACGGTCTCGGGATCCATTACCCGGGTAGCGGAGGACCATCATCCGCAGGCATGGAATTGCAAATCCTGGACAACAGTCACCCGAAATATGCCAAGCTGAAGGACTCGCAGTATCACGGGTCCATCTACAAGCTGAAGGCGGCCAGGCGCGGCTTCCTCAAGCCTGTTGGAAACTGGAATCACCAGAAGGTCACCGTTAACGGTCCCCTGGTGGTCGTAGAGTTGAACGGCACAAAGATCACCGAGGCCAACCTGGATGAACTTGAGAAAAAGAATCCAAAACACAAGGGGGTCAAGAGGCGCAGTGGACACATTTGTTTCTGTGGTCACGGCTCCCCGGTGCAGTTGAGGAAAATTACTATTGTGGAGTTGCCTGATAAAAGCGGGTAATGTCTTTCCGAAGCCAGAACGGGTAAATATAGCCGCAGGCAAACCCGCTGCCTCTGATTGAAATGTTCATACGTCTCATCGCCTTGTTCCTTCTGCCTTCGGCGGCAATCGGGAAGGATATCTACAAGGAGGATGTGCGGCCGGTATTGCAGCAGCATTGCTTTACCTGTCACGGGCCTGAAAAGCAGAAGGGGAAGATCAGGCTCGATGTGCTGGATCCGGACATGGTGAACGGTAATGCCGCCGAGACCTGGCACGATGCCCTGAACATGCTCAACCGCGGTGAAATGCCGCCCGAAGACGAGCCACAATTATCAGCGGGGGAGCGCCGCAAGCTCGTTGGGTGGTTAACCAGTGAATTGCGTCGAGCGGCTGAGGCCCAGCGCGCCACCGGCGGACAAGTGGTGATGCGCCAGCTCAACCGGGGCGAGTATCAGTACACCATGACAGACCTGTTGGGCCTGGAGATGGATTACAGCAAGGACCTGCCGTCCGATGCCCGGTCCCCGGAAGGGTTCAAGAACAACGGCGCTTCCCTGGGCATGACTGCCCTGCAGGTCGAGAATTATCTCAAGATCGCCCGGCAGGCCCTGGATTTCGTGCTCGTGGAAGGAGAACAGGGGGAAAGGAAAGTCACGGTTCTTGATAGAAACAAAGGCCGCATGAAAGGCCCCAACAGCAGGCGTTTTTCCGGAGATTCCTCCGAACGTCTGGGGCGAGTGAACTTCTGGCACGGGTCCTTCAAGGATCTGCCCCGGACAGGCAGGTTCAGTATACGCGTGAAGGCCTACACGGACCGCAAGCCCGGCCAGTCAGCCCCCATCCTCTCTGCCCAATATGGGTATTTCGTTTCGGGATTAAACCTCAACATCATGGGTGATGCCGGAGAGGTTGCGGTTACCTCGAGCACTCCGGAGTATTATGAAATCGTGGGTCAGCCGGAGTTCTTTCCCCTCCCCGAAGCCCATGTGCCAGGTGACAAGCTCAACGGAATCATCACCCTGCAAAACGCCCTCGACGATGGCGAGTCACCTGCTCAGGCCGTCAACAAGGTGATTGAGGAGAAAGACAAGAAAGGAAAGATCAGGAAAAAGAAGGTCAAGGTCTTCCCCGAGGACCCTGATTTTCCCCGCATCATCATCGAGTCGGTTGAGATCATCCGTAACGATTATCCTTCCTGGCCTCCACCGCCACACCGGAGAATCATTCGCGAAGGGGAGGAGCTGTCCGATCCGCAGGCGCTCGAGAAGATACTGGCCCGTTTCCTTCGGCGGGCCTGGCGGCGACCGGCCAACGGGGATGAAGTAAACAAGTGGCTGGCGCACTATGAAAGGATGCGCAAGCAGGCGGACACGCCTGTCTTGGCCCTCAGGGAAACCCTGTCTGCGGCCCTGGCCTCCTCTCACTTCCTGTATCTCAGTGAACCCTTCAGGTCCGATCAGTCCAGAAAGCTCAATGCGCACGAATTAGCCACCCGCCTGTCCTACTTCCTGTGGAGCTCGATGCCGGACGAGGAGCTCTCCGCCCTGGCTGATTCCGGGCGCCTGCTGGAATCCAAGGTTCTCAGGGAACAGTTCGCGCGGATGCTTGCCGATGATAAGGCTGACCGGTTTGCCGGACAGTTCAGCATGCAGTGGCTCGACCTCGAGGGGGTGGACCGGGTGGCCGTCAACCCGCAATACTACAAGGATTTCGACAATGCCCTGAAGCCGGACATGATCGCCGAGACCCAGGCCTTTTTCCGGGAGATCCTTCGCAGCAATACCTCGGCCCTGCAGTTTCTGGATGCCGACTTCACCATGCTCAACGCCAGGTTGGCGAAACACTACGGGTTGAAAGGGCCCAGGTCCCAGAAGTTTGAACGTGTTTCCCTGCATGGCACCGACAGGCCCGGCGGGGTGCTCGGTCATGCTTCCACTCACCTGGCAGGATCGGATGGAGCCGATTCCCATCCCATCAAGCGGGCGGTCTGGATCAGGGAACATCTCCTGCACGATCCGCCCAATCCTCCTCCACCTGATGTTCCCAGTGTGGAAAAAAGTGTGCCCAATTTTGAAAAGCTCTCCATCCGTGAGCAGATGGAGGTGCATCGGGAGAAAGAGGCATGTGCGGATTGTCATCGGAACATCGATCCATGGGGCATCGCCTTGGAACGCTTCGACGCGATCGGGTTGCCAAGGGAGAAAACAGCCCGTCGCAAGAAACCTGTCTCCACCGATACGGTGTTACCCGGCAACTATCCGGCAGGTGGGCTGGGCGACCTCCAGAAGTATCTCCTGACAGAAAGGCGTGACCAGTTCGTCCGGGCCCTCGTCACGAAAATATTCATCTATGCACTGGGTCGCAGCGTTGAACTGCGAGACTCACCACTGATCGAGGAATTAAGTGAATCCTTCGCGAGGGACGGCTATCGACTCCCTTCCCTGATGGCGGATATTGTTACAAGCCAACCTTTTTTGTCGCGATAACGGGCGGCGTTCCTGATATATATCGAGAGTCCGAAAGGAGATCCACTGATGAGCAAGAACACCTACCAGATGAATCGCAGGACCATGCTCAAGGCCGCGGGCATCTCGCTTGCCCTGCCCTGGATGGAGTCCCTTGCGGGGCCCCGGACGAAGTCGCCGCCAAGGAGATTCTGCTCCATCTATTTTCCTTATGGGGTGAGCCTGCCCAAACAGGATGGGGAATATGGCCAGTGGAACTGGTTTCCCAAGGGTTCGGGCAGGGACTTCACCTTCAATAAATCCCTCGAGGTGCTGGAGCCCTTTCGTGACCAGGTCACGGTCCTGGGCGGGCTTTCCCATCCCAAGGTGCGCCGGATTGGCGGGCATGACAGTGGAGATACTTTTCTGACCGGGGAGGAGCTTAGCCTTGGTGCCACCGGGCTCAGGAATTCGATTTCCCTGGACCAGTTCATGGCGCACACACACAGGCTTGGTGCAAGAACCCGCTTTAGCAGCCTGGTGCTCTCCTCGGACGGCGGTGTCGGCATGCCCACCCGGGCCAACACGCTTTCCTACTCCCATAATGGGCAGCCCATCCCCTCCTTTAATCGGCCGGCCATTGTTTTTGAACGTTTGTTCGGATTGAAGGGGGATTCGGTTGAGGCCCAGAGAAAGGGCCTGACTCGCACCGGTAGTCATCTTGACCTGTTGCTTGAGGAGGCCAAAAGCCTGCACCGTAAACTGGGCAAGGTGGACCAGGGTAAACTGGACCAGTATCTCACGTCCGTTCGCGAGATTGAGCAGGACGTGGAGCGTTCGGCTCAATGGTTGAACGTGCCTCGTCCGAAAGTGAATGCCGAGGGGCTCAGCCTTGATGCGGATAATGAGACCCCGGGCAAGTTGATTCACACGATGCTCGACCTGATTGCCCTGGCCTTCCAGACCGATTCCACGCGCTTTGTAACTTATCAGCTGGCGAGCATGCATGGGGCCATCTCCATCGCGAACAAGTTCCCAACACTGCTCGGATTCAAGAAAGATGCCCACGGGCTGGCCCATGGTGCCGGTAAGGGTGCAGGTGCTGAAAACCGGGGCAAGTGGGACCGCTACCAGGCGGAATGCCTCGCTTACCTGATGAAACGGCTCAGCGAGTTTGAAGAGGGGGATGGGTCTGTCCTGGATAACACTTGCATCTTTTACGGAAGCAGCAACAGCAAGACCCATAACAATACGAACTACCCCCTGATTCTGGCCGGCGGAAAAAACATGGGCTATCAGCACGGGCAATACCTGAGGTTTGATAATGATGTGCCGCTCTCAAACCTGTTTGTCACCATCCAGCAACAGATGGGCGTGAAAGCGGAATCCTTTGCCGACAGCACGGGACAACTTGACGGCCTGATTGTCTGAAGAGTGGCACGGGGAAGGGAGGCATTGACCAGTCGGCAATGAGTGGACCCAATACCAGTGCCGCGGACTACCAGGCGGCCGGCTACTGCCTCTTTCGCGACGTCCTCGACGTAGAGGAGATCCGGGCAGTCAATGCCGAGTTGGATGTTCTGGTGCGGGACATGCCGGAAACCATGGTGGTCTACAAGGATGGAGTGAACCAGGAGGTCCCGGCCCGGCCCGAGTATCTCACCGAGCCTCATGCCGGTAAGGCGGCCTGGCTGGAACTCTGCCGGCATCCCCGGATCCTCGACGCGGTGGAGGCGGTGCTTGGACCGGACCTGATCCTCATCATGTCCCACGTGATCTCCAAGCGGCCGGGAGATGGCCTGCCGGTGGCCTGGCACCAGGATAATACCTACTGGCACTCGGTGCAGGGTACGGAAGTGGGGACCGTCTGGCTCGCCCTGGACGATGCCGACCTCGCCAACGGTTGCATGCAGGTTATCCCCTGTACCCACGAGGGATACCCGGAAATGGATAAGGTTTCCACCGGGAAGAATGATCTTCTCGGACTCACCGTGGAAGTGACGCCGGATATGGAGGAGGCCGCGGTTCCTCTCGAGATGAAGGCGGGCAGTCTCTCCATCCACGACTCCTACGTCCTTCATGGGAGCGATCCCAATACCAGTGACCGGAGGCGGGCGGCCTACACGATGCGCTATGCCAATGCCCGGACCGTTACGGTAGACACTCGGGAACACTGGGTCCCGGTTTACCTGGTGCGGGGCGAAGGAGGGGCCAGGGAGTCGGAGTATGTTGACCTGCGCCCCGGCAGGGCCCTCCCCGGTGGACTGGCCTAGACCGGGGAGGGAAGAGCTCCGGAGGGGGATTCTGGGCGTCCCCCAGGAGAGCTCAACGCAGCATCAGGGTCTCGAAGGAGACGCGGAGGCGAACGAAGATGCGGCCGGGAGTGGCATTCCATCGCCAGGCAGTCTGCTGGAACCCGGGAACAGTGGGGGCATATCCCGAATCGGTGATGAGGGGGAATTCCGGGGGAATGGTTGACCAGTTCTCGAGGTCACTGGAGAACTCCAGGTCGTAGTCGAGGCCGCGCCAGAAGGCGTCGGTGCGATTTGGAAAGCGAGCGATGGCGATGTTGCCGTCAATCTCAAGTGTGGCTCCCATGAGGCTGCCATCGACGAACTGATGGGATGCCACGTGCGGGTCCCCGTCCAGGGCATATTCCATCAGGTTGGCAAGACCATCGCCATCCGGATCAGCCTCCCAGCCCCAGAGGCCTGTTTCCAGCCAGGGATTGGCGAGTTCCTCTTCGGCAAAGTGTATCTCCAGCCAGGCTTCGGCGAGTCCTGCCCCAAGGGTCGGGCCGCTGTCTTCCTCCCTGACCCAGGTGGCATACAATTCCAGGACCCCGTCAGTATCCTGATCAGCAAGGTAAACCACCGTGGAGCTGTCTTCGGTAATGTAGAAGGGTGTCAGGATGCTGAAGAGGTAAGGGGGCACATCGCCATCAGCTACAAGGGGAGCGCTGACTTTCGTGGTGCTGCCACCATCGATGTCGACCTGATAGAGTTCATGAACATCGGTGTCATCCTGCTCAGCATTGTAGATAACGGTGGAGCTGTCTGCGCTGATCTGGAAGCTCCAGACGTCGCCGTCGGCCGCGAGGGCTGGATTGAGCTTCGTATCCGCGCCCCCGGTGATGGCTACGCTGAAGAGTTCGTAAACCTCGTCATCGTCCTGGTCAGCGAGGTAGACCACGGTGGAGGAGTCCCCGCTGATCTCGTACCTCTGCACCTCACCATCGGCGACGAGATTGCCGTTGAGCTTGGTCTGCGATCCGCCACCAATGGACACCGCATAAATCTCGTGGACTTCATCCGTATCCTCGTCGGCGCGATAGACGACCGTGCTGCTGTCGGCGCTGATGGAGAAATCGTCCACGTTGCTGCTGGCAATAAAGCTGGTGCCGACGAAAAGAGGATCGTTGATCCTGGTCGCAGTGCCGCCGATGATGGGCACGCTGTAGAGATTGGTGGTAAAGAAGGTCTTCCGGTAAACCACGGTAGAACCGTCCGGGCTGACCTGGAATCCCCTTACCCCGCTGCCGAAGGGCACGGAGGCGCCACTGATCTTGGAGGAGAGTCCTCCTTCGATGGGAACGGTATACAGTTCAAGGTAGCCTTCGAGTTCCTCGTCGGCGAGGTAGATCACGGTTGTTCCGTCCGGGCTGATCGTGAAGTCATCGAATTCCCGGCCTGCGGCGAGAGGGCCCGCTACCTGGGAGACGCTACCTCCGGCGATGGGGGCCCGGTAGAGGGCGTAGGTCTCTTCCGAGAGGTCGAAGTCCGCGATGAAGAGGACCATGGTTCCATCCGGGCTGATCCGGAAATCCTGCACCCCCTCGGTCCCGAAGAAATGAAGAGGAACGTGGACCCTGGTGGAGACCCCGCCGTCGATCGGTACGCTGTAAAGTTCGTAGACACTATCCGTATCCTGGTCAGCGACGTAGACCACCGTGGAGTTGTCCGGGCTGATCTCAAAGTGTACCACGTCGCCATTCTCAACGAGCGTGTCGCTGATCTTGGTGACCGCCCCACTGTCGAGGGGCACGCTGTAAAGCTCGTAGACATTATTCGTGTCCTGGTCGGCGATATAGACCACGGTGGAGCCGTCGGGACTGGCNTGCGAAACCGTGACATCCCCGTCACTGACGAGGGGACTGTTGAGCTTCTGCCGGTGTTCGTCCGGGATGAGTGGTGGGGCTGACAGGCCGGCGACGGGGGTGAGGGCCAGAAGGGAGAGAAGGAAGGATTTGGTCAGTTTCACGGTATGTGCAGGTAATGTGGTTACCTGCTCTCAACCGTGGAGCCCGGGGGGGATTTCCAATTTTCCGTGGAAGTCCTTCCGCCCCTGTTTTTATGGGTCGAGGGTGACGCGGAGGCGGAGGATCAGGGCTGGGCCCGCAGGCGCAGGAACAGGGTGTCGGAGTCCACGAGGGTGTTGCTGATGCTCACGTTCACGCGGTCGGTACCGGGTTCGTAGAAGTCATCGTCCACCGTGATGATCACTCCACGGGCGGAGTCCACGGCGGTTGTCCAGGACTGGAGAGTGGTGCTGTATTCCACCGCGGAACGGATGGTGGTGGCGGCGTCGTCGGAACGCCGGAACGACAGGATGGTCCGGCCCGGGGTGGTGCTCCAGGTGGGGAGGAGTTCACCAGCGCTGGTGTTGGCATCCTGGGCCCCGAGGAGGAAGGCAAGGCCGTTGGCGATCCCGTCGCCGTTGGCGTCGGCCTCGAAGGCGGCCTCCGGTCCGCTCAACCCCGAGATGGTCCCGGCCCAGTCGGAATAGGTGAGGATTCCGGGGCCGGAGTCCAGGCTCATGCCCACCCCGAAGGACAGTTGTTCGTTGGCGAGGGCACTGGGAGCCTCGGTGGTGTAAGTTCCCCCGAGGAAGGTCGAACCGGCCGCATCGATGCTCCATTTCAGGCTGTGGGCGGGGTTGGTGAACCCGTTGGGGTTGTTCCAGGAACCGGGTCCGTTGAAGTTTACGGTGCCCCCGGGAGCGAGGGGGGTTGGGTTCTCTCCCACCCCGCCGGCGAGGATATTGGTGGATCCGCTGGCATCCACCACGGTGGTGCCGTCGCCATCGAACTGGATGCCGGTCAGCTCCTCCGGGGAGAAGATTGCCCCGTTGGAGGTCATCGAGATGCCGTCGAGGACATACCCCGGCCGGACGTCGGTGAGGGAGAGTTGGAGGGTGGCTCTTGAGACGGCCTCATTACCGGCGCCGTTCACGGGGTCGTTGAGCACAACCGTGACCAGGGACTTTCCCCCGGTGGTGTGGTTGCGAGCCCGGGTGGCGGAGACCTCGAAATCCCCGCGCAGGTCATCGGCCGATAAGTTGGCTGTGGCGGCCACCTCGCCCTCAACCAGGACCTCCGCGCTCCAGGAGGTGTTGGTTGCATTTCCTGTCCACGGCCCGAATTCCGTATTGGCGAAGGAGACCGGGTAATCCCCGGTGACGGTGATAGTCCGGCTCAGGGTGGCGGTCTTTCCCTTCATGTCGGAGACCACCGTCCGCACCCGGTAGCTTCCGGCCAGGTTCCACGTCCGGGTCAGGGTGGTAGTGCTCTGGTTGTGGGGAGTGTCCCGGTCGGAGGTGGTCCACATGCAGGCCACCTCGTCGCCGTCGGGATCGTTGGGGTCGATGGTGATGGTGAGGGGCACGCCGGCTTCCCAGGTGGCGGGCGCGTCCCAGGTCGGGACCGGGGCCCCATTGCCGGGAAAGGCTCCCTTGTTGACCTGGACGTCGATGTATTCATCGGGCGAGGTGCCGCCGCGCCCGAGGTTGGTGATGCAGACCTTGCCCGCGGTGTCGGCGTAGGTTTCGCCCGGTTGCAGGGAATGATCGTCCCATCCGCCCTGGCCCGGATGCATGTCGATGAGGACGACATTCTGTCCTCCCGCGGTTCCCCGGTCCCAGTAGAACACGAGGCCCTGCCGCAGGAGCTGGTTCTTGCCGGCGGCCCCGTCGTTCTGGTTGTTCATCAACCGCGAGCGGTAACCGATCCAGTAGGCCGCACTGGTGGAGGCGTCCCTCGTGACGCGGAGGATACGGCGGTCATTGGCGGGGTCGGTGTTTTTCTGGTCGCAGGTGTAGAGGCGGCGCCTGAAGCTTCCCTCGCTGGTGATGTTGTGACGGGCCGTGATCCAGTTGCGGGTCCACTTGTCGTAGGGATCCGCATCGGTGGCACTGTTGGACATGAAGTGCCACATGTCGGGAGTGAGCAGTTCACCGGCACCGATCGGGTTGCTGCCATTCGAGGACCAGCGGCTCTGGTGACCCCAGTTGAAGTTGTGCCCCATCTCGTGGATGGTGGCCCCTCCGGTGTTGGTCCAGAAGCGTTTGCCCCCGACGATGGCCTTGTTGCCCGAGGCATGTCCCCCATGGAAGAAGCCCACGATGCCGTATTGGTCGGGATTGAAGCCCTTGTTACGGGCCCGGATTTCAGCGGCATTGGCGAGGGAACCGGCATCATAGGCATTCCGGTCCTGCGGGAGGCGAACCTCCACGGTGTCGTGGGAGATGGTCAGTTTTCCGTAGGAGTAGCGTTCGTAGCTGATCTTGGCGCCCTGCAACCGGTTGCCGATGGTGGAGAGGTCCGGCGCGTTGTTGAAATTCGCGAAGGTCACGCGGATGCCGAGGACCTTGACGTGGCCACTGGTGGGGGCGGCTTCCGCCAGGGCTGGCAGGAGGAGAACCGCCAGGGACAGGATGGGAAGGAGGAGGGTGGTCCGGACGGACTTCATGGGAGCAATGGCAGTCCCTTCTTCTCGGGAAT
>JAKVCR010000110.1 GCA_022448985.1 Roseibacillus sp.
GGCCGCGGGAGTCTACGGCGGCATTTATCTTCGCCGGGAGACGCCCACATCTCAGGGAGCCCACTTTCTGGTCGATACCTTCGATCCTTTCGAAGCCGATGCGGCCTGCGAGGACATCGCGCCGCTCTTTTTCGACGCTGATCGGGATGGGGATCTCGATTTGTACGTTGTGAGCGGCGGAGTGGAATGCGAACCAGGGGACCCAGTCCTGCGTGACCGCCTCTATCTCAACAACGCCAAAGGCTCTTTTACCAAGGCTCCGGCCGGAGCGCTCCCCGAAGCTAGCATCAGCGGCAGTGCAATATGCGCAGCGGACTTCGACCGCGACGGCGATCTCGATCTCTTCGTCGGTGGACGAAGCATACCGGGAAGATATCCCGAAACACCACGCAGCCAGTTACTCCGCAACGATTCCAGACCAAACGCTCCCAAATTCGTGGAAGTGACCCCGGGGGAACTGGCCGCCACTGGCCTCGTGACAGCCGCCCGGTGGGCCGACTTCAATGGCGATCACTGGCCCGACCTTCTTGTCGCTCATGAGTGGGGACCGGTGAAGCTCTATCTGAACAAGGAAGGTTCCATCACTGAGCCCTCCCCCATGTCGGGCCTGCAATCTCTCACCGGCTGGTGGAGCAGCCTGGCAGTGGCGGACGTTGATGGTGATGGTGATTTCGATTTTGCCGCCGGCAACGTGGGCCTCAATTCAAAATATCACGCCTCGCCCGGGCATCCTGCCGTGCTCTACTACGGCGACGTGGATGGCAGTGGCCGGAAGAGAATTGTGGAGGCCAAGTTCGAAGGCGCAGCAATGGTCCCGGTGCGGGGGTTGAGCTGCTCCCGCAATGCCATACCATCACTGGGCAGTCAGCACTCCAATTTTCACAGCTTTGCGACCAAGACGCTCGCCGAACTCTATCCGCGGAAACGACTCGGGGCAGCGACACGCCATGAGGCCAACACCTTGCAGTCGGGCATATTCATGAACAGCGGCACGGGGACCTTCACTTTCCGCCCCTTCCCCAGGCTCGCGCAGGTCGCACCCATTTTTTCGATGGTCTTCAGTGATCTCGAGAGAGATGGCGATCTCGACCTGTGCGCAGTGGGCAATTCCTTTTCTCCCCAGCCTGAAACCGGTCACATGGATGGCGGCGTCGGGTTAATCCTTCGCAATAACGGAGACGGATCCTTCGAAACGATCTCGCCAGCCGAGAGTGGCTTGGTTATCCCAGGTGACGCCAAGTCACTCAGCCTGATCGACCTCAACCTCGATGGCCACCCGGATCTTGTGGCGGGGATCAACAACGGTGAGATAATGGCCTTCCTCCGGTCTCCGCCGTCGCAGTGACTCTCTAGCACCTCTAGCCCACGGCCACGCGCGAGTTGTGATGGAAGCGACGTAGAAATAGCGTCAACAAGCTTGGGCTAATGACCTCGCGGATGGCGGCGAGCCCTGGATTAGGGGCTGTGCTTGATGGTAGGATCTGCCTGCTGTCAGGAGGCTCCTAAGCGAGTATGTCTTTGAGCGTCCCGGTACTATCGGCATATTCCTTGCGTGCGATCCCCAGGGCATGCAACTGAGTCAACCAGAGATTGGCGAGCGGAGTGCCTGGCTTGCAGTGGATGTGGCTGCCCAGTTTGAGCGTGCCGCCTCCGCCGCCGGCGACGACGAGCGGAAGATCGTTATACTGGTGGGTAGTCCCGTCACCCATTCCGGCTCCGAGGGTGAAAATCGTATTATCCAGCAACGAGCTTCCATCGGACTCCTCAATCGTATCCATTCGCTCGATCAGTCGTGCGAAGGCGGAAATGTGGAAGCGGTCCAGTTTAAGAAGGTGTTCCATATGCCTGGCGATGGCGTGGGTCATGGCGTGATGGCTGTATGGCTTGTCCAGAATTCCCTCCCAGTTGGTGGCCGTAGTCCATCGTTCGGGCCCCACCATCAGGGAAGCGACATTGGTGAGCCCGTTCTGCAAGGCTGTTACCAGAAGGTCACCCATGAGATGAATATACTCATTCCGCGGCAAATGCTCGGCTGGACGCTTTATCTCTGCAGCGACCAGCTCGGACTTCATTTTCTCGATGCGATCCATCCGTTTCTCGATGGTCCGGATGGACTCAACGTATTCCTCGAACTTCCCGCGATCGTGGAAGCTCAGGCGTTTTTGCAGCTGACGGGCATTCCCGAGGGCGAGATCGGTGATATTTCGAAACCGTGTGTGTGACTGAGTGCCGAAGAGCCGATCGTAAACAACACGCGGATTTCTCATCGAGGGCGCAACATGGCCTGTTCCGTACCAGGACATGTTGTCGAAGTAAATGGACTCTATGTTGTTCTTGTGGTCGTTACAGCTCAGCTCAAGGGTTGGGTAGGGAGTCGCTTGCCCGATGCTGTCGGCCGCGATGTGGTCCAGGGTGCGGTCGAGAGGATAAGCGGAGCCGACGACCTCATAAGGGGCAACACTGGTGAGGAAGCAGGACGCACACTGCGCGTGAGAGTCGGTGCCATGCTGGAAGGTGCGATCCATCCCGGTGATGAGCGAGATCTTGTCGCGTATCTTGTCGAGGGGCGCCAAGGTAGGGGTGAGCGTAAGAGGATGTTTTCCGGGCGGGACCGTTTTGCCTTCAAATCGCCAGACGTTGTTCTGACCGGCGAAGCCCGGCAGCGGGCGATCCTTCTCCCCTGGAAAGAAGCCTCGACGGGTAATCCCGTTTGGAAGGTAGAAAAAAGCCATCCGTTGTGCTGGTTTCCCCGTTTTCCGCTCCTTGGTCCCCGCGATGCTTTCGAACCAGGGAAGGCTGAGGGCCGTCCCCCCGGCGCATCTTAGAAAGTTGCGTCGTGAAGGAAGGGAGAGCTGGTCGTTGTTGCTGTTCATCGTGAAAAGACCTTTCGCCGAGTGATAATATCGGAGGAAGTCAGTTTGACCAATCTTCGAATCATGTGGTTTCACCCGGATTTCACTTTTGCTCGTGTGATTTCTTCTTCGGCGCGATCGCGAGTGTGTTCTTGTGAAGAAACGGCTCGCTCATCGCGATGCTCTTGAGAACGGCCCGCATACCGTCCTGGCCGGCCATGGCCTTGGCTGTAATGCTGTTCAGGGTGGGCGCATCAGCGAGTCCGAGTTTTCGTCCTAGCGCGTAGGAGAGCAGATGCGCCGTGAATCCCCGTATGAACCTCTGTTTCTCCTTCAGGATCAGCTCCTTGAATTCCACCACATTACTGAACTCATATTGGTTGAAAAGCACGCCGCTGACATCTACCTCGCGTCCATTCTCATACTTGTCTCGCCAGAAGCCGGTGGGTCCGAAGTTCTCCAGGGCAAACCCGAACGGGTCGATCTTGTCGTGGCAGCCAGCGCAATCCTCGCGCTTACGGTGCGCCGCCAGTCGTTCCCGGATTGTCAGTTCAGACGGCGTCTCCTCGCTGACCTCGGGCAGAGGCGGGACGTCTGCGGGAGGAGGTTCGGGGGGATCATTGAAAATAACAGCATTCACCCAGGCTCCCCGTGTGATGGGCTGTGTCCGCGTTGGGGTCGCGGTCATGGTCATGACCGCGGCATTGGTTATGATGCCCCCGCGGCGGGGATCGGTCAGCGGTTTCCGCTGGAAATCCTGTACGTTGAGCTGGTGATGGCCTTTGAAGTGGCCCGCATAGATCGCGTCGAGCATGCTGCTTTGCCAGGTAAAGTCCGGATTAATCAGTTCGACAACCGAGCGGTTCTCAATGTAGACGGTCTCGAACAGGAGAAGCGGTTCGGCCATCATATGCATGCTCATGCGGTAGCCATCACTGTGATAGAACCTGGGAAACATCTTCGGATCCGGAACCGAAGTGATCAATCGGTCGAGCTGAAGCCATTGGCTCGGGAAGTTATCGCAGAAGCGACTGGATCTACGATCATTCAGCATCCGATCGATCTGGCCACCCAGCGTGACCGGATTACTCAGTTGGCCGGATTCCGCCAGGTCGAGCAAGGGGTCGTCCGGGATACTGCTCCAGAAAAACTGGGCCAGGCGGGTAGCCAGTTCGAAATCGTCTATCCTCTGACGTTCGTGTCCCTGCTTGCCCGGAATCCTGGGATCGGGTGATTCGTAGAGATAGAGGAATTCCGGCATGCCGAGAATGGCGCCAACCACCGTCCGCATGGTCTGCTCAATTGAAGCGCCGGAGGCCAGTTGCTCTTCTGCATATCCTGCGAAACGGGCGAAAGTATCGGGATCTGCCGGCCGTCGAAAGGCCCGGCGGAGAAGCTTCCTTATCCTGTTCCGGATGTCCTCCTCCCGGGTCTTCGTCTCCCCTTCGCCGGTCGTTTCTGCCGGCTCTGTAAAGAGCCAGTTCCAGCTCCGGCACTCCCTCGCATTGAGGTCGGGACTCTCCGCAATCGTCTGACTGAGCTTGAGAAAGGACTCCATCAGCAAGGGCGAAAGGGTCAGGTGATCTGCGCGATTGTCGAAGCCGTGTTCGGCTCGCTTGTCCTGGGGGAAAGAGGCCACGCCCCTGAATCCTTCGGGTCGCTGGTTGTCGATATCCTTGCTCAACGGTCGACTTGAAACCTTGACCCGCGCGGGCATTTTCCCCGTGTCCGGTCGAAAATAGTTATCGCGTCGTCGCATGAGTCGCTCGTTCAACCGGAAGATTTCGCGATCCAGTTCGAGGAGGTCTACCACTGCATTGTTGTACTGAAAGCGGTTCATGCGTCGGATCGGCGTGGGCTCGAAGGGATGGGTCTTCAGTATTGACTGGAGCTTCGCTTCGACCTGCCCGATCATCTGCATCCGTTTGGTCTCCGGCAGGAGAGGCTCGTCCTTGGGTGGCATCTCGCGATCCTCCAGCACCCCGAGCAGTGCCTCGAGCAACTCAGGCCTGGCCAGCAGGTCACCGTTCGATTTTAATGCCAGGAGGTCGACCTTGCCCTTCACCTTGCCATCCTTGCCGTGACACTTGATGCAATGCTCCTTGAAGGCCGACTGCAGTGCCGTGAAGGGCTGATCTGCGGCCAAGGACGGCGACAACCCGGCAGCCAACGTCAAGGAGATAGCTGCCCGGAAAGTGAAGTTCATAATCGTCAGTCGCTCTGAATGAGTCGCTCAAAGAGTTCAGCCCTTGCGATACCATCGGTCAAGTTGATCAGCGAGAAAGCCTGATCCCCTCCCCCCTGATACGGGGTGCAGGAGCACTCAGATCTGATCATTTGTGAGATTTGCGGCACGCTAAACTGTCTGCTTATTTCTCAGGATGTGGAATCTTCTTCGATAGCGGGATTTCCTTGCGCAGCATTTTTGCTCCGAGCCCGCATAAGCGTAAGTAGTAATCGGAGGGAAGTCCTTCGAAGGTTGAAAATGTCACGCCCTCTCCCATCGGCGGATCATTGGTGCATTTGAAAATAGCGGTGCCCTCGTCAACCTCGTCAAACATCGCTACGTAAACCATCTTGGCGGAAACCCGACGAACGGCAGAAAATTGTGACCAGAGAAACTCGCCTTTACGGCGAGGAACCTGGTTCAGTTTCCCGCCGTGCAGGTTGTGCCAACTGAATCCAGGATAGACCGTTGGCAAATAGTCAACGTTGTGTTTTCGACACCATGCGATGTCAGGCAGCCAGATGGTTTTGACGTGCCCTTCCAGTTCTTCCCTGCTTTGATAACGGCCCACGTTCCATGGGCTGAGGACGTCGATTTTTCTGAGGATATCGTGCAGTCCGGGGTCCGGAGCGGCGTCTCGATCCAGTTTTCGCCAACCACTAGGGACGCCGACCATCACGCTGCATCCACTGGCCTTCAGGGAAGCGACCAGCTTCGCGCATTCTGCAAGTTCATAATTGCGGTTATCTCCAAAACCTATTCCCCATACGGCGACTAGAGGTTTGCCTCGGTGCTTCAGGTAAGCAGGGTCTTCCCCGAATTTCATCTTAGCCTGTAGCATGCGCCAATCTTCCCATACACGGCTCACCTGGCCTGCACGTAATCCGCTCAAGTCATACATTACGGCATAAGCGCGACCGTTGAGACGGGATCCCTCGCGACAATGCGTCAGAACCACGTTCCTGTGATTGCGCAGTCTCTCGGAGGAGAGTTCGTTGGCAAAGCGCTGCACGAAGGCCCCATCAATGCCGTAATCACGCATCCAGCGAAAGTGCCGGAGAACCGTTTTGCGGTTATGTGAGCTGAAAAGTTCTGCTTTGCGACCATTAGCATGATGGAAGTTGGTAATATAACGTTCGTCGGGATCATGCTCGGTAAGATCTGGCCAGAGATCGACTGTCACGTTGCCCGGTCCCGGAATGGCATCTCTTGCCCTTCCCCAATGAACCCATCCCAGTTTTGCCCCGTCGTTCTTGCAGTTGAACCATCCCTGATAGCCGCACATCAACTTGCCCGTCAGGGTGCTCGTGTCAACCGGCTTGGCAGAGGAATCGGATTTAATGAATTCCTGATCGGCCGCACAGAGCAACCCGATATTGAGGGTCAGCTTCTTCCCGGCGCTACTTTGGACTGTGACCTGGCCGTCTTCGAAACCGATCAACTCTGCCTTGAAAACTTTTGACCCATCGGCGCTGGTCCATGTTCGGGCAGAAATCATCCCGGCTCCCAGCGTCGTGGTCATGACGATCACGAGGAGATATCTCAGTTTCATGGGATTACGGAGCACTGCTTGCAAGGCATTGTCCTTTTCCAGGTAGGGACAAGGCAAAGAAAAAGATCATCCCTCCGCATCCTGCTGCGAGAGTGTTGAAAAAGGTGGGAATCGACACCAAATGCAAGAAGTAGGGCGAGGGTTCTGCTCGTCATTATACGACTGCATGCAAAAGGGATTGGTTGAGCTGTCGAGAGAAGGAAAGAAACGCTCCATTTTCGTGCGAATTGCAGGGGAACCTGTTAAGAGTTTGCGGGAGAGGGCCTTCTCGCCTGATAATATGCATTCACTACTCCCCTTTGTAAGATGCCTGCGGGTTCTGGGTTTGTTCCTCGTGGGTTCCTTGGGGGTGCTTGGGCAGCAGGGTCCTATTCATGAGTGGCGGTTCGTGCCCGGCAGCGTGCAGGGCGGAAAACTACGCGCTGCGGTAGGGGGGCTCCGGGGGGAGATGATCGGAGAGTATCGATTCGAGCGGGACGGGGAACTCCAGTTCATGCGGCTTCTGCCTTCCGCAAGGAATCTAAAGGTCGGGGGGATCCTTCTCTCCCGGGACGTCAAGGAGGCGCAACTGCCAACCAAGGCGATGACGGTGGAAGCGTGGGTCCAGATCGACCGCTCGACCGAATGGGGCGGCATCCTGGGCGCAGTGCACGACACCGGCACCCATGAGCGTGGTTGGGTTCTCGGTTACGGCAACAACCAGTTCTATTTCGGACTGGTGGCGGAGAAGCCGGCGCGCATCACTTACCTGCGGGCGGCTGGGAATTTTGTCACGGGAGCCTGGTACCACGTGGCGGCGAGTTACGACGGCAAGGAGATGCGCCTTTATGTCGACGGACAACTGAGTGCGCAGCACACCGGACAAAGCGGGCTCATTCTCCAGCCCGAGTCGCCGTTCTTCACGATCGGCGCCTATCGCGACGACAACGATTACCATCCCTTCACGGGAAAGATTGAGAGGATCACGCTCTGGCATCGAGTGCTTCCGGAGGACGAACTGGCGAAGCGGTTTGTAAAACGCAAGGATGAGTTTCCCGGCATCGAAGAAGTGGCCGTCGCGCGGACGGGCGGACCCTCGGACTGGACCACCTGGATGGGCGATAACGCACGCAGTGGACGGGCTGGCGAGGCGCTTCCCGTGCTTTCCCGGCAGGCTTCGTGGGTGCACATTCCATCACACCAACCAGTTCCGGCCTGGCCGGAGACCGCTCTCAGCGACTACTGGCGCAATCGTCTCACCCCCGAAGTGCCGCGCGTGACCTTCGATTGGATTCACAGCGTGGTGGTCTCAGATGGACGCCTCTTCTATGGATCATCGGCGGATGATTCACTGCGCTGCCTCGATGCGGCCACAGGTAAGGAGCAGTGGAGCTTCATCGCGGGAGGCCCCATTCGACTTGCTCCCACGGTGAAGGAAGACAGCGTCCTGTTCGGATGCGACGACGGGGCAGTCTATTGTCTCGATGCCAGGAGCGGAGCGCTCCGATGGAAGGCCCGGCCGCCTTCTGCACGTGACGAACGCCTGCCGGGCAACGGACGATTGATCAGCCTCTGGCCCGTGCGCACCGGCGTCCTGGTAAAGAATGACGCGGCATACTTCGGCGCAGGGCTGTTTCCTGCGGAAGGCTGCTGGCAGTGCGCGGTCGACATTCGAACCGGAAGAATTCTCTCCGAGAAACCAGTGGGCATCAGCCCGCAGGGATATCTGACCGAACGTGACGGCAAGGTGGTTGCTTCGACGGGTCGCGCACCAGGAGGCGGGGCATTCGCAACGATCTCCAAGCACCGCCAGCAAAAGTCGGATGCCCTTGCCGCGACCGTTCCAATCAAGGGCTATCCGCATGGCCCGGTGGTCGCTGGCAGGGTGACCTACGCCGGTGGCAGTCGATCGGTCGCTGGTTTTGACGAGGCCGGAAAGAAAATCTGGGAAGCCGAGGTCGATGGTCCCGCGCGGAGCCTGGCGGCGGCAGCAGGCCGTCTCTTCGTGAGCACCGAGAGTGGTCGCATCTATTCCTTTTCGAGTGAGGGCAATTCGGGGGCGGAGGTCAGCCCCGCCCCGGCACCCCCCACCACGAAACCGACCAAGGTCGGCCAGTACCTGGTGAAGATCCTGCCACGTAATCGCGGCTATATCCTCGTGGTTGGAATCAAGGATGGCGCACTGATCAACGAGTTGGCCCTCTCCACTGCGATGCAGGTGGTGGCTGTTGATCGCGATGAATCGAGAGTGGCAGCGCTTCGGAGGAAGATGGATACGAAGAACTGGCGCAACCTCACGCGACCCTCGATCCAGCACGTGAGCGATTACGAGAAGCTGCCGTATGTCGACGGCATTTTCAACCTGGTGACCAGTGAGCACCGCTCCCTGCACCTTCCCGGGGCGGAAGTCCAACGCCTCCTCCGACCCTACGACGGGATCGCGGCCCTGAACAACCAGATCCACCGGGCCAAGGAGGTGCCCGCAGCCGGTGGATGGACGCACATATACGGCGATCCGGGAAATAGTGCCTCGAGCGGGGGCGATCGTCTCCCCGATGGGCCCCTTCGCCCACAGTGGTTCGGCGCGCCGGGTCCCCACCACATGGTCGACCGTCACCTCCGTGCTCCACCCCCACTCGCAGCAAACGGCTTCCTCTTCGTTCCCGGTCGCGAATACCTATTTGGGATCGATGCCTTCAACGGAACCATTCTCTGGGAACAGCAGATCGAGAATTTCACACGGGTGGCCGTATTGCGGGACGGCGGGAACCTTGCGCTTGCAAAGGACAACTCGCTCTATGCCGCCACCGGCTCGGACTGTCTTGAAATCGACGCCAACACGGGAAACCGCCTGCGCAAGTTTTCAGTCGATTCGGAGTCGCAGGAGTGGGGCTATCTTGCGATCGGCGGAGTGAACGACGAGTTACTGATCGGATCCGCTTCACCCACAGGGGCAATTCGCCGCGAACTCGCGACTGTCAGCATATTCAGTGGCGCCTACGGTGATCGACAGCGAATCGTGTGCAGCGAAAGCCTCTTCGCCCTTGACCGGAAGTCAGGAACCCGACAGTGGGCCTACCGCCCAGGCGGGGCAATCTTCAATCCCTCGCTCTGTATCCACGCCGGGCGCATTTTCTTTCTTGAGAGTAACGACCCACAGACGCTGGTTGTGCCGGGATCCCATGACGGAGACCGAGGCGACACGGTTGCGAGCGGGAAGGCAAAACGGGTGGCAGGACGGTGGCACTACTCCGATTTGATCGAATCCAAGGGCGCCACCATTGTTGCCCTCGACTTGGATTCCGGCAAGCCGCTCTGGCGTAAACCACTCGAAACGCAGTCCGGAATCCAAACCCTCTTCCTTTCCTGTGCGGCAGGGCAGCTCGTGGTTGTGGACTCGCGTAATGGACCGGGCAGTGCGAAGGGTGGGCGCGTGACCCTGCACTACGACACCCAGGTCTACGACCCATCCAACGGCAAACGGCGATGGCAGCACACCTTTGACACCGGCCGAGGTAAGGATCTCACGCACGGCGAACAGGATCTTCATCCCGTGATCACCGGTGAAATGCTCATCGTGGAACCACAGGTCTACGAGCTCGCGACCGGAAAACCGCTCTTCACTTTCCAACGCAGCGGCGGAGGTGGATGTGGCGCGCTTTCGGCCTCCGCGAGTCGTCTCTACTATCGTGCCTCACATCCCACCACCTTCGACCTGCAGAATCGGAAACAGAAAAAAATTGCGAACGTTTCGCGGCCAGGATGCTGGATTAACATGATCCCCTCCAGCGGGCTCCTTCTCATTCCCGAGGGCAGCTCCGGGTGTATCTGCAGCTATCCGATCCAGGCTAGTATGGCATTCCGACCGGGTGCGGTGACTGGAAGTAGCGAGAAGAGCGAACGGTGAGGAATCATTTACACAGGCCGCCAAGTGCGGGTGCAGGGGCAAGAGAACGCCGGCTTACATCCTGTTTGCGGGTTCGTCCCACGGTGAAAGCTCGAGCCCTTCCACCTTGAAGTTGTCGATGACCAGGCCGGTCTGAAGAGAGTCGACATAATCGGAGTTGAAGACGATTTGGAAATACACGGTCTTGCCGATCGCCGCGGCGGGGATCTCGTGAGATACCTCCTCCCAATCGAGGTTGGCATTGCCAATGTCGGTCTCAAGCACTTCGATCAGCGAGACGTCTGCAGCGTCGAGAAGGTTCACCGTGGCAAAGTCAAACTGGGGGTCCTCCATGTCCACATAGCGCTGATAGGAGATGGTTCCGGACGAGATGCCATCCAGAGGAATGGGAGGCGAGCGGAGGACGGAAACGACAAACGTATCCACGGCACTGCTCGCAATATAATTGCCGGCCAGGACCGTCCCCACAGCATTCGACGGACTAAAGGCACCCGGAGGGCCGAGAAATGCGGCTGGAACACCGAGTTCCCAGGGATTTCCGTCAGGACTGGAATTGGCCCAGGGTGCCAGATCGGTGCGATCGTCGAAGTTGTCCTCAATGACCACCACTTGTACCGGAGGCTTGGGAAATCCCTCGATCGCGAAGAAACGTTCCGGATCCGCGGGATAGGAGAAGGTGAGCGTGTTCCGGGGTGGGGTCGCGGCCAGATTGTCGTTCCCGTCGAAGATCGCCCACTTCAGAGGCTCAGTCGAGAGACCCGTCATACTGCGGAGGTTGTAGAGTTCCCCTTGTTTGCTGTTCCAGGAGAGTTCGAGCATTCCGGCTTCGTCTCTTCGGACCTGTAAATCAAAGGGATCTCCGGCGGGGGCGGCCAGGTCCCTGATGCTGTTACCAGCCAACCAGCGAATTTCCCCGGGTGAGAGGGCGCGCTGGTAAAACGCGAATTCATCGATGCTCCCGCCCCAGCCTGTGACGTGTCCCCAGCGGTTGGAGGATAGGTCGCCCCCAAGGGCGATTCCGTTGTAAATGAGGGGAGCCGACCAGGTCCTTGTCCAGTCCGCTGCGGGGGGAACGGTAGCCCCGAATCCCGGCAATCGCATCAATTGCCCATCCCAGTAGAGCCAGTTGGAGAGCCCCCCGGAGGGATCTTCAGAATAAACATAGGCGAGATGATGCCATCCCCGGTAAGGGGTGTTGTTCCCGCCGGCTGTGGGGTAGTTACGCGGGGGGGTCCCGCCAATGTAATTGGACGGGGTATACCAGGTGCTGCCGCCCATGTGGGCCGAGAAGGTCGCCTGTTCTCCGGTGGGCATATTGAAGAAACCAGCCCGGTTCATTTTCATTTCGTCAGCCCCCGGAAAGGCCGACAGGATAACCTCTCCCCGCTGGCCTCCCCAGAAAGCGTCACCATTGACAGCCGGATTCAACTCGATCCATAGCGAGATGGTCCCGGAACCTGAGATGACGTATTCTTCATCCAGAGCTACATGTCCCAAGGACGCACCTAGGGGTCGGTTAATGTTGCTGACACAGAAATCGCCTTCGTAGCCGAACGCCCCTGGGCGCCAGTTCATAAGTGAGCTAACGGACCCGATAACACCCTCGCCTTTCGGCGCGGTCTCGGCTCCACGTCCTTCATCGAAGAGATAGGCGCGGGCAGGCGGCCCCGGGTTGAATTCCTGTGCCCGTATCCCGGAGGGACCAAGCAGGGACACCATGACGAGGCTTAAGATGACTGTCTTCGAAATCATGCTGCTGAATTTCCACTGGTTGTTCACTAAACGGGATTGCTCTGGGCTATCCTTTGATGATCCTTTACGGAGCTGAAAAGTTCTGACGCGGCATGAGGTAAATCTTCCTCGCGTGTTCCACACCGTCCCGGGTGGTCAGGAAGGGAACGAGTTCCCCCGGATTGTATCCCGCAAGCTGGCGTCCAATGTCAAGGTAGCTGCGCACCTCCTGGCCGTTCGCCTTGATGATGAGATCTCCAGCCTGGAGGCCGGCCTTGGCCGCGGGAGAACCGGGAACAACGAGGTCCACTCGGCTTCCCTGCCCGATTGCAGTAGTGACCACGCCGATCATTGGACCCGTTCCGGGGAGCCACTTGCCGAGCGTGTCTCCGCTTACGATGCGCTTCCAATTGTGGCGCACGGGGGTCAGTCTGGCGAAGCCCATCTTGCCGTCGGCACTGGTTTGCACGTGAATTCCCACCACGTGGCCATCTCGGTCGACGAGAGGACCCCCGAGCTCAGCTCCCTCCATAACAAAGTCCGTCCAGAGGATCTTCTTGTCCCCCTCCGGCTCGATTTCGGCGATGTAGCTCTGAACCGGGCCATCGTTGAACCTGGGAGTCACCGCAAAACCGACAAAGAGATCCTGGGGACTGTGATTCTCGTCCGTGCTGATCTCTAACCCTTGCGGGCCGGAGTCGTCGATGAGTTCGATCAGTCCAGAATCCGCGTTGCGATGAATCCCTAACTTCCGGCCCTTGAGTTGCCGCCCATCTGCCAGGCGAACGCTGATCTCGTCCTGCATCTGGAAAAAGTGATGTGCACAGGTCAGGATATGACCATCCTTACCGATGAGCACTCCGGTTCCGCGGTGACCATTCGATTCAAGCCCCACGACGGCGGGGCCAGCGACAGAGATCGGTTTCCAGGCAAGCACGCGCCGAGCGCGCTCGTTGGTCTGTTCGACCGAGGGAGCGCCAACGATCCTCTCGAAGCCTGTCTCCGTTCGAGAAAGGTAGATGTGATCAAAAAGCGCATGTTGCCCGTCGGGAACAGAGAGAGTCAGGGAATTGATCTCCCCAGGGCCAAAGTCGTCGAAGAGGTCGCGTGTCATCACGATCCACTCGCTGGGAAGCTCCAGTCCCCAGACACGGAGAGCGCTGCCGTGGGAGGGCGCCCCCTGGCCGGCATCATAGCGGATTGATGGCCCGGCACTCTCCTCGCGGTCCAGTTCCAGGCATAGGCGCCCACTTCCGAACTTTCGGAAGGCGAATCTGAGATAGCGGAACTCCCCTGCTTCAGGATTTCCGCGAATGGAGAGCGTTCGGCCAAGCTCCAGGCGCATGCGGTTCTTGGGAGCGACTCGCACGCTACGCTGTCCGGAGTGTCGATCGTTCTCAATGAGCTCTGCCAGCAATTCTCCGCTCGTTGCCGGTTCGTCGACTTCCACGAAGCGCCCTTCGTCCTCGAAGAGTGGGTAGGGATTGCTGAGGGGAGGGAGTGGCGGTTCTTCGGACTGTGGAGCTGTGGCCTCCTTCTTCTCTGTCTCCGGTTGATCAGTGATCGGAGCGCGCTGTTCTTTGGAGTTTTGTTGCGGAAGACGGGTCACGCTTCCTTCCTTTTCCTTGGATGCGTGAGGACCGAAGAAGATCCAGCCGAGAGCAGGAAGCAGGACGAGGAGGAAGGTCGTCAACCAAGGGACACGGCGAAAGATTGGCGTCGTGGTCTCTTGTCCGCTCCCAGAGGCCCTGGCTATATCCTTCTCCTTCTCGGAGAGCACGCTGATATCCGGTGCATCGGCCAGATACTGCTCGAGTTCCTCTTCGCCGCCCAGGAGGTGATAGAGTTCCGGAGTGCTTTCCAGCGCCTCGCGGATCAGTAATACTTGTTCGATTGTCAATTCGTCCGCGCTCTTGCTCCGAACAAGGCGCACAATCTCGAGAGAATTCATGATTTGGGGTTCCGTCTGCCAGTCCCGCTCTCGAACCTTGGCGAGAGGGACAGGTTGGGGTCAAGGTGCAAGGGGCACCCGGACTGACTTAAATGGGAGATGTGGTAATCCTCAGCCGAAGAGGGGTTGCTTTCTGTGTAAGAGTAAGAGCGCGGGTCTGTAATCATTGAATATTGGTTCGTATTTCCCTCGTGAGGCCCTGCCTTGACAGGGCGGAGACAGTAATTCGATAGATCCTCGTTTTCATGGGCTCACACCATCGAGCCCATGCAGTTGAAACCGTGCAAATCATAATCAGAGCTCTCCAGATCAATGGCTCGCTGCTTTTATAGCCTTTACTGCCAACCCTGAATCAGGGCTCATGGTAGAGG